>JANLYO010000231.1:0-28111 GCA_031365665.1 Rhodoferax sp. | reverse complement strand
CGGCACTGGTGCTGCACGCCGCGCACCGCATTGGCAGCCGGGCGCTGAAGAACAATTGGCTATGGGGCATTGCCGCAGCGGCCTTTGTAGCGATTTTCGCGCTGGACTTGCCCTTCCCCCTCATCGTGTTGTGCGCTGCGCTCGTCGGCTACCTGGGGGGCCGTTTCAAGCCTGAGGTATTCGCAATCGGTGGCGGCCACGGTGCGGCCAAAGCCAGCTTTGGCCCGGCGCTGATCGACGACGACACGCCGACACCGGCGCACGCCCTGTTTTCCCGTGCGGGCCTGCTGAAGATCGCCCTGGCCGGCCTGGCCTTGTGGGGCACCGCTTTTGCGCTGTTGGTGGCAATGGTCGGCGTGGATGGCGTTCTCAGCCAAATGGCCTGGTTCTTCACCAAAGCTGCGCTGCTCACTTTTGGCGGCGCCTACGCGGTGTTGCCCTATGTCTACCAGGGCGCGGTTGACGGCCACCAGTGGCTGACCGGCCCGCAGATGATCGACGGCCTGGCGCTGGGTGAAACCACCCCCGGCCCGCTGATCATGGTGGTCGCCTTTGTCGGCTTCGTCGGCGGCTGGGCCAAACAGGTCTTCGGCCCCGACTCGCTGTTTCTCGCCGGTGCGGCGGCCGCCACGGTGGTGACGTATTTCACCTTTCTGCCTTCCTTTGTCTTCATCCTGGCCGGCGGCCCTTTCATCGAAACCACCCACGGCAACCTGAAATTCACCGCGCCGCTGACAGCCATCACCGCCGCCGTGGTCGGTGTGATCGCCAACTTGGCTCTGTTTTTCGCCTACCACGTGTGGTGGCCCCAAGGTTTTGGCGCCGGGCTCCTGGGCGGCATTGACTGGCTATCGGCGCTGATCACGCTGGCCGCCGCCGTGGCGCTGTTCAGGTTCAAGGTGGGCGTGATCCGGCTGATAGCAGCTTGCGCCGTGCTGGGTCTTGCCGTCAGGTTGCTGTCTTGAACCATGCCCAGCCAACTGCCCGGTCCCGGTTCGCGCTCCCTTGGGCAATGGCTCAGGTGGGCGCAGGCCATCCGTCGAAATTATCTTCAACACCCGTTTTTTCCCAAGGAGAACACCATGTCACTTGCCATCCAGCCCCTGCCTTTCAACGCCGCGTCCCTCAACGGCATCTCTGAAAAAATCATCCAGAGCCACCATCAAAACAACTACAGCGGCGCCGTCAAGCGCCTCAACGCCATCCGCGCCGAGTTGGGCAAGTTGGGCTTCGCCGCAGCGCCCGGCTTCCAGCTGAATGGTTTGAAGCGCGAAGAACTCATCGCCGCCAATTCCATGCTGTTGCACGAGCTGCACTTTGGCTCAATGGGCGGTGACGGCAAGCCGGCGGTGCCGGCGATGGATCTGGCCCTGTCGGCGAGTTTTGGCAGCCCGGCGCGCTGGCGCGAAGAGTTCGTGGCCATGGGCAAGGCGCTGGGCGGCGGCTCGGGCTGGGTGCTGTTGACGTTCTCGCCACGCGACGGCTCGCTGTGCAACCAATGGTCTGCCGACCACACCTGCGCGCTGGCAGGCGGCGTGCCCATCCTCGCGCTGGACATGTACGAGCACGCCTACCACATGGACTTCGGCGCCAACGCCGGCGCCTGGGTCGATGCCTTCATGGCCAACATCAATTGGGCCGCCGTCTACGCGCGTTACCAGCATGCCGTGCACGGCGTGGGCGAAGAGTTTTCGGTGACCCAGGCTGAACTGCAAGGCAAGGCGGGAAGCGCCACCGTGCTCGACGTGCGCCGCTCGGGCGTCTACGAGCAGGCCGCCAAAGTCATTGACGGCGCGTCGTGGCGTGACCCGGCCACCGTGGCGCAGTGGGCCGCCGATCTGCCCGAAGGCAAAGAGGTGGTGGTGTATTGCGTCTACGGCCATGAAGTCGGCCGCTCCACCGCGCTGCGCCTGCGCTCGCAGGGCATCAACGCGCGCTTTTTGCAGGGTGGCATCGACGAATGGCAAAAAGCCAATCTGCCCCTCGCCGACAAATAGTTTTCAACGTCAAGGAGAAATACCATGAAATGGATCACCCGCGAACGCCCAAAGATCGACCGCATCGCCTGCCCCTGGCTGATCGCCCGCTTCATTGACAAGGCGCCCGAGTTCCTCTACGTGCCCGCCGCCGACGTGATGCGTGTGGCCAAAGAGACGGGCGCCACGCCCTACGACGTGCCTGGCGTCGAATTCACCCATGTGGGCGAGGACTGCAGTTTTGACACCTTCATCAAAAGGCACAAGCTGGCAAACAAAGATGGCCAGTTGAACCAGGGCAAGTTAAACCAAGGTCTGTTGGACATGGCCACCATCGTGCGCGGCGCCGACACCGACCGCTTGGACCTGGCCCCGCAAGCCGCCGGCCTGCTGGCGATTTCTCTCGGCCTGTCGCACAACTTCGGCGACGACCACCAGATGCTGGCGCAGGGCATGGTGATGTACGACGCGCTGTATTCGTGGTGCTGCCACGCGCAGGGCGAGAAGCACAACTGGACCTACCCGCCCATGCCCAAACCGGTGCCCGGTTGGCTGCTGAATCCGGCTTGATCGTTCCCCGCTTGACCTTTCAAAGGAGCACCCTCATGAAATACACCCTCGCACCCCTGTTTTGCCGCCCATGGACGCTCAACGGCATCTCGGCACGCCTGATCGAGAGCCACTACGAAAACAACTACGGCGGCGCTATGGCCCGCCTCAATGCCTTGACCGAGGAGATCGAATCCACGGCTGCTGCCGATGCTGTTGGCCTGCAAGGGGCACCGGCAGATGCGCAGATCCTCCGGCTCAAGCGTGACCAGGCGACTGCCCTCAACGCCACCCTCCTGCATGAGTTGTACTTCGCCAGCCTGGGCGGCGATGGCCGCGCCGTGCCTGAGGCGATGACCAAGGGCATCACGCGCGACTTCGGTTCGGTGGACCGCTGGCGCTCGGAATTCACCGCGCTCGCAAACGCCTCTGCAAATGCCTCGGCAGGCGGCTCGGGATGGGTCCTGTTGACCTATGTGCCGCGTGATGGGCAGCTCATCAACCTGGTGACGCAAGACCACGACCAGGGCATCGCCGGCGGCATCCCCATCCTGGCGCTGGACATGTACGAACACGCCTACCACCTGGAGTTTGGCGCCAATGCCAGCGCCTACGTGGCCGCGTTCATGCGCAACATCGAGTGGAACGCTGTCCAGTCGCGTTATGAAAATGCCCGGCAAGTCGCCGCGCCCGCCACACGGCTGGTGCAGCCGCAGTTTGGCGACGTGCCCGCCGTGTCCGTCGAAGAAGTGGCCGAGATGCTGAAGTCTGGCGCTCAAGTCCAGATCATCGACACCCGCCCCAAACACTACACCACCAAGAGCCATGAGATGATGAAGGGCGCCGTCTGGCGCGACCCCGAGCGCATCGACGAATGGATGGGCGAGCTGTCAAAAACCGAGCCCGTCGTCACGTTTTGCGTCTACGGCTTTCACATCGGCTGCGAGTCGGCAGCGATCCTGCGCAAAGCCGGGTTTGATGCGCGTTACATGGCGGGCGGGCATTCGGGGTGGAAAGCGGCCAAGGGGCCAGTGAAGCTCTTTGAATGAGATCGCCCGAAACCTTGCAAGTTCGGGCGTATGGCCTTCAGCTTTAAAGGAGATGTCACATGCACAAGTACCGGCAAGCGCTGCCACAGATGCGCGACGCATTCTTTCTGACCGATGGCGGGATTGAAACCACGCTGATTTTTCTCGAAGGACAGGATCTCCCCTATTTCGCCGCCTTCCACCTGTTCGGCACGCCAGACGGCGAACGGGCGCTCAGAAAATACTTTCGCACCTACGCGCAGTTGGCCCGAAAGCATCAGTGCGGCCTGGTGCTTGAAACCCCCACCTGGCGGGCCAGCGCGGACTGGGGCGACAAGCTCGGATACAGCAGCGATGCGCTGGCAGAGGCCAACAGGAAGAGCGTTCGCCTGCTCGAGGAAATCCGGGGCGAGTATGAAACCCCGGAAACGCCGATCATCATCAGCGGCTGTGTCGGCCCGCGCGGTGACGGCTATATACCCGGCGACAAGATGTCGGCGAAACAGGCTGAGGACTATCACGCCGTGCAGATCGAGACATTTGCCAATGCGGCCGCAGACCTGGCAACCGCCATCACCATGAACTACGCGGAAGAGGCCATCGGCCTGGCGCGGGCGGCCAGGAACGCAGCCTTGCCTGTCGTGATTTCCTTCACCCTCGAAACGGACGGGAAGCTTCCGACCGGCCAGCCTCTGGGAGACGCCATCCGGCAGGTGGACGACGCCACGTCGGGCTACCCGGCCTACTTCATGATCAACTGCGCCCATCCCAGCCACTTCAGCGACGCCGTCAGCCAGGACGAGCCATGGAAGCAGCGCGTCCGCGGGCTGCGCGCCAACGCCTCCACCATGAGCCACGCCGAGCTGAACGACGCGCCCGCGCTGGATATTGGCAACCCGGTGGCACTGGCGCAGGACTATGCCAGTCTGAAAAGAAAAACGCTGAAGTCGCTCAATGTTTTTGGCGGCTGTTGCGGCACCGACCACCGCCACGTCGAACAGATCGCATTGGCGTGCATTCGGGGTGGAAAGCGGCCAAGGGGCCAGTGAAGCTCTTTGAATAAAACCCGCCACATGAGGTGCCTCGCCTGCGCAGGGCACAATCGATTCGGACTGACGACTCGTTGACTGCTTGGCAGCTTGGCAGCTTGGCAGCTTGGCACAAAGTTTTTCACACACCTATCTTCGTGGCTAAATTCACCCTGCGTCGAAAAGCGCTTCGCTTGGCAATACTGGCTCTGGGCAGCAGCGCAGTAGTCCAGATGGCCTTCGCTGAGCAGCTGCCGTCTTTGGATGCACCGGAAGCGCGACCGGGTGGCGCAACCACTGTCAATGCACGGGGTCGGCAGGCCTTTTCATTCCCGGCGGCCAACCTGGATGCCGAAGGCCTGATCAACTTTGCGGCGGGCAGTTTGATTTTCAGGGGCGACTGGGTTGTGGGGCCTTCCGCTATCGGGGCGCGCGACGGCCTGGGACCCCATTTCAACGAGCGTTCATGTAGCGGTTGCCATAGCCTGGACGGCCGTGGCGCGCCGCACGCGGCGGCTGGCCTGCAGCGGCGCTTCATGCCGGCGCAGCCTTTCGCCTTGGTGTTTCGGCTGTCCGTCGCAGCCGCAGAAGGCAAAACGCAGCCAGAACCGGCCTATGGCAGCCAGTTTTCCAACGCGGCCGTGAAAGGTGTGCGCCCCGAAGGCGAAGTCCATATCAGATACACCGAAAAACCAGGCCGGTTTGCCGATGGCAGCGCCTACAGCCTGCGCCAGCCGCACTATCGGTTCTCGCGGCTTGCCTACGGCCCGATGCAGCCGCAAACCGTGGTCAGCCCACGCATCGCGCCACAGCTGCCGGGCGTGGGTTTGCTCGACGCGATCACTGAGAGCGATATTGAACAAAACGCCCGCAACCAAGCCCGCCGCACCGATGCGATCAAAGGCATTGTCAGCCGGGTTTTCGACCCTTTTGCGGGCGAAGTGCCAGGCCGCTTGGGCTGGAAGGCCAGCACCGGCTCCTTACAGCATCAAACTGCCAGCGCCTTGCATGGCGACATCGGCATCACATCTGAACACTTCCCTCGTGAAGATTGCACGCCTTCGCAAACCGACTGCGTGGGCCGGGCCAAAGCGGCGGTCGAAATCAGTACCGATACCCTGAACAGCGTGGTCGCCTACCAAGCCACATTGGCTGTGCCAGCGCGGCGCAATTTCGACGATCTGGATGTGCGGCGGGGCCAAGCCCTGTTCACGCAAGCCCAGTGCAGCGTCTGCCACCGGCCCGCTTACGTCACCGGCAAAGGTTATTCGCCAGCCCTGAGCCGTCAGCAAATTTACCCGTACACCGATTTGCTGCTGCACGACATGGGCAAGAGCCTGGCCGACGCTCGCCCAGGGTGGGGTGGCCGAAAACCTGGGCTTGCGGGCACGGCGAACGCCAGCCAGTGGCGCACCCCGCCCTTGTGGGGCATCGGGCTGATCCCGGAAGTCAACGGCCACGCCTTTTTGCTGCACGATGGCCGGGCGCGCGGCACGCTGGAGGCAATTTTGTGGCACGGCGGCGAGGCCGATGGCGCTCGCAGAAAAGTGCTTTTGATGACGCGAAGCGAACGCGAGGCCCTGGTGAAATTTGTCAATTCGCTTTGAGGATGGGTGGGAGCCCGTGTGAGCGCCACATGACGGGCGAAAGCTTGGCGTTGGGCGGCCCTCATCATCGTGCCATGACAGGGTTTGCGTATGTGGATGGAATCTCGGGCTCACCCTCGGGGGTCATGCGCGCCCCTTGAAAACAATCAATGCCAGACGGAAGAGCAATGCCGGTTTGGGCAGATCGAGTCCAGATGTGTGACGTGACCGCCACGGCGTTCGGGTTGTCATAACAACCGCGTGAGATCGCCCGCAGCTCCGGCCAGCGTTCAAACGTGAGTCCAAGCGTAGTGCCGCAAGAGGGGCAAAACTCCACATAGACCTTCTTGCCGCTCCCATCGGAGGTGTGCTCGTACTTGCGTATCTCGCCGTCGTTGAACTCAAGCGCATCGGTTGGAAACAAGGACTCTGCATAGAAAGATGACCCGGTCATCCGCTGGCAGAAAGTGCAGTGGCAGACCAGTGTGCGCAGTGGCGCCTGACGGGCCTGAAACCTGACCTTCCCGCAAAGGCAACCCCCTTCAAGAACAGCCGACATGGGGCTCACCTCCGGGTTTGAACTGGCCGGCGCAGCAAGCGGCAGTTCTGCGATGCATGCATGGTGTATCCCGCAAAACCTGCGGAATAAAGCGGGTGATACGGTTTACATCATTCATTGTTGCCACTCGGTCGATCTGCCAATTGCACTATAGCGGCAGTCCAAAAAACAGCCGCATGAGCGCGGCGATCGGGCCACGCGCATGGCCCGGTCGCTGCGCGGATCGACACGCACAGCCGCTACACCGGCAGCGCAGTGGCTTCAGACAAAAATTAACATGGGTATTAACATTCACCCCAATAACCCACACTTGGAAGTTTTTTGAGCCTCCAGGTCTCGTGAAATGGCGTTTATTAGCTATATATATAATAGCAACGCAAGACAGCCAAACGCACCACGCCCCAAGCCGTCCAAAGCAGCAGCGCCTCGGGACCAACACACGGGGTCAATCGTCCTTGCCCACCACAATCCGCGCGTGCCGGTTGAAGGTGAAATACGACAGCGCCCAGTCCAGCATCACGACCAGCCGGTTGCGGAATCCGATCAGGAAGAAGATGTGCAAAAAGAGCCAGAACAGCCACGCCGGAAAGCCTGAAAACCGCGTCTTGCCCAAGAGCGGAAATTCCACATCGGCCACGGCGGCGTTGCGGCCAATCGTGGCTACGTCGCCGTAGTTGATGTAGCGGAACGGCAGCGCCGCCTCACCCTTCAGGCGCCGCAGGATATTGCCCGCCGCCGCCCTTCCCATCTGCTTGGCCGCAGGCGAGACGCCTGGCACGGGCACCGGTGGATTGCCTGCAGCATGTGACTGCGCCGCTGCCAGATCGCCCACCACGCTGATCTCGGGAAAGCCTTGCAAACTCAAGTCTGCCTGCACCACCATACGGCCCGCCCGGTCCAGCGTGGCACCCGTTGCAGCGGCGACCACTTTGCCCAGCGGCGATGCGGCAACGCCTGCCGCCCAGACGATGGTGGCCACTTTGATGCGCCGCGTCTGCCCGTCTTCCAGAATCTCCACCACACCGTTGCCAATATGCGTCACGCGGGCGTTGAGCCGCACCTCTGCGCCAAGTTTTTCAAGCTGCTGGCTGGCCGCTTTGCCAAGCACTTCGGGCAGGTTGCCCAGCACACGCGGGCCGCCCTCGATCAACAACACGCGGGCCTCGCGCGGGTTGAAGCGGCGGAACTCGTTGGTCAGCGAATGGTGGGCAAATTCGACCATGGTGCCGGCCAGTTCCACGCCGGTGGGGCCAGCCCCGATCACCACGGTGGTCAGCAGGGCCTGGCGCTCCCGTGCCGGCGCGGTGACGGGCAGGTACTCGGCGCGTTCATACGCCAGCAGCATCCGGCGGCGGATCGTATAGGCGTCCTCCAGCGTCTTGAGGCCGGGCGCGTGAGCGGCCCAGTCGTCGTGCCCAAAATAGCTGTGCGTGGCGCCTGTAGCAATGATCAAATGCTCATACGGCAAGCGGCTGCCGTCGGACAACAGCAGCTGCCGGTTGGCCGCCTCCAGCCCCGCCACATCGGCCATCAGCACCGTCACGTTGGGCTGATGCCGGAACATGTGCCGTATCGGCTCGGCCACTGCGGGCGCCGTCAACCCCGCTGTGGCCACCTGGTACAACAAAGGCTGGAACAGGTGGTGGTTTTGCCGATCCACCACGGTGATATCGACATCGGCGCGGCGCAGAGCCCGCGTCGCTTCCAGGCCGCCGAAGCCGCAGCCGACGATGACAATTCGGGGGCGTGCCATGGCGCTGGCTGCGGTCACGCTTGAAGCCGCTTGAGAATCAGCTCCCAATGCGTCTGGTCCACCGGCATCACCGAGAGCCGGTTGCCGCGCTGCAGGAGCCGCATGTCGGCCAGCGCGGGAATGGCGCGCAATTCGGGCAGGTTCATCAGCCTGGTTTTCTTCACAACCTGCACGTCCAGCAGCAGCCAGCGCGGGTCTTCGGGTTTCGACTTGGCGTCATAGTAGGGTGACTTTTTGTCGAACTGGGTTGGGTCAGGCCGCGTGGTGGAGGCAACGACGGCGATGCCGGCAATGCCGGGCTCGGCGCAACTCGAGTGGTAGAACAACACCCCATCGCCTGGCTGCATGCCGTCGCGCATGAAATTGCGCGCCTGGTAGTTGCGCACACCAAACCACGCCACCGTTTGTTGGGGTGCGGCCAACGCGTCGTCAATGGAGACCTCATCGGGCTCGGATTTCATCAACCAGAAATTCGGGCTGAATTGTTCTTTTGGCATAGCGGTGTCCTTAGGCTCGGAGGCCGATCCAAACGGTCGATCCAAATGGTCGGTCGACGACCACATTCTGCACAAAGTATGCCACTGTGGCCACCAAAAATCCGGCGCAGTGCAACCCGCCATGCCCAGCCGCCGCCGTGTAGCCATGACCTGGCAGGTAATGGACTTGCCACCGTTTGCCCGCAGAATGGCGGCATGAACTTCGCTGCCCACCCGCCTGCCAGTGCCGCACGCCGCGCGCCGTCCCCCGTGACGTCACTTGTTCCACCCCCGTTTGGCGTCCACCTGCGCAGTTGGCGGCAACGCCGCCGCCTGAGCCAGCTTGATCTGGCCGCTGACGCCGATGTCTCGACGCGCCACATCAGTTTTGTGGAAACCGGCCGCGCCAACCCGAGCCGCGAGATGGTGCTGCGCCTGTGCGCGCGCATGGACGTGCCTTTGCGTGAACGCAACGCGCTGCTGGTGGCGGCAGGCTACGCGCCGATGTACCGCGAGAGCCGACTGGACGACCCGTCTTTCGCCCCGGCGCGGCGCGCTGTCGAGTTGATCCTCAAAAGCCACGAGCCCTATCCGGCGCTGGCGGTCGACCGGCATTGGAATTTGATCTGTGCCAACCGCATGGTGCCCTTGCTGCTGGCTGGCGTGGATGCCGATCTGCTCACTCCCACAACCAACGTGCTGAAGCTCAGCCTGCACCCGCAAGGCCTTGCCCCCCGAATCATCAACCTGGCGCAGTGGCGCACGCACATATTCGAACGCCTGCAGCAGCAGATCGCCGCCACCGGCGACGCGCAACTGCAAACGCTGGAAGACGAACTGCGCGCCTTGCCACCGCTGCCAGCGGCTGAAGGCGATGCCCAACTCCATTTGGAAGGTGAATTGGCCGGTGTATTGATGCCCTTTAAATTCCGCTCGGACGCAGGTGTCCTGAACTTCATCAGCACCACCACGGTGTTTGGTTCACCCATGGACATCACCCTGCATGAGCTGGCCATGGAGACGTTTTTCCCGGCGGATGAATTCACCCGGCAGGTGTTGATGGCTATGCCGTGATTTAGGCCATAAAGCCGAGATCAACCGGGTACCCAGCGCCGCCAAAATGGCTGAGATTCGGCAGGATGCCTGCCAGCTCGGGGTCGGCCACACCAAACCACTTGGCCAGCGTGGCCGCATATTGGTCCACCGAGGTGCTGGGCAACAGGCGGCCCTGCCCCACATGCCACTGGTCCGCAGGCGCTGCCGTGCTGCCCACGCTGACCGGCGGCGGCGTGCCATAAAACGCTTTGCCTTTGACGGCACCGCCCACCATCACATGGTGGCTGCCCCAGCCGTGGTCGGAACCGTCGCCATTGGAGGCCAGCGTGCGGCCAAAATCGGACGCCGTGAAAGCCGTGACATTGCTGTCCACACCCATCTCCACCGTGGCGTTGTAAAACGCCGTCATCGCCGCGCTGACGCGGTCCATCAGCGTAGGTTGCTGGGCGATCAGGTTATCGTGCAGGTCAAACCCGCCGAGCGACACAAAAAACACCTGGCGCGTGGCGCCCAGGGTGCTGCGGCCTTTGATCAGCCGCGCCACCATTTTGAGCTGCTGGCCCAAGGAATCTGCCGGGAATACTGTCGTTGGCGCGGCCAGGGTCAGGGCCTGTGTGACGTCGACCTCGGCCGAGATGGCGCGTTGTGTGACCCGGGTGTATTCGTTCTCCAGCTTCTGGCTGCGCGGCTGCTGAATCAGGGCGTTGATGGCGTTCTTGACAGACGCCGAGCCGTACACCGTCGCGTCCGTGGCGGGCCTGATCTTGATGGCGCCGCCCGTGCTGACCTGGTACTGCAGCGCCGTGTCGCCCGATAGAAAAACCGCGTTGCCGCTGACCGACATGCAGGTAAACAAGGACTTTGAATTGCCACTCAGCGCCAAGTCGCCAATATTGCCGCCCCAGCCAATTTTGGAGCCTTCGGGTGATGAGGACTGCCAGATTGACTGTTGGTCATTGTGTGAAAACAGTTGCGGCGGCAGCGGGTTCAACACCCGGTTCGAGCTGTTGTACTGGGCGCGTGTGAGGGGCACCACCAGCGGTCCGACATTGAGCTGCACTGCCGCCTGGCCACTGTTGAACAGGCCGGCCAAACCCGTCATGGACGGGTGCAGCGCGTATTGTCGCGACTGCCCCAACACGTCCATCGGTGCCACCGTGGGCGCCAGCAAAGTCGCGGCCAGATCGGCTTTGGCCAAGGCGATGCCGCCTGCCGTTTGCCCGGCGCCGCCACCGCGAATGGTGTTGTACAGGTTGTAACTCGGGTCGTCGTAGGTCAACACGGTGTTGGCGTAGTCGTTGCCGCCAAAAAGGAACACACACACCAGAGCCTTGTAGCCAGTGCCGGTGAACGCTGCCGCTTCGCCCAGCGCAGCCAGGTTCAGGGCCAAGGGCAACGCCGCCCCTGTCATGGCCAACTGGCCGGAGCGTTTCAGGAAGGCGCGGCGGGTGTGCAGATCAGCTTGAATCAAATGCATGGTGGGCCTTGTTATTTCTGGATCAGATATTCAGCCGAGGCCATCACCATCAAAACCGCCGCGCAGACGCGGTTGCGTTTGATGGCCGCCGAGCTGGCCGCCGTGACGGGTGTGGCGTTCAGGGCGTTGGCGATCAGCGTCTGGTTGGCTGCGCTGAGTTGGCCGCCACACAGCAACAGGTTGACCCGACGCATCAGGGCTGTGGCGTCCACCACCAGCGCCAATTCAGCGTTGTACGGCGCATTGATGTCGCTGGAGTTGAGGCCAGTGTTGATCACGCCCATCATGTAGTTGAGATAAGCGCCCACGCCGCTTTCGGTCACCAGTTGGAACTCAGGCGCCACCGCGCCAACCGTCAAATTCGACGACGGCGGTATGTAACCGGGGCGGAAAAAGTTGAACACTGAAGGTGAACGCAGCGGGCTTTGCCCCAACTGCGTGCCCGAGTTGCTCAGGTCGCCCACCTTCCAGCCGTCGCTGGCAGACGTTGCGCCAAAGCTGCGCACCCACTGCACCAGGCGCAACATCGGTTCGCGCAGTTTGCCAAATTCAGCCTGGCTCAGACCCGTCGGGCCGCGCGCCTCGTCGTCCTGCAAAATCGCCACAAACACCCGCAGCAAGTCGCCGCGCACACCCGCGCCGTTGTTGGCAAAGACCGCCGCCACCCGCGCCACGTAGGCCGGGCTCGGGTTGCTGGTGACCAGCCGCTGGATCATCTGTTTGCAAAAAAACGGCGCCGTGTTGGGATGGTTGAACAAGGTGTTCAACGCGGTTTTCAGCGCGGCGGTGCCTGGGGTATTGGCGGGGATGTTGGCACCCAGAAAATTCACAGCCAGGTTGGAATGGTCGCTCGCCTTGAACAGCATGGGCAGGCGCGCAAACGCGGTGTTGCCGATGGTGCGCGTGCCACCGCCCATTTGCGGGATGATGGTGTCGACGTTTTGCCGGGTATCCACGTCATACCCGGTGAACACACGCGCCAGATTGCTCACGTCGCTGGCGGTATAGGTGTCAATCGGTTTGCCGGCGCCGTCGGTTTTGGCGGTGGCATCGGGGTTGAGCTGGTGCAGGCCGATGGTGAACAGTTGCATCACCTCACGGGCGTAGTTTTCGTCGGGTTGGCGGCCGGACGCGTTTTCTTTCTTGTTGCCTTTGGTGTTGAGGTAATAACCCATGGCCACGTGCAGCGTGACGGCTTCGAGCAGATCGCGGTAGTTGCCAAAGGCATTGGCCGCCAGCGTGTCCCAATAGTGCGCCATGGCGTGGCTGCGCCAGCTGAAATCAAGCCCATTCAATGACACCACAAAAAACTCGGAGAGCGCCAGCGCCACGCGTTTGCGCAGGGCATCCGGCGCGGCCATGAGCTGGTTCCAGACCATGTAGTCGCCCGGATAGGAGTTGTCGTAATAGTTGTTGGTGTTCAACACGTCGCCATAACCCTTGGCATTGAGCCAATCCCAAGCCGTAGGCCCCAGTGGCAGCGCCGCCTGGCGCTCCAGCCAGGGTGTGTAGCCCAACGCCCGCACCGAGGCGATCTCCGTGTCACTGGCGGAAAACTGCGCTTGCAACAAAAACCGCGCGGCATCTTCGTCTGAGCTGGGCACGAGGAAGACATTGCCGCCCGTGCTCAGCGAGCCAGTGCTGCCCGCGCCAGCGCCGCTGGTGCTGCCGCCACCCCCGCCCCCGCAGGCCGCAAGCAGCGCGGCGCTCAGACTGGCACTTAAGGCGGCGCAAGATGGCCCAGGCTTTGGAAAAGGAGCGGCGGCCTCATCGACTGGGCTGGCGTGGCTTTTTGGAACGGCGCGAGGGTGGGGTGAGCTGTTTTGCTGTGCGTGGGAGGCGTGCGGCGGATGGTCAACCAGCGTTAATTCTTCGTTCATGCGATGAGGCCCCGAAACGGAGCTTGAGTCAATTCAGAAGCTGAAGGTTAACCAGGCTTGCGCCGATGCCACAGGGCTTTTTCAATGTGTTACCCCAGCGTTGGCACTGAGATGTAACCGCAAAGCGCGGGCTTGTGACAACTCAGGCAAATGTTAATTTTTTGTTTCAACATCCAGACCAGCATGCGCGCGACGCCCGAAAACGGGGCACTTACGCTTTGGCAGCGGGCACCAGGTGTTCGACTTCGTCCCAGCCGAGGCGTCGGCCGGCGGGGGCCAAGCTGCTGTACAAGGCCGCCTGCTGGGGACTTAGGTGGCCCAGGGCGGTGGCCAAATCCGCCAGCCGAATGCCTTGGCGCGCCAGATGGGCGGCCCCGGTGTGCCACACCGCTTCGGGCGTCACCTCCACAGGCGCTTCGACGCCTGCGTCATGGGCGGCATAAAGGAGACCCGTTGTTAGATCAGCCAGGGTCACTGCGACTTGTGGGTTCGCGGCGGCAAGCAGGGGCGTGTCGTTTTCCGTCTGCAAGCCCATCAACTGCGCCGTCAGGCCTGCATCCAACGCAATCGATCTGGGCCGCGCACCGCCGATATGCACCAGACCCAGTGCGACATCGACCTGCTTGGCCGTCAACAGCAGCGCCTCTTCGGTGGCCACTCCCCGCAGCAACAAATGCATGAAGAGCCGCACACCTGGGCTGGCGTTGTGCAAAATCGCCTGCAACTCTTCGTGGATCAATTCGCGTGGCGCTGGCACCGGCGCAGCAAGCAAGGCCGGGTCGCGCAACTCACCGCCGCTTCTGCCCGCCAGGCGTGGTGCAGCGTTCGGCGCATGCCCCAGACCATCCGGCGCTGCTTGCCCATAAGGCGGCATGGGGCCACTGTAGTTGTAGGGCTGCGCCACCACCGTGGTCGGTTGCACCTCTTCGCGGTTGAACAACTCCACCACCCGCATCGCCAACAGCGCGAGCGCCAACGCCGATGCCAGCACGATGGCGGCATCACGCTGGTACTGCGGCTGCCACGCCTCTTTGGGCGCCACCGCCGGTTCGACCACGGCAATCGACGGCCGGCGCGCCGCTTCGCCTGCTTCCATGCGCGCCTTGCGTGCGGTGGCGTCACGCAGCAAATTCTCCATCGGGGCCACTTCCTTTGTGAGCGCGACGTACTGGTTGAATTTGGCACTGAACTGGTTCAAGCTCCCGCGCGCCGAGCCTATCTGGCTCTGGATGCGGGCGACCGCCTCGCGCGCCGCCGCTGCTTCTTCACGCGCATCTGCCAGCGCGGTGGATTGCCCGGCCTGCGCCGCGACGCTTGTATTTTGGCGCTGCTCGGCGGTCTGGCGCTCCACCTCGGCCAAGCGCCCTTTGAGCGCGCGGAACTTCGGGTCCAGCGCCAGGTACCAGGCGTGTAGAGGCGGTTAAGCTCGTTCATCTCCTCGCGTATCGCCACCGCGCGCTGCTCCAGGTTGTCGAGCGTTGCGCTTTGCCGTGCGGGCATCGCAGCGGGTTTGCCCGACGCCACGGCTTCACTCATGGCCCGCAGCTTGCCGTCGGCAATGGCGAGGCGCTCGTGCGCCTTGTTGAGGGCTTCCGTCTGGCCCTTGACCTGGCCCAGGGTGGCGTTTTCATCGCGCTCGAGCGAGATGATGTTGTTGCGCACGCGAAACTCTTCGATCTGCCGGTTTTTGGTTTCCACCTTTTGCGCCAGTTGGTTGACCTCATCGGTGATCTGCGTCAACGAGTCTCCTGCCGTGGACTGGAAGCCTTTGTCCAGCTGCGTCGCATAGGCCTTGATGAGGCCGTTGACCAGCGCTGCGGCCAGCCCGGCATGCGGCGCGCGGGACGACAAATCGACGATGTCGGTGCCCTGCGCCAACTTGGCTTCCAGGCCAGTTTGCAGCGCAGCGACCGGGTCTGCGCCCAGCGCCTCCAGGGTTTTGCGCAAGGCTGGGGCGAACGTCGCCGCCACCCCTTCGATCAGAGGCCGGCTTGTCAGCACCGGCAACTCGGAGGCCAGCGTGCGGGTAGCGTTGGCACCCAAGCTTGCGCCACTGGCGGTCAGCGCCTCGACCTGCACCTGCCCCGGATTGATCTGCACCCGCGCCGTCGCCAGGTAGATGGCGGGCCGGGAAAAACACCACGCCAGCCCTGCCGCAGCCAGCAGCAAAAAAGTGGGCAAAAAAACCAGCAACCGGCGTCGGTTGGCGATCTGGGTGGGGGTTTTGAACATCAGGCTTTGCATGGGCGCGCTTGGTAGCCCGTAAGGATACCCAAAGACGGCGGCGCTGGGCCGCGCACACGATGAAACGAATTGCGAACTTTGTTGCCCGCCTGCTACGCGCCCCTTGGGTATTCTGCTGGCTCCAAATTCAATGCTTCTATTTATATAGCAAATTATTTAATAAACACGTGGCCCAAGGGCTAATTTTCTTAAAATTCTTGCTCTGACATACAAAATCGACCTTATCATACCCAAATTGGGGTCTATTTGACTTGTGCTCAAAACACGGCCTGCGCCATCGCACGCTTGTCCGAATCACTTGTGGCTGGCGAAAAGCCGCTTCATTCCACCCGCCTGACCGCCACCGGCTTGAATCCCAAATCCGCCACCTTGCCTTTGCGGCCACGTGCGGCGCGGGCATTGTTGAGGCTGCGGATTTCCAGGGTTTCGTCACGCGGCTTGCCGCCACGGCCAATGCCGTCAATACGGATGCTGCGCGTGTAGGCGGCCGCGCCCGCAAGTGTGTCTTTGGGCTCCAGGTCGATCAGCATCAAACCACGACCGCCATTGGCCAGGGTTTTGAGTTCGCTGATCTCGAAGGTCAGGATCCGCCCGCCTGTCGACGCGCAGGCCACGTGCGTGGCTGGCAGGATGGCTTTGGTGACGACGCCACCCCCAGCAGAACCGCTTGCTCCGCCCCCACCCGGCACACCCGATTCACCCGGCGGCGCGGCCACAGACACCAGCGTGCCCGCTACGATGGACGGTGCGCAAATCGATTCGCCCTCTTGGCAGGTGATGAAGGCTTTGCCGGCGCGCGGACGCGAGCTCATGCTCTCCACCGTGGCCACAAAACCATAAGCGCCTGAACTCGACAGCAGCAGGCTGGCATTGGCGGCAGCGGCAAAATAATATTTGAGCTGCGTGCCCGCTTCGAGTTCGATCATCGTGGTGATCGGCTGCCCGTCGCCACGTGCGCCCGGCAAGGCCGCGACCGGCACGGAATAGACGCGGCCATTGCTTCCAAAGGCCAGCAAGGTATCCACGGTGCGGCATTCAAAGGTGCCATACAACAGGTCGCCGGCCTTGAAGGCGAAGCTGTCGGGCGCATGCCCATGCCCCGTGCGTGCGCGCACCCAGCCCTTGTCGCTGACGACCACCGTGACCGGCTCGTCCACCACCTTGACTTCAAGCACGGCCTTTTTCTCGCTCTGGATCAGCGTGCGCCGGGCGTCGGCAAAGGTCTTCGCGTCGGCCTCGATTTCACGGATCATCAGGCGCTTGAGCGCCGCCGGGTTGCCCAGAATTTCTTGGAGTTTCTTCTCGTCCTCGCGCAGTTCCTTGAGTTCCTGCCCGATCTTGATGGCTTCAAGGCGCGCAAGCTGGCGCAGGCGGATTTCAAGAATGTCTTCAGCCTGCCTGTCGCTCAAATTGAAGCGCGTGACCAAGGCCGGTTTGGGTTCATCCGACTTGCGGATGATGGCGATCACTTCGTCGATGTTGAGCAGCACAATCTGCCGCCCTTCGAGGATGTGGATGCGGTCCTGCACCCTGGCCAGGCGATGGCGCGAACGCCGCTCGATGGTGGTCTGGCGGAACTCGATCCACTCGCTGAGCATTTGCCGCAGCGACTTCTGCGTGGGGCGGCCATCCAGTCCGACCATGGTCAGGTTGACGGGCGCGGACGTTTCCAGGCTGGTGTGCGCCAAAAGCGTGGTAATCAGTTCCTGCTGCTCGATGCGGCTGGTTTTGGGCTCGCACACCAGACGCACCGCCGCGTCTTTGTTCGACTCGTCGCGGATGGCGTCCAGCACCGCGAGGATCGTCGCCTTGGCCTGGTTTTGCTCCAGGCTCAGGGCTTTTTTGCCAGCTTTGACTTTGGGGTTGGTCAGCTCTTCAATTTCTTCCAGCACTTTTTGCGTGCTCACGCCCGGTGGCAGCTCGGTGATGACGAGTTGCCACTGGCCGCGCGCGAGTTCTTCGATCTTCCAGCGCGCGCGCACTTTGAGCGACCCGCGCCCGGTGCGGTAGGCGTCGGCGATGTCGGTCGCGCTGCTGATGATCTGCCCGCCGCCGGGATAGTCCGGGCCGGGAATCAACGCCAGCAATTCGTCGTCCGGCAAATGGGGCGATTTGACCAGCGCCACACAGGCGTCGGCAATTTCGCGCAGGTTGTGGCTGGGGATTTCCGTGGCCAGGCCCACTGCAATGCCGCTGGCCCCATTCAACAAATTGAAGGGCAGGCGCGCGGGCAATTGCCGAGGCTCTTCGGTGGAGCCGTCGTAGTTGGGGATGAAGTCAACCGTGCCTTCGTCGATTTCGCCCATCAACAGCGAGGTGATTTTGGCCAGGCGCGCCTCGGTGTAACGCATGGCCGCAGCGCCGTCGCCATCGCGCGAGCCAAAGTTGCCCTGGCCATCGACCAGCGGGTAACGCTGCGAAAAATCCTGCGCCATGCGCACCAGCGCGTCGTAAGCCGACTGGTCGCCGTGCGGGTGGAAGCGGCCCAGCACGTCGCCCACCACACGGGCGCTCTTGACCGGTTTGGCCCCGGCGTTGCCATTGGCGCCGCCAAAACCCAGGCCCATGCGCTGCATGGCGTACAAAATGCGACGTTGCACCGGCTTCTGGCCGTCACACACGTCGGGCAGGGCGCGGCCCTTGACGACCGACAGGGCGTATTCGAGGTAAGCGCGCTGGGCGTAGGTGGCCAGGTTCAGGTTGTCGTCGTTGGCGTCAAAGCTGGCGCTGCCTGGCGCAGCGGCGAAAAGATCTGTCATTGAATGTTGAAAATCAGTCCGAAGAGGAAGCGACTGAGGAAGGAGAGGCCAGGCTGATGCCCGGCAGGCTGTTGGGAAGCGCGCCGGCGGGGCCGGGGCTGGCCGGGTCGCCAGCAGGCGAAAAAGGCGCCAGCATGTTGCGCCGCCCAGCCGCGCCACCCAGCATTTCCATGCGCACGCGGGTGGGGAATTTCTGCCGTTCAATGGTCACCGCGTTGGGCGGCTTGAGCCCGGCATAAAGCTGCATCACGGTTTTGACGTAGTTTTGCGTCTCTTTGTAATTCGGAATCTTGTTGCCCGCTTTGATGACGGCGCCTTCACCCGCGTTGTACGAGGCCAGGGCCAGATCGAGCTGGCCGGGGAACATGGCGATCAGGTCGCGCAAATAACGCGTCCCGGCGCGCACATTGATTTTCGGGTCGTTCAATTTGCGCTCGAGCGACAGCTTTTTGTCGCCCTCCACGCCGTAACGCCGCGCCGTGTCGGGCATCAGTTGCATCAAGCCAATGGCGCCTTTGGGCGAAACCGCGCCCACGTCAAAACCGGATTCAGCCGCAATCAGCGCCTGCAAGAGCTCGTAATCGACCTTGTAGGTGATGGAGGCGTCTTTGATATGGTGCTTGATGGCTTTGTAATTTGGCGAAATGTCAAAAAACGCCAGCAATTTGGCCGGCACCGTGGGCACGGCGACCGGGCGGGGCGTTGGCGCATCCTGGGTGCCTGGCGGGGTTTTGGTGGTGTCAAAACTCTCGCCGCCTCTGTAAAACAACTCGTAACGGTCATCGGTTTTCTGATCCGAGAAATGGGCGACCCCACGCTCATCGATGTAGCCCCAGACATCGGCGTGCGCGATCTGCTGCGATATCAATAGCACAAATCCCAATAATGGTGCAACCCAGCGGGCAATTTTTATCATAAAATTTTCACGAAAGACTTGCTAAGTACCCCGCTTTGTGCCCCTAAATATCGACTTCGACGGCATCGCCGTGAATTTCCATCAACTCGCGCCTTGCGGCGGCTTCGCCCTTGCCCATCAGCTTGGCGATCAGGTTCTCGGTCCGGGCGAAGTCGATGGCGCCCAGCGTAACAGGCAGCAGGCGGCGGGTGTCCGGGTTCAGGGTGGTGTCCCACAACTGCTCGGCATTCATTTCACCTAGACCTTTGAAGCGGCTGATGCTCCAAGCGCCTTCCCGCACCCCTTCTTTGCGCAGTTTATCCAGAATCGCGGTCAATTCGCCTTCATCCAGCGCATAAGTCTTCGAAGCCGGTTTTTTTCCACGCGCCGGGGCATCTACCCGGAACAGGGGCGGGCGCGCCACATACACATGGCCGGTTTCGATCAATTTCGGGAAATGGCGGAAAAACAGCGTCAACAGCAGCACCTGGATGTGCGAGCCGTCCACGTCCGCGTCGCTCAGAATACACACCTTGCCGTAACGCAGGTTGCTCAAATCGGGCATGTCATTGGGGCCATGCGGATCCACACCAATCGCCACCGAGATATCGTGGATTTCGGTGTTGGCAAACAAACGGTCGCGCTCGACCTCCCAGGTGTTCAGCACCTTGCCCCGCAGCGGCAGGATCGCCTGGCTTTCCTTGTCGCGACCCATTTTGGCGCTGCCACCGGCAGAATCGCCCTCGACCAGAAACACCTCGTTGTGGGAAATATCGCGGCTTTCGCAGTCGGTGAGTTTGCCGGGCAGCACCGCCACGCCCGAGCTTTTGCGTTTTTCGACTTTCTGGCCGGCTTTCTGTCGTGTTTGCGCCGCCCGGATGGCCAACTCGGCGAGTTTCTTGCCGTATTCAACGTGCTGGTTCAGCCACAGCTCCAGCGTCGGGCGCACAAAGCTGGACACCAGGCGCACTGCGTCACGCGAATTCAGCCGTTCCTTGATCTGGCCCTGGAACTGCGGGTCCAGCACCTTGGCCGAGAGCACATAACTGGCGCGGGCAAACACGTCTTCGGGCAGCAGTTTCACGCCTTTGGGCAGCAGCGAATGCAGCTCAATGAAGCTCTTCACAGCGGTGAACAAGCCATCACGCAGGCCGCTTTCATGGGTGCCACCCGCGCTGGTGGGGATCAAATTGACATAACTTTCGCGCACTGGCTGGCCGTCTTCGGTGAAAGCGACGCACCACTCTGCACCCTCGCCTTCGGCAAAATTGTCATGCAGCGCATCGGCAAAACCCTCGCCGTCAAACAGCGGAATGACCAGCTCGCCGTTCAGCGTTTGCATCAAATAGTCGGTGAGGCCACCTTTGTACAGCCAGCTTTGGGTGTCTTTGGTTTTCTCGATGAAGAGCGTCACGGTGACGCCCGGCATCAGCACCGCCTTGCTGCGCAACAGGTGGGTGAGTTCCGCCATTGGCAAGACAGAAGACTCAAAATATTTGGCGTCGGGCCAGACCCGCACCGTGGTGCCGGTCTTTTTGTCGCCCTCGCCCGCCTTGCGCAGTTTCAGCGGCGTGGTGACGTCGCCGCCCTCAAACACAATTGTCGCCACCTGGCCTTCGCGGTAGCTGGTGGCCTCCAGCCGTTTGCCCAGCGCGTTGGTCACACTCACACCCACACCATGCAGGCCACCGGCGAAGCTGTAGGCGCCGCCGCCCTTTTTGTCGAACTTGCCGCCCGCGTGCAGGCGCGTGAAAACCAGCTCGATCACCGGCGCCTTTTCTTCCGGGTGCAGGCCAAACGGGATGCCCCGGCCATCGTCTTCCACCGTCACCGAGCCATCGCTGTGCAACACCACCCTGAGCTTTTTGCCATGCCCGGCCAGCGCCTCGTCGGCTGAGTTGTCCAGCACCTCCTGGATCACGTGCAGCGGGTTGTCGGTGCGGGTGTACATGCCCGGGCGCTGCTTGACGGGCTCCAGGCCCTTGAGCACGCGGATGGAGCTTTCGGAATATTGCACAGCGGGGGTACTGGGTTTGGCGGCCATAGGGATGGATTCTAGTCTGACGAACCGGAAAAACTGGATATAACCACAGTTTTGTGTATAGTGGCTCATGCACCCAACCCGAAAATTCACAGAGGACGAAAGGTCGCCACGATGAACGCTGTCGAGCTATTTGCCGGCGCTGGCGGGCTCGCGATGGGCATTCGGCTGGCTGGTTTTTCAACTTCAGCTTTGGTTGAATGGAGTCAACCGGCCTGTGAAACGATACGGCACAACCAGGCCCGGGGGTTCCCGCTCGTTTCAGATTGGCCTGCGCCATTTGAAGGCGATGTCCGGTCGTATCCATGGAGTTCAATGGCCGATGACATCGATTTGGTCGCAGGAGGCCCCCCATGCCAGCCCTTTTCCATGGGTGGAAAACACAGGGCGCACGATGACCAGCGCGACATGTTTCCGGCGACCGTGAAAATAATCCGCACACTTCGTCCCAAAGCTTTTATTCTTGAGAACGTCAAGGGGCTGACGCGCGCTGCCTTCGCCAACTATTTTCAATACACACTGCTGCAACTTGAATTCCCAGAAGTCACGTTGCGGTTTGAAGAAGCCTGGCCAGATCATTTCGCCCGCCTGCAACGCGAAAAATCTTCAGGCCGGTTGCACGAGTCTGGTTTGGCCTACAACGTATTGCCAACCTTGGTCAATGCCGCTGACTATGGCGTCCCACAAAAGCGCGAGCGCGTTTTCATGGTCGGCTTTCGTTCAGACTTGGGGATCAACTGGAGTTTCCCCGCGCCAACCCACAGCGAGGACGCATTGCTGCACTCACAATGGGTTTCTGGCGAATATTGGGATCGGCACAAAATTGCGGCAAAAAGCCGCCCGCCCGCAAGTAAACAGGACATCCAGCGCACCGAGCAATGGCGAGACAGCCTGTTCGACCCTCCGGCTGAGTCGTGGCGCACCGTGCGAGATGCGTTGTTTGGGTTGCCAGATGCTTTGTCGAGGCAGGCGTCTTTGCATGCAGACCATCGTTTTCAAGCTGGGGCAAAGGCGTATCCAGGGCATACCGGCAGCATCTTGGATCATCCTGCCAAAACCATCAAAGCAGGGGACCATGGTGTACCCGGCGGCGAGAACATGATGATTCAATCCGATGGCGCGCCACGCTATTTCACCGTGCGCGAAACTGCAAGGCTGCAAACTTTCCCGGACGGGTACGTGTTCAACACCTCATGGTCTCAGGCCATGCGCCAGCTCGGCAACGCCGTGCCCGTAGTCCTGGCTCACGTGGTAGCACGCAGTGTGGCCAGACAATTGCTTGAGGCGCAAGCACGCCGCCTGCATCGGCGGACTCAGACCCAGATGGGATGTGTTGCATCCCGGCCGTCCATGGGCCGAAAAATGCAGGCTCCGGCCAGAGTCGGTGCCTGACATCTTGCGTGACATTGATGAGCACTTCCGGGCGACAGGAATCCCTCGTTCGCAACGATAAATCTGGGCCTGCGCAAGGCCTTCCAATTGCCAGTAAAGTTCGACGCATGACTTCCGCTTCCACCCCGAAAACCCTCTCCATCGCCCAGGTCTTGATCTGCGGCGCCGCCATCGTCACGCTGTCCATGGGCATACGCCACGGCTTTGGGCTGTGGCTGCAGCCGGTTACCCAGGCCAACGGCTGGACGCGGGAGAACTTCGCGCTGGCCATCGCGGTGCAAAACATCAGCTGGGGCTGTTTTGGCATCCTGGCGGGCATGATGGCCGACAAGTTTGGCGCCTTTCGGGTGATTTTGATCGGCGCGGTGTGTTACGCCCTGGGGCTGATCGGCATGGCGCATTCGCCCACGCCGGGCACTTTTCTCTTGACAGCGGGCGTGTTGATTGGCGCGGCGCAGGCGGGTACCACCTACGCGGTAATTTACGGCGTGATTGGCCGCAACGTGCCGGTTGAGCGGCGCTCCTGGGCGATGGGTGTGGCAGCGGCTGCAGGCTCGTTTGGCCAGTTTCTGATGGTGCCGACCGAGGGTTTTCTGATTTCCACTTTCGGCTGGCAGCAGGCGCTGGTGATTTTGGGCGTTTCGGTCTTGGTCATCATGCCTTTGAGCGTGGGTCTGCGGGAGCCGGGTTTTGCCGGTGGCCAGGTGGCCAAACGCGAGCAGTCGATCGTGCAAGCGCTGCGCGAGGCCTTCAAATACCCGAGTTTTCAGCTCTTGATGGCGGGGTATTTTGTCTGCGGCTTCCAAGTGGTGTTCATCGGTGTGCACATGCCCAGTTACCTCAAAGACAAAGGCCTCTCGCCGCAAGTGGCCAGTTACGCGCTGGCGCTGGTCGGGCTTTTCAACGTGTTTGGCACCTATGCCGCTGGTGCGCTGGGGCAGCGCATGCAGAAGAAAAACATCTTGTCCTTCATTTATTTGTCGCGCTCGGTGGTGATCAGCCTGTTTTTGCTGTCGCCGTTAACGCCGCTCACGGTTTACATTTTTGCCGCGACCATGGGCCTTTTGTGGCTCTCCACCGTGCCGCCGACCACGGCCACGGTGGCGCAGATTTTTGGCGTGGCACATCTGTCGATGCTGGGCGGTTTTATATTTTTCAGCCACCAGATCGGTTCATTTTTAGGTGCCTGGATGGGCGGCGTGATGTACGACAAAACCGGCAGTTATGACCTGATGTGGTACCTCTGCATCGCCTTGGGCGTGTTCGGCGCCGTGATCAATTACCCGGTGAAAGAAGCGCCGATCCTGCGTGGGACAATGCAAGCCGCATGAACACGGCACCAAAACGCTGGGTCAAATTCACCGCACACGCGCTGGCGGTGGCGGCGTCGTTGGCGGTGTTTTTGGCCTATACGCGGCCTGAGTTCATGGTGGAGATGGCCAACCAGATCTGGGCGTGTTTTTAGCGCTGCTTATTGAATGGCTCATCGTGAACAGTTCGTGGTGAGTGGTGCGGCGGTTTGAGCGTCGGCTTGGTTTTGTTAACATGGGTATTAACAAAATGCTGTTTTCACCTGTTTTTTTCAAAACTTTATAAAAAATCAGCCCCTAGGTCACGTATTATATGGATAGTTTGCTATTAATAATATAGTTACTCATCACCCCCACGGTGAGGGCGCTGCCTCGACCTGGGTGCAACGCTGGGCGCACCTCGTGCCTTCGGGGGGCAGCGTGCTGGACATGGCCTGCGGGCAGGGTCGCCACATGCGGTTTTTTGCAGAACGTGGCCATGCCGTCACGGGCGTAGACCGTTCAGCAGAGGCGATTGCCGCTGTGGCTGCGTTGGGCGAGGCTGTGCAGGCCGACATCGAAAACGCGCCCTGGCCGCTGCTGCAAACCGCGGGCAGCAACGCGGGGCGGCCGCGCCAGTTTGATGCCGTGATCGTCACCAACTACCTCTGGCGCGCCCTCTTCCCCGTCATTTTGCAAAGCTTGGCCCAGGGCGGCGTGCTGGTTTACGAAACCTTCGCGGCCGGTAACGAAACCGTGGGCAAACCCTCGCGACCTGATTTTTTGCTACAGCCGGGTGAGTTGGCCGAAGCGTTCAAGGCGCTGCGCATCGTCGCGTTTGAAGACGGCTTCATCGGCAGCCCGCCGCGTTTTGTGCAGCGGCTGGTGGCGGTGAACGCTCCCGCCAGCACGCCCGCTAACGCGCTGCCGGCACGATATCCCCTGCCCACATGAGTGCTTACTGGGCCCTCGCGTTGCCCTAGTAAAATACGAAGATGACCACCCCATTTCGCCAAATCACCGGCAGCATCGTCGCCTTGGCCACCCCCATGCATGCCGACGGCAGCGTGGACTACCCCACGCTCAGGAAGTTGATCGACTGGCACATCACCGAGGGCACCGACTGCATCGGCGTGGTCGGCACCACGGGTGAATCGCCCACGGTGAATGTCGAAGAACACTGCGAGATCATCCGTGTCTCAGTGGAGCAGGCCAAAACGCACGGCGAGCGGCGTGTGCCGATCATGGCCGGTTGCGGCGCCAATTCCACCGCCGAGGCGATCGAGCTGACCAAATTCGCCAAAGGCGTGGGGGCCGACTGCCAGTTGCAGGTCGTGCCCTACTACAACAAGCCCACGCAAGAAGGCCAATACCAGCACTTCAAAACCATCGCCGAGGCGGTCGATTTGCCCATGGTGCTGTACAACGTGCCGGGCCGCACGGTGGCCGACATGGCGCACGACACCGTGCTGCGCCTGACGAAGGTGCCAGGCATCGTCGGCATCAAGGAAGCCACCGGCAACGTGGAACGCGCGCAGTGGCTGATCCGCGAAGTCCCCAAGTCGTTCGCGGTGTATTCGGGCGACGACGGCAGCGCCGTCGCCTTGATGTTGTGCGGCGGCCAGGGCAATGTCAGCGTCACGGCCAACATCGCCCCGCGCCAGATGCATGAACTGTGCGTGGCGGCCATCGCCGGTGACGCCAAGCGCGCCATGGCGATCCAGTTGGCCCTGCTGCCCGTGCACAAACACCTGTTTGTTGAACCCAACCCGATCCCGCTGAAATGGGCCATGGAAAAAATGGGCCTGTGTGGGGGCACAATGCGCCTGCCGATGACTCGGCTTGACGCGGCCAACCAAGCGGTCGTCGAAGACGCGCTGCGCGCCTGCGGCCTGCTGAAGACTGCCTGACACCGCCTGAAGCAACCCGATACCCTGATTCCAAGGAACACCTGGTGAAACCATTTTTGACATTGCAAACTGCCTCTTGGACGCCTTTGGCCCGTAGCGTCATGCGGGGGGCGACGCTTTGCGCACTCCTGGGCGCGTTGGCCGTACTGGGCGGCTGCTCGGTGCTGCAAGGCGACAAAATCGACTACAAAAGCGCGAGTAAAGGCGCCTCGCTGGACGTGCCGCCCGACCTCACCCAGCTCTCGCGTGATGCGCGGTATACCGTGCCCGGCGCGGCCGTCACGGCCACCGGTTACGAAGCTGGCAAAACCAGCACCTCGGTGCCTACCGCAGTGGGCAATGTGGGCGACGTGCGCATTGAACGCGCGGGCAACCAGCGCTGGCTGGTGGTCAACCGCCCGGCAGACAAATTGTGGGATGCGGTGCGTGAGTTCTGGCAGGAAAATGGCTTTTTGCTGACCATGGACCAGTCTGACCTGGGCATTCTGGAAACCGATTGGGCCGAAAACCGCGCCAAAATCCCCGATGACGTGATCCGGCGCACCATCGGCAAAGCGCTCGATTCCCTGTATTCCACCGGTGAACGTGACCGTTTTCGCACACGCCTGGAACGCACCGCAAGCGGCGGCACCGAGATTTTCATCAGCCACCGGGGCATGGTTGAAACCTACACCAACACGCAGAAGGAACAGACAGTTTGGGTGCCGCGCGCGGCCGACCCCGAGTTGGAAACCGAGTTTTTGCGTCGCCTGATGGTGCGCTTGGGCGTCTCGCAGGAGCAATCCAAGTCATTGGTGGCCACGGGCGTCAAGGCCAGCTCCAAAGTTGCCACGCAAAATGGCCATCCGGTGGTGATTATGGACGACGGGTTTGATCGCGCCTGGCGCCGGGTGGGCCTGTCGCTGGATCGCACCGGCTTCACTGTCGAAGACCGCGACCGCGCCAAAGGCACCTATTTCGTGCGTTACATCGAACCCAACGCCGACAAAGCCGAGCCTGGTTTTTTCAGCAAACTGTTTGGCGGCAGCGCCAAGTCGAACCCCGCCCTGAAGTACCGGATCAGCGTGCAGTCGCAAGGCGAATCCACCACGGTCGCCGTGTTGACGGCAGCAGGCACGCCAGACACCTCCTCCAACGCTGAACGCATCGTCAAAGTCATCGCCGACGACCTGAAGTAAGCGCCACTCGCGCGTTCCAGCCCGGCTGCGATGCTGCGTTTCAAAAGCCTGGCCAGCGGCAGCGCGGGCAATGCCACCGTGGTGGAAGCCACCGACGGCATCAGCACCAGCCGGCTTTTGGTCGATTGCGGCCCCAATCTCAAAACCCTGCTCGATCGCCTGGCCTACGCGGGTCTGGCCGCAGAAACCATCGATGCAGTTTTCGTCACCCACGAACACAGCGACCACATTGGCTGTGCCAGCCAGTTTGTGCGGCAGTATCAGAAGCCGCTGTGGGCCAGCCAGGGCACAGCAGATGCCTGTTTTGGCGCCACCGACCTGCTTTTTGACACACCGCGCAAAACCCATCCGGGGCCGCTTTTACACATCGCCCGCGACACCCAAACCATCGACGTGGGTGGGCTGTGCGTCACGCCCTTCACCGTGCCGCACGACGCCCGTGAGCCCTTGCAACTGCGCTGCTCGGACGGCGCGCGCCACTTGGGCATCCTGACCGACCTGGGCCAACCGACCGCGCACGTGCTGGAAAACCTCACAAATTGCGACGCCTTGTTGCTCGAATGCAACCATGACGCCGACTTGCTCGCGCAGGGCCGCTACTCGCCGTTTCTGAAAAAGCGCGTCGGTGGCGCGTTTGGGCATTTATCCAACGCGCAATCTGCCGAGATCGCCCTGGCGCTGAACCACCCCAAGCTCAGCCATGTGGTCGCCGCCCACTTAAGCCGTCAAAACAACCGCCCCGAATTGGCCCGAGCGGCCCTGGCCGAGGCGCTGGGGCGCAAAGCGGCAGACATTGCCGTGGCAGATCAGTTTCTGGGCTCAGGCTGGTTTCAGGTTTAGATCGCGCAGGCCAAAAAAAAGCCACCCGAAGGTGGCCTTTTTTGCCCAAGAAGATTATTTCTTCATGGCTGCAGTAGCAGCGTCAGCGGCCTTCTTGGCAGCATCGCCAGCGGCGTCTTTGGCAGCACCGGCAGCGGCATTCACAGCAGCGCCGGCAGCGTCTTTGGCGGCACCAGCAGCGTCTTTGCCAGCGTC
>JANLYO010000219.1:0-8459 GCA_031365665.1 Rhodoferax sp. | reverse complement strand
GACGCTGGGCGAGAGCATTGGCATGGCGGCGGAAGTGGCGCATGGGAGCTGCACGGATTTGCCACCGAGCAAGAAGTAAGATAAAAATTTTCTGAAAACGCTGAAATTCAATAGCTGGACGTGCATATTTTCTAGGGGCTACGCGGCTTTTTATCGCGTAAATGGCTCGGACGCAATTACAGTCGCCAATGGTTTCCCTGTAGGGGCCTGTCACGCACGGGCCACACAGGGCAAAGCATTTGCACAACCTCCATCAGGCTCAACCACTCGACGATGGGGTCGATCCCAGAAGCCTTGCCAAGCAGCGGTTGAAAAGGCACACCCGCTTCGCGCACCAGCACCGCACTTGCATCGGCACGGTTTAGTGCTGTTTGAATCTCTATATCGGTACTATCCGAGAAGTTCATTGAGGAGTTCCGCCTTGTTGAACAGGGCAAAGTATTCACGCAACTCATCCATGTCGAGCGAAGCGCGGTGTATTTTCAACAGTGCGCGAATGTCGTCCAGGTCGCGCGTTCGCGTTGCATCGTTCACGAAACCTTGCAGTTTGAAGCCGATAAGCCCCTCGACGCTGATGATGCGCATGCGGCCCATGGGGGTCTCGCGCTCCGACGCCTGCGCCAGCAGGCGGCGCGCAAGGGGACGGCGCGCGTAAAGCAAATCCAGACCTTCCGTTGCGCGCACATAGTTGGCGGCGTCTTCACTGCGGTACAGGCACTGGTAGCCTAAATCCAGCAGCGCAGCATGGACCCTGTCCGCAGCTTCGGCCTCCACCAGAAAGTCAACATCTTTGGTGGCACGCACCACCTGGTGTGCAACCACCGCCAAGCCACCAATCAATGCTGGCTCTGTGCCGTTGCGCGCAAACATCGAAAGTGCTTCGCGAATTTGTTCGGCCAGGTTAGACATGTCTACAGCGTGAAATGGTGGATGCGGGCATCATAGCGTCTCGAGCCGCAATCCTACGACCTGGTGCTGCAAGCCGTGGGCCGCACGCCCAACGGCAAGACGATCGCCGCCTACAAAGCCCGCGTGGCCGTGACGGATCGTGGCTTCACCTGCGCGCAAATAGGCCCTCTATCCAAGCGATCCTGCAAAGCCAGAACCAGAAATGGTTCTGGCTTTTTGCGTTCTGGTTGCTTGAGATGAAACTGGAACTAACTCTGTCTAGCCCGCCGCATAAGTCTGGCGCAATGCGCGGTGCAATATCTTCCCAGTGGCTGTCCGGGGCATCTGCTCGTCTGCAATGAAGTCAAACGATGTGGGGCATTTGAAGGCCGCCAGCCGCTCGCGGCACCACGCGCGCAGGTCGTCGTGCGACAGCGTGTGGCCGTTGTGCGCTACGACGATGGCTTTTGCGGTTTCGCCCCATTTGTCGTGGGGCACGCCAATCACGGCCACGTCGCGCACCTTGGGGTGCTGGCTGAGCACGGCCTCAACCTCTGAGGGGTAGATGTTCTCGCCGCCACTGATGATCATGTTGCTCTTGCGGTCAATCAACCAGATGTAGCCATCCCCGTCGCGCCGCGCCATATCGCCCACGGAGCACCAGGCGCCATCCAGCGCTTCCGAGGTCTTTTCGGGGTCCTTCCAATAACCATCAAACATATAGGCGGTGCGTGAAAAGAGTTCCCCCACTTCGCCGTCGGCAACCTCTTGCCGCCACTCGTCGAGCAGGCGGATTGCGCCGCTGCAGGCCCATTCGCGCCCCACAGAGCCCAGCTTGCGCAGTTGCTCGTCGGGCCGCAGCAAGGTGACCCAGCCTGCCTCGGTGGAGCCGTACAACTCATACAGTTGGCCGTTGGGAAACAGTTCCAGGATGCCGCGCTTGGTTTCCGGCCGCGCGGGCGCCGATGAGACCATCAGCTTGCCCACTGCACTCAGGTCAAAACGGCGCTTGATGTCCTCGGGCAGCGCCAAAAGCATGATGTAGTGGGTGGGCACCAGCGACGTGAACGTCACCCGATCTTCAGCCAAGGTTTGCAGCAGGGCCTCTGCATCAAAACTGGGCCGGTCGTCAATGATGATGGTGCCGCCCATGTGCACAAACGTGGAGCCAAAGTAAAGCGAATTGGCGTGGCACAGGGGCATGACCAGCAGCGCTGTGTCTTCGCGCGTAAAGCCCATTTCCAGCGCCGTGGCCACGGCTATCAGGGCATTGCCACCGTGGCTGCGGATGGCGCCCTTGGGACGCCCGGTGGTGCCCGAGGTGTACATCAGCGCACACATGGCGTCGGCGCTGACTGCGACGGGTGCCATGCCCGGGTCGGCCTGTGCCATCAGGCTTTCGTAGGCTGTCCAACCCGCAGGCGGCGTGGCGTCAAGGCAAACCCAGCGCTCTGGACTCAAACCGAGTTGGGCGCGAATGCCGTCGAGCGTGGCACAAAACTGCGGCCCTGCCATCACCGCGGCAACCTCCGCATGGTCGAGGATGTAGGCCATTTCCGGCCCGGTGAGGCGAAAATTCAGCGGCACGACGACCAAACCAGCGCGTGCCATGGCGGCGTAAATCTCCATCCATTCCAGGCAGTTGTAGGCAATCACGCCAACCCGATCCCCCTTGGCCAGCCCCAGGCCGCGCAGCGCGGCAGCCAGCTGTGTGGCACGCCCGTCCCAGGCGTGGTAGGTCAGTTGCCGCCGGGAGTCGCGCACGGCCAATTTGTTGGGGCGCTGACGCGCATGTGTGGCGACGGCATCGGACAGTGTGAGCAAAGTTGTCATGCAGGCTCCTGGCAAAAATAAAACAGGGAAGGGGGTTGATTTTTCAGTATTCTGAATTCAGAATACAATTTTAGTCAAGTCTTGTTTGCATCAACCGATTCCCATCACCGGAGAGCCTCATGTCCCCACCGCCCATTGGCGAGCAGTCCGCTGCCGCCGTCATTGCCCGTTTTTTGAAGGCGCGCGGCGTGCGCCGTGTCTACGGCCTGTGCGGCGGGCACATCATGCCGATCTGGATGCGCCTGGACGCCGAGGGCATCCGCATCGTGGACGTGCGGGACGAGCGCGCCGCCGTCTACATGGCCCACGCCGAGGCACAGCTCACGGGGGGCCTGGGCGTGGCGCTCGTCACCGCCGGGCCGGGTGTGACCAACGCCATGACGGGCATTGCCAATGCCCACGTTGCGCGCGCATCGGTGCTGGTGCTGTCAGGCTTGCCCCCCACGGCGCAGGAAAACCGGGGCGCGCTGCAAGACATCGTGCACACCGAGCTGGTGCGCAGCCTGACCCGCTACGCCCGCACTGTGCGGCATCCCGATCTGGTACTGCAGGAGTTGGCCGAAGCCACGGCGCGCGCCTTGGGCGAAGCGGGCGAGCCGGGGCCGGTGTATCTGGACTTTCCGGTGGACACCCTGCGCGCCAACGTTTCCCCCGCAGTGCAACTCCCCGAGTGTTTTGCACCCCCCGCGCTGTTGCCGATGCCGCCCGCGCCAGAGGCCGTGCAAGTGGCGGTGCGCAAGTTGTGGGCGGCCAAGCGCGTCCTGTTTATTACGGGGCGCGGTGCAAGCGGCGCTGGGCCAGCGCTGGGCGCTTTGCTCAAGCGGCTCAATGCGGCCTACCTTGATACCGGCGAAAGCCGTGGCTTGATTGATGACGACCACCCCAGCGTGGTCGCGGCCATGCGCGGCAGCGTCATGGGCCAGGCTGATCTGGTCGTCACGGTGGGCCGCAGGCTCGATTTTCAACTGGCGTATGGTTCGCCCGCCGTATTTGGCAAGGCCGAGTTTGTGCGCATTGCCGATTGCGCTGCTGAACTGCGCGACAACCGGCGCGGTGCCGTTGAACTCTTTGCCAATCCCGCGCTGGCCTTGCAAGCCATTCTGGATGCCGCACCGGACACCGAACCCGCGAGCGACCCGGCCTGGCTCGCCGGCCTGCACCGGCAGCACCAGCAGCGCTCCGACAAACTGGTACAGGCCATGCGCGAGGCGCCCGCAGGCAGCGATGGCCGCATGCACCCCAATCGTGTGCTTGCGGCCCTGCGCGACGCATTGCCCCACGACGCGATCATCGTGGCCGATGGTGGCGACTTCTTGAGCTTTGCCCGCGTGGGGCTGCCTGCGCAAACCTACCTTGACCCTGGCTCGCTTGGCTGCATTGGCGTGGGGACCCCCTTCGGCATTGCGGCCAGTCTGGCCTGCCCGGATCGCGTCGTGGTGGTGGCAACGGGTGACGGCGCCTTTGGCTTCAACGCCATGGAAATCGATACCGCTGTGCGCCACAAGGCGCCCGTGCTGGTGGTTGTGGCCAACAACGGGTCGTGGGGCATCGAGGTGCGCGACCAGCAAGAAACCCACGGCAAAGTCGTTGGAACCCAGTTGCAGTTTGCCGACCATGCCGCGATGGCGCGCGCCTTTGGCATGCATGCCCAGCGTGTGACATCGGCCGACGAATTGCCCGCAGCCATCGAACGCGCGATGGCCAACCGTCCGGCGTTGCTGGACGTCGTCATTACCCCACAAGCGGCTTCGTCTGACGCCAAATCCGGCTTGGCGTGGGTGCCCGATCTTCAGGCGCTGGCCGCCTGGGACGATGCGGAGCGTAGCTGGCGCGCGGGGCGATGAGTCAATCGCCAGGCCGCTGCGGGTACCATCTCAGCCCATGAAAACACTGCAAGTTGGACCCAGGCTGGTCGAGCAGGTTCACAAAGCCATCCTCGCGGACATTGCGGGTGGCCGCCTGCCGCCTGGTGGGCGGATCATCCAGGAACAACTGGCCCAGGAACTCGGCGTTTCGCGGCAGCCGGTGCAACAGGCGCTGACCTTGTTGCGCAAAGAGGGTGTTCTCAGTGATGCGCCAGGCCGCGGCTTGCAGGTAGCGCCGCTCGACCTCAACCATGTCCGCCACCTGTACGAGGTGCGGGCGGTCATTGAAGGGCTGGCTTTCCGCAATGCGGCCAAAAACAACGCGGCTGAAGTGGCGCGGCGGGGGCCTGCCTTGATCCGGGCCGGGCGCAAGGCGGTTGCTGCCCAATCGTTTACCGCCATGATTGCGGCCGACATGGCATTGCACCATTTCATTTATGCGCAGTCGGGCAACCCGCTGCTTGCCCCGTCAATGGAAAGCCACTGGACGCAGACCCAGCGGGTGATGGGCGAAGTGCTGATGCGCGACGACAAACCCAGGGACATCTGGAACCAGCACGAGGAAATGCTGGGCGCGGTGGCCGCTGGCGATGGCCCGCAGGCAGAAGCGCTGGCGCGACAGCACATCCTTGACGCGGCGGATTTCATGATCCTGCGTCTTCAGGCAGAGCGGGCATTGGTGAATTGATCGCGCCGGGTTTGCTTTTGCGGAAAATGCAAGCGTTGCGCCCCACCATCGCAGATGTACGGGGGCTGCCTGGATTGGATACCTTACCCGTCAATGATTCGCAAGCAAAATTTGCTGAAAGCCCAAACCCAGCCAGTTCGGGCTTTTTGCCATGTCTTTAGAATCTGACAGATTCAACCCACCAGCAGCACCACACCATGAACGACCGCGTCCGCATCGAGCTCAACCAACACGGCGTCGCCGAAGTCACCCTGGTCCGCGCCGACAAGATGAACGCGCTGGACGCGGCCATGTTTACGGCGCTGCAGCAAGCCATCCGCCAGCTTGAATCCACGACCAATCTGCGCGCCGTGGTGCTCAGCGGCGAAGGCAAGGCGTTTTGCGCGGGACTCGACATGGGGCGCTTTGCCGGCATGGCCAACGCATCCGAAGGGACGGCCAAAGCCGAAGACCGCTTGCTGCCGCGGACCCACGGCATTTCCAACGGGCCGCAGTTCGTGGGCATGGGCTGGCGCAGCCTGCCGGTGCCGGTGATTGCGGCCGTGCATGGCGTGGCCTTTGGTGGCGGGCTGCAGGTGGCGCTGGGTGCCGATGTGCGGCTGCTGGCCCCGGGGACGAAGATGAGCGTGATGGAGCTCAAGTGGGGCCTGGTGCCCGACATGGCCGGCATGGCGCTGCTGCGCGGCTTGGTGCGAGACGACCATGCGCGCGAGCTCATCTACACCGCCCGCGTGGTGGAGGCGGAAGAAGCCGTGGCTCTTGGCCTGGCCACCCGCATTTGCGCTGACCCGTTGCTGGCCGCGCGCGAGCTGGCGCATGCCATTTCGCAGCAGAGCCCCAACGCCATTCGCGCCGCCAAACGGCTCTTGAACCAGGCCAGCCGCTCGGTGGACGACACGGCAGCGGCGCTGCTTATGGCCGAGTCGCAAGAGCAATCGCAATTGATAGGCAGCGCCGAGCAAGCCGAAGTGGTGAAGGCCAACCTGGAAAGGCGCGCGCCGGTATTCGAGGTGTCACGCTAATCCCGTGGCTGCAGCCGCAAGGCGATTGCGCTGGGTGCGGATGCCATGATCATCAGAAAAACATCCATCTAAATCCAAAACTCCGGGAATCCATTGACTGCGCGGTTGAGCTTGCGCACAGCAGTTGCACGGATTTACCACCTGCGCGCCGGTAGTCCGCTGAGCCCTTTTTGCCCACGCGCTGCACCAACCTTTGCTGGAAACCAATTTATTGCCGAACACGCCGCTATTGCCAGTGTCACCTGGTGCTTTCACCTGCAATAACACACATTCCGCGCAACTCTGACCGACCGCGCAATTGGGATACTTTTTGGTATCCGTTTTCGCCCCGTCAGTTTTATACCCCTTTGCCTGGGCTGAGGATCTGGGTCGACCACTGCGCTTAGGGTTTGTGGGTTGGCGGTCTCGGCCACTCCTTCGATTCAAAAAAAGCTTGGTCGATTAACCTAGGTGAATGACGACCGGCTCAACGCCATTCAGACTCCACTCAAAGTGTTTTTTTCTGAAAGGCCCCCATGAAGCTAAATATCCGTCGGCTATTTTTGCCAACCATCATCGTTGCTAGCGCCATTGCGGCGTTGGCTGCATCTTTTTTCTTTGCGCCTCTTGAACCCGCGCCCGTGCGGGCAGGGGCCGCACAACCTGCGCAGTCCATTGCGCTTCGATCAGTTCCAGGCGCCCCAGCGCATGGTTTCAGCGTGACGCGGATAGCGCACGCATCGGTGCTGCTTGACTTTGGCAACGCCAAGGTTCTGACCGATCCCTGGTTCAGTGAAAAGATGCATTTTCACCATGGCGAGCCGCTTGCCATGGCGATGGAGCAACTGCCGAAATTGACCGCCATCGTGGCCAGCCATGCCCATTACGATCATTTCGATATCGAGACACTGAAGCGTTACCCGGACAAGGCGGTGCCTTTCTTCGTCGGACCGGACATGGCAGACGCGGCCCGCGGGGCAGGGTTCACCAACGTGCGTGAGCTTCAAGCTTGGGAGGCCGCTACCGTCGGGCCACTCACCATCACGGCCGCACCGGCTGCCCATAAAGTGCCCGAAATCACATTCGTGGTGCAAGCGAACGGTTCAACTGTGTATTTCGGGGGTGACACAAGACTGATTCCCGAATTGCGTGAATTGCCCAAGCGCTTCCCCTCCATCCAGCTGGCGTTGCTGTCGGTCAACGGGCTTCGCGTGTTGGGCGAGCAGGTGGTCATGAATGCCGAGCAGGCCGCTGAGCTGGCGGGCTTGCTGGGTGCCGAGGTGGCGGTACCCATGCACTACCGGTTCAAGGGCAGCTGGTTTACCGACAGCTTCATCCTGTCCTATGACGGTACGCCACAGCGATTTCTTGACGCTGCCAAAAAAGTAGCATCCCGGACGCGGGCCGTCGTGTTGGAGCCGGGCGAGGTTCTGAACCTGTCGCGGTGATGGTCGGTTGAATACACAAGATGACTCGGCAACGCCGTTTGCCCCACTGGGCCGCGCTTGCCAGTGGGTGGTGGGCTTCAAACGCGGCACAATGAGGTAACCATCGACTCATTGCCAGACGCCTGAATCCCATCTTGATTGAAGCACGCTGTGGAACCCTCCGAGCTTGTCAATGCCCTTGCCGCGTATTTTCAGCGGCTGGCCAACCCGCCGAAAGCCGACATTGAAACTTTGGTGAAGCAGGGCAGGCATCGTCGGTTGGAACCGGGCGAAGCCTTCTGCCGACTCGGGCAGAGGCACCACGAATTGGCTTACATCAAAACTGGCTTCGTTCGTTACTACGTGACGCTGCCTGATGGCGAAGAAGCCACCAAGGACTTCAGTTTTTCCGGCTCGTTCACGCTGTCATTTGGTAGCGCGGCGGTGCAGCGGCCTGCGCAGGTCGCCATCGCGGCCATTGTGGCTACAGAGTTGGTCGTTTGGCCGTACCAGACGCTGCTGGATTTGTACGAGTCCCACCCGCAATGGCAGAAAGTGGGGCGCCGTGTTGCCGAGTTTTTATACGTTCGCAAAGAGCAGCGGGAGTTGTCTTTTTTGGCTCTCTTGAAATTTGAGTGGGTAAGCTGTAGGACATATTGATCAACTTTTGAGCGTGAATAGATGACTGCCAAGCTGTTTGAATCTGCCCTGGGGATCACTGATCCGTGGCGCGTTGCCTCGGTTGAGTTCGACGAAG
>JANLYO010000099.1:0-4076 GCA_031365665.1 Rhodoferax sp. | reverse complement strand
GGCCGCGTTGATCAACTGGATGCCATCCACCGGCAACAGGAAACCTTCGGCAACCGCCTTGGCCGCCGCCAGTTTGACGGCGTCCACATAACCTTCGTGGCTGCCATAACGCTCCTGCAGCGAGAGACGCGGGTCGTCATTGGCCTTGCGTTCATAGGCGTCGCGGGCAAACGGCACCATGCCACCCACGTAATTGCAGATCTGGCCTTTGTGGAAGGGCCGGGTGCCGTCTGCGGTGACGTTCCAGCCAAGGTAGGTGCCCAGCGGCGCGTCGAGCAGCACCACCGGCACGCCGCCCACTTCATTGCCGTCGGCGTCCACCTTGGGGGCCAACATGCGGACGATGTTCTTGATGCGCGGCACCGGGTTGGAAGGCACGCCCGAAGCGTCGGCAAAGTTGAACTGCGGGCCCCAGTCGTAGTCGTGCACCGGCATGATGAAGTCGGGCTCGGGCAGGCTGGGGCGCAGGCCCGGCAGATTGGGCATGCCGATGGCTTCCTTGTGGGCATCGGCCAGTTGGCCCTGCGCCAACGTGGGGTAGCGGCTGGGCGGCGGTGCGGTGCCCCGCATCACCCAATTGCGGAAATGCACACGCAGCGCGTTGAGGGTCTGGGTGTGCGGTACCGGGTTGGCGGGCAGCAGGCCCTGGCCAAAGTTGTTGCCCGGGCACATGGCGCCGGTGGTGGGCAGGGCCGCGCCTGGCACACTGGTATCAAACCCGCCCGCACCACCGTTGTGGTTGCTGCTCGCAATGTAATAGCGCTTGACGTTGGCCGGGAGTGGCAGGTCGGCTTTGCCATCAGTGCCCACCCATTCGGGCGTCAACTTCAGCGCCCACACTTCGGCGGAGCCGAAATGCTCGATCACCTTGGGGCAGGTGCCGCTGGCACTGCAACGGTCCAGGATGCCCGCAGGCCTGTCTTGCGGCCCGCCACGCACCGGGTCGGGATGGGGCAGCCACCACTGCGGGCCTTCACTGCCTGCCTGATACAGCTCCAGCACGCCGTCAGGCTGCGCCCAGCGGAAGTTCAGCGCAACGCGTCGCCCGGCGATGATGGGCCACATGCCATCGTGCACCATGCTGCCGTCTTCGGCCTGGTTGAAGCCCAGATGCAGCCAGCCGCGCAGGTAGTTGCCGGATTGCGAAATGCCGCGCGTGATGCTGTGCGTGAGCCTGCCAGCCAGCGGGTTGCGCGTGCCTGCGTCGTCGGCCGCGCTCTTCTTGAAAAACGCCGCCACATCGCGCCAGGCGGCAAAGCCTATGCCCAACACGTAGGGGTCAGCCGAGGTGAACACCACCTGGTACAGCAGCTTGGCGTCAAAGCCGCCTTTCACGCAGATTTCGCTCGGGTCGGGCGTGCCGGGGAAAGGGTTGGTGGCGCTGCATTTGGCCCAGGCCCAGTCTTGTGATGCAACGGCTTTTTCACCCATGACCTCGCCACGCTGGTTTTCGCCCTCGCGCGTGACCAGCCTGGCCAGGCGTGTGTCCATGCTCACCGGCTTGTAAGGGACCGGGTTGGTCTGCACGATCAGCGGCTGCGAGGCCGGGCCGGCGCGGTTGACGATGCGCCCCATCACCTCGCCCAGCACCGGGTTGCCGTTCTGGCCGCGCGCCACCGGCACCTGCAGAAACTGCCCGCCTGCCGCGCTGGCGGTGGGCCGCACGGCGGTGCGGCCGCTGTTGTCGCCCTGCCAGGCGCTGGCCAGCATCACGTCGCCCAGTGCCGCTTCCTGCGGCGCAAAGGCGAACACGTTGCCCCGGTTGGGCACGTCGTGCCACAACAGGCCGCTGGCACGGGCCATGTCCACCGGTTTGTAAATGAGGAAGGACGACACATAACGCACCTTGCCGTCGGCATCCTTGGCCAGCTCAATGTCCTGGATGATGGCGTTGCCGGGGTGTTTGGGATCCAGCTCGCCAAAGGCGCGGCCCGCCACCATTTCATAGGCGAAGGGCGGGGCTGGCGTGCCGGCTGGGGCGGCAAAGGGCCTGGTTTCGTCAATGACGATGCGGGTCACGCGGGCCTGCGCGGGCAGGGCGAGGGTCAAGGCCAAGGCACCACAGGCCAGCGCGGCGGGCAGAAATCGCATGTTTGTCTCCATCCATTTTCCGCACACTTTACATCGGTGCGGCGCAAATGTCCCGCGCTGCTGGCGCGCGGGCGTCCGTGCTCAGGTCGGCGCTTTGAGAAACAAATCGCGGTCGGGCGCGAAGTTGGCATGCAGGGGCAGCAGCGCGCCGCCCAGCGCACGCGCGTCAGAGCCGATGCTGCCTTCGAGAATCGTCACCGGCCACAGGCCTTCGGGGTTGTAGCGCGGGAGGCTGGCCCGCACCGCCTGGATCAGCTGGTCCAGCAGCGTGCGGCTCATGGAGCCGTCGATCACTACCGCATCCAAATCCAGAAAGGCCGTGCCGCTGACCACGCAATGCGCCAGCGCATTGGCGGCGCGTGTGAGCCAGGCCTGCGTTTCGACGGCGTAAGGCGCAGAATTGGCGCGTTCGTCATAGGCGGCCTGGGGCGCCAGCCTGAGCACTTTGAACCGCTGCTCCAGATCCCACAAGGAGGCTTGGTCAATCAACTGCGGCGGCAGCCGGCTGGGCGCGTTGACGTCGGCAAGCGCCAGCGGCAATGACGCCACCGCTCCCGCATTGCCATGGATGCCGCTGTGCAGGTGCGAATGGATCACCAGGCCGCCGCCGACAAAGGTGTCGACAAACAGGTACAAAAAGCTCTTTAAATCGCGTCCGCGCCCCGCCACGAGTTCGGCCACACAGGCGGCTGAAGTGTCTTTGGCGAAACTCACCGGCAGATCGGTCATGGCCTGCACTTCGGCTGAAAGGTCGATCTCGTTCCAGAGTTTGGCGTCTGCATCGGGCAAACCCATCAGGCTATGCCAGCCGCCCAGCAAAAAGGGCGCGGCCACGCCCACGCCGCAGAGCCGGGGCGCGAGGCTGCCCAACTCACTTTGCAGCGCCTGCATGTTGACTTTGAGTGCGGGCAGCAGTTGTTTGGCGTCTGGAAAAGCGTAAGGGAGGGTTTTACGGCTGCGCACCTGGCCGGTGAAATCGACCAGCAACCAGTCGGCGCTGCGCCGTCCGATCTTGATGCCGATGGAAAACGCACCGTCCGGGTTGAGCGCCATGGGCACTGAGGGTTGCCCCACCCGCCCGCGCACCGGCTGGTGGCGGATCAACAAGCCGTCTTCTTCCAGGCGCGTGGTGATCAGGCCAATGGTCTGGGCGGTCAGGCTTGTCAGGCGCGCCAACTCGGCTTTGGGCAGGCTGCCATGTTGGCGGATGGCCTGCAGCACCACGCGTTCGTTGAACTGGCGCATGCCCACGTGGTTGGAGCCACGCGGGCGGATCAAGGGTGCGTTTTGTGCAGGTACGGGTGCAGGTGATGGCGCCGACGCTGGCCGCCCTGTCTCAGGCGAGCGCATCAGCAGGCAAATCTTCAACAGCTTTGGCGCCCGTCATCACCGCCACGGTGTCGCTCATGCTGATCATCTTGGGGTTGACCACGGCGGCACGGCGTCCCAAGCGCTGGATATGGATGCGGTCGGCCACTTCAAAGACATGGGGCATATTGTGGCTGATCAAAATCACCGGCAAGCCCCGGTCGCGCACGCGGCGGATCAGTTCCAGCACCATGTTGCCCTCTTTGACGCCCAGCGCGGCGGTGGGTTCGTCCATGATGACCACATGCTGCGCAAACGCCGCCGCCCGGCCCACGGCCACACACTGGCGCTGCCCGCCGGAGAGGGTCTCAACCGCCTGCGTCATCGAGCGGATGCCGACCTTCAGGTCGTTCATGCGGGCAACCGCCTCGGCCAGCATCTTCTTTTTGTCCAGGCTCCTAAACACGCTGCCCAGAATGCCGGGGCGGCGCAGCTCGCGGCCCAGAAACAGGTTTTCGGCAATGCTCATCGCCGGGGCCACGGCGAGATCCTGGTAAACCGTCTCGATGCCGTGGCGGCGCGCTTCGATGGGCGACTTGAAATGCACCGGTTTGCCGTCCAGCTCGATCGTGCCTTCGTCCGGAATGATGGCGCCCGAGAGCGCCTTGATCAGCGTG
>JANLYO010000196.1:0-31156 GCA_031365665.1 Rhodoferax sp. | reverse complement strand
GCCTGGCGAACCAGGGTCGTCTTGCCTACCTGGCGCGGGCCGGCCAGCACCTGCAGGAAGCGGCGCGGCTCCAGCAAACGGGCGGTGAAAGCGGCCAGAATATGGCGGCGGATTTCTGAAGACATGGTTTTACTCAATCGAATGAGTTATTTTACTCAATGCATTGAGTAATTTATCTCAGATGATTGAGTAATTTTGAAACAAGCCGGGTTCCAGCCCTGGCCGAACCCGCTTTTCACCCGGAAAACTACAAGATCCGGTTGAACCAGAGCAGGGACAGGGCCGCAGCGCTGATCGCCAGCACAGCGGCAAAGAGGGCCAGCAGACCGGAGATTTCGGTCTCTTTCTTTTCCACCGTCAGTCGGGAGCTCAGGGTTTCATAGACCTTCTTCAGATCCTGCGCCGTGCCGGCATAGAAGTAGTCGGCGTCGGTTTTTTGGGCGACGGCCTTCAGTGTGGCTTCGTCCAGGCGCACCCGCATCGACCAGCCTTCAAAGCCAATGGTTTCGCCGTTTACCGTGCCAATGCCCACGGTGTAGATGCGCACGCCCCGGTCGGCGGCCATTTTGGCGGCTTCCAAGGTGTCGATGCCGGTGGTGCGCTGGCCATCGGTCAGTAAAATGATGGCGCCTGATTTGTAGGAGCCGGGCGGCACCGGTGTGAATTCTTTTTTCTCTTTGGCGGGTTGGTCAATCGACACCCCCCGCTGGCGCTGGTTGCCGTATTGGAGCTGGCCCAGGTCAATCCCGGCGTCCGGGAAAAGCGTGGCCAGCGACATCACGATGGCATTGCCAATGGCGGTGGCGCGCTGCATCTGGAAGCGGTCAATCGCCGAGACCAGGTCTTCACGGTTGAGCGTTGGGATCTGTGCAACCGTAGCCGAACCCGCAAAAGCAACGATGCCGACTTTGACGCCTTTGGGCAGATCAGCCAGAAAGGCCTTGGCTGCGTTTTGGGCCGCCACCATGCGATTGGGTTGCACGTCGGTCGCACGCATGCTGCCTGAGACGTCCATCGCCAAGATAATGGTTTCCTGCGTAGTGGGCAGGCTGATCACCGCAAACGGGCGAGAGGCGGCCAGCAACATGGCGGCAATCGAGAACAAAAAGAGCAGTGGCGGAATATGGCGGCGAAAGCCCGGCCCCGTGCCCATGGCTTCGCGCACGATGGACAAACTGGCGTAACGCAGGGCCACTTTTTTCTTGCGTTTCATCAACCAGAGGTAGACCAGCACCAGCAGCGGCACCAGCAGCAGCAGCCACAACAAGTTGGGCCAAAAAAAAGTCATGGGCATCTGTTTGGGTAGAAGGGTGGCCAAGTCCATGAGTTTGTCTCCTGTGCTTTGACGGTTCGACGTGGGGCGGCTTTAAACGGCGCGTGGCGTGGCGCAGTTCAAGCTGCCCGCTTGAGGTGGGTGGGGAGTTTTGCTCCCGCGCCGATGCGGCTGCGGCGTTTGCGCATCTCAGTGAATCGGACGACCGACTCCACCAAGTCGTCGGCCGTGGACAACTCCAGCGTGTCGACACCAGCTTTGCCCAGGTTTTGGCGCAACTGGGCTTCACGCTCAGCGGCGATGCGCGCAAAGCGCTGGCGAAATTTCGGGTCATGGGTATCCACCAGCACCTGTTCGCCGCTTTCAGCGTCGCGGATCGTGATCAGCCCCAAATCGGGTAAATCCATTTCCACCGGATCAACCAGCCGCACAGCGACCACTTCATGCTTTTGCGCCAGGTGCCCCAGGGGCTTTTCCCAACCAGGTTCACTGATGAAATCTGACACGACAAAAATGGTCGAGCGTCGATGAATAAAACCTGCGGCGGCCTCCAGCAAGTCGCCCAACCGGGTGCTGCCGGACGCCGCGTGTTGGGGGCGCCGCGTGATCGCATGCAGCAGGCGCAACACGTGCCGACGGCCACTGCCCGCCGGAATCACAGTGTCCACCCCAGAGCCGTACAACAAGGCGCCAACCCGGTTGCCATGACGCGTCAAGAGCCGCGCCAATACGGCCACGAATTCGGCGGAGACGTCGCGTTTGCGTTGTTCACCGGAGCCAAAATCAATGGAAGGGCTTAAGTCCAGCAAGAACCAGGCGGTCATTTCCCGGTCTTCGGTGAACACGCGCACATGGGGCACCTGCAAGCGCGCGGTCACGTTCCAGTCCATGTGACGCACGTCGTCGTGGAACTGGTATTCGCGCAAATCAGCCAGATCGATTCCAGTGCCTCTCAAGAGCGTTCGGTAATCGCCCTGCAGCAGACCGTCGAGCCTGCGCACGACGGTCCATTCGAGGCGGCGCAATACGCTGTCAGCGCCCACAATCTGTGGCGCGTTGGCGGCCTCCGCCATCGGTGTGGCCACCGTTTTGGGCTTGCGTCTGAAGGGGTTGAACATTGGCTAAAGGCTCACAACCCCAGGGGCATTGAATGGGCCACGCAACGCAACTAAGCGGCCAGTTTGTCGTGTTCCAGCGGTTTGGCAGGCACTGGAATTTTGGCCATGATTTTGGCCGTGATGGCGTCTGCCGTCAGTCCTTCAGACAAGGCTTCGTAAGAGAGCACAAGCCGGTGGCGCAGCACATCGGGCACAAGGTCGGTCATGTCTTCGGGCAACACATAGGTGCGTCCGCGCAGCATGGCCAGGGCGCGGGCACCTTCGGTCATGTTGATCGTGGCACGTGGGCTCGCACCAAAAGTGATGAATCTCGCCAGGTCTTTCAGGTCGTGTTTGGCCGGGGTGCGTGTGGCCGACACCAAACGAACAGCGTACTGGATCAGGCTCGGGTCAACATAGACTTCACGGCACTGTTTTTGCAGCGCAGCCAACTGTTCTGTCGTTGCAACTGCCGTCACCGCAACTGCCGCACCAGTGACACGTTGCACGATGACGAATTCTTCTTCGTCAGTGGGGTAGTCCACCAGCACTTTCATCATGAAGCGGTCAACCTGCGCCTCTGGCAACGGATAAGTGCCCTCGGTCTCAATAGGATTCTGTGTCGCCATGACCAAAAAAGGACTGGGCACCTTGTGGGTCACGCCCGCAATGGTGACCTGGCGCTCCTGCATCACTTCAAGCAGCGCGCTTTGCACTTTTGCCGGTGCGCGGTTGATCTCGTCGGCCAGCAGCAGGTTGGTGAACACCGGGCCCAGCGTGGTGGAGAAATCGCCGGTTTTCTGGTTGTAGATGCGGGTGCCCACCAGGTCGGACGGCACCAGATCCGGCGTGAACTGGATGCGCTTGAAGTCGCCGCGAACAGTGTTGGCCAAGGTTTTGACAGTCAGCGTTTTCGCGAGTCCGGGCACGCCTTCCACCAGCAGGTGGCCTTGCGCCAGCATGGCCACCATGACGCGTTCCAGAAAGCGGTCCTGGCCCACGACGACGCGTTTGACCTCGTAGAGGATTTTCTCCATCAACTGCGCCGTCTCGTCGCTGGTGGCGCTGGGGGCTGGGGCGGTTGCGGCTTCCATGTGCAAATCCTTACGAGTGGGTCAAGAGAAGTTAGGGGAAAAGAAGGTGAATCAGCTCAAGTCAAGTTCAACGGGCGGAGTCCGGGCCTATTTGCCGTCAGAATGGCGGCAAACCTGCTGCCCCGGCAGCGTTTTCAATCGGCACGGCAAAGCCGATGCCGATGAAGGTGCGTTGTTCGTTGGGATTCAGGATGGCTGTGACGATGCCGACCACCTGGCCGTCCATGGTGACCAGCGGGCCGCCGGAATTGCCGGGGTTGGCGGCGGCGTCAAACTGGATCAGGTTGCTCATTTCCTGTTTGCCTTCGGGGGAACGGAACGAGCGCTTCAAGCCGGAAACTACCCCGGCGGAAACCGACGGCCCGATGCCGAATGGAAAACCGACGGCCACCACGTGATCGCCCGGTTTCAAATCACCGGTGGAGCGCATGGTGGCGGCGATAATGTCGTCCGGGATGGTTTTGGCCTGCAGCACGGCTAGGTCATCTTCGGGCTTGACGCTTTTGATGGTGGCATGGTTTCAAGCCCGTCTGAAAACGTGATTTTGATGGTTTGCGCGCCTTGCACTACGTGCAAATTGGTCAGGATGATGCCTTTGTCCACAATCACCACACCGGTACCCACGCCGTGTTCGATATCGGCGTCGCCGTCGGCGTTTTTGACAAAACCCATGACGCGCACGACTGAAGGCGCAATGGCCTCGGCAGCCCGAGCCGCAGCAGACGGCAAGTCAGCGGTTTCCAGCGTTTTCAATACCGCAGCGTCAATGATTTCCTGCGTCAGTTTGGGCTGGCCCGGTCGCAAACTGAAGGCAATGTTGGCCGCCAAGGCCAGCGTCAACAACGCGATGGCAGCCCACAAAACGCGCGGATCCTGAGGTGAAATTTGTCGGATGCCAGCCAGACGCGCACGCCAGGAAAGGCGGGCTTTGGGAACCTCAACCGGTGCCAACGCCATTGAAGACGTGATCGAACTGCTGTAGAGGGCAGACTTGCGCATGCTTACACCTTGTCAGAGTTGCATTTGAAACGGCTGTGCAACGGTATCACGGAACGCAGGGTTTTGCTCAAGCAAGGCCTGAAATGGCAAGTTGCCGGGCGGCAACCCACCTGTGGTATTTTCGGCCCATGACCTTCTGGATCGACACCCATTGCCATTTGGATGCGCCCGAATTCGAGGGGCAAACCGACGCCATTTGGGCCCGAGCCATTGCCCAAAACGTCCGGCATTGCGTCATTCCAGCGGTTGAAGTCGCTAACTTCGACACGGTTCGGCTGCTGGCACATCAAACCGGCAACAGTTATGCGCTGGGCATCCATCCGCTTTACACGCCGCGTGCGCTCGAGAGTGACCTGGCCTGCTTGGAGCAGCAACTCCACCTCCATCACCATGACCCCCGTTTGGTAGCCGTGGGAGAGATTGGATTGGATTTTTTTGTGCCGGCGCTCACGACGCCTTTGATGGTGGAAAAGCAGGAGCATTTTTACAAGCAGCAACTCCGACTTGCCCGCAAGTTTGACCTGCCGGTTATCTTGCACGTGCGACGCTCCGCGGATCGGCTTCTCAAATACCTTCGGGCGCAGACGCCCAGTGATGCCGCTTGGCTCGGGATTGCGCATGCCTTCAATGGCAGCGAGTCGCAGGCGCGCGAATTTGTCAAACTCGGGCTCAAACTCGGGTTGGGTGGGGCGGCCACTTTTGAGCGCGCATTGCAGCTTCGTCGCTTGGCCACGCACCTGCCTCTTGACGCCCTGGTCATGGAAACAGACGCTCCGGATATCCCGCCCAAGTGGCTTTATAGGATCGCCAGTGAACGCAATTCGGGCGAGGCTCAGGGGCGCAATGAACCTTTTGAGTTGCCTCGGATTGCAGCAGAAGTGGCAGCGCTGCGCGGTATGTCGCCGGAGGCGCTTGCCATTGCAACGACGGCAAATGCACGCTCTGCCCTGCCTAGGCTGGCCGGCCTTTTGCCTGCACAGCCCTAGCGTTTTCCCCAGCTTTGCGAGGTGATTTAACGGTTGCGGGGCGTAATCGGTGTTTCGGGCGTGGGGTAGCCAGCCGCACCAAAGGTGGTCACAACGGCTTTGTGCGTATCGAAATACACTTGCCAATAGTGGTCGGTGTGGGTGTAGGGGCGCACACACAGAAGAGGGCCTTCCGGTGTGAACTGGAGGATTTCCACTTCAGGCGCTGGCGAAATCACGACATTGGGAATTGTGGCAACTGCAGCCTTCAGGCGGGCAATCGCGTCCATCGGGTCCACACTGTTGGCGACCTTGGCGGTGCAGTCGACCCGCCGGGTCGGCAGTGTGCTGAAATTTTGGATCACGCCCGAAAAAACGGTGTTGTTGCCGACGATGGTGGTGACGTTGTCGCCCGTGACCAAGGTGGTGCCAAAAAGGCCCAATTCTTTGACGGTACCGGTGACACCGCCCGCCGATACCCAATCACCCACCTTGTACGGACGCAGCACCTGCATGAAGACACCCGCCGCAAAATGTGTGAGCAAGCCGCCCCAGGCCGTACCAATCGCCAGACCTGCGCCCGCCAGGAGGGCGGCGAAAGAAGTTGTCTTGACGCCAAAAATATCCAGAATCGCCAGGATCAGGACGATGTTCAAAATCACCGAGATGATCGAGGTCAGGTAATTGGCCAGCGTCTGGTCAATTTTTCCGCCCTTTTGGAACCCGACACTCATTAAGCGAAGGGCCAACCCGATCAACCAGCGACCGACGATCCACGCGGCCAGCGCGCCTAAAACTTTCAAACCGAAATCAGCACCCTGGGTGCTTAGAAAAGTCCAAATGACTTCAACATTCATGGAGGTCCTCCAAGACGCGATTTATGAAGAAGGCGTGAGGATAATGCAAGTATCTTGAAAAATCACGCGCCCTTGCTGCCCGAAGTCAATTTTTCCGATGAGGGTCCGATTCGCCACCTTCATCTGGGTACGCAATGGGTGCAGGGCTCCATGTTGCTGGACGCACCGACCGTTCTGGTGCACGAGTACATCCAGCGCATGATGGCTTGGCTGTTGTTTGCGGAAGTTGACGCATTGCCGAAGATGCAGGCGCTGCAGTTAGGATTGGGCGCAGGCTCCTTGACCAAATACTGCCACAAAGTCCTGCGCATGAACACCTGCGCCATTGAGATCAACCCGCAGGTCGTGCTGGCATGCCGGGGCTGGTTCAAATTGCCACCTGACAACTTGCGCATGCAGGTCGTTTTGGCGGATGCCGGGCTGGAAATCAAAAGACCGCGCTGGTCGGGCACAGTCGACGCTTTACAGATTGACCTTTATGACCACGAGGCTGCCGCGCCGGTGCTGGACAGCGAAGCCTTTTATGCCGATTGCCGCCGCGTGTTGGCAAGCAAGGGCTGCATGACGGTCAATCTTTTTGGCCGGTCGTCCAGCTTTCAGCGCAGCGTTGACAAAATCGGAGCCGTATTTGGCCGGGACGCGTTATGGGCCTTCAAGCCGACCCGCGCTGGCAACACCGTGGTGTTGGCAATGCGCAATCCAGAGACCATTAAACGATCGGCGCTTGCCGCCAAGGCTGAAATCATCCAGACTCGCTGGGGTCTGCCCGCGCGCCAGTGGGCCCGAATTTTGAATCAAGTTTCACCATGAACTCCGCTACAAAAAACAAAACACTGCTCAAAGCCCATTACGTGGGGCCCCTGGACTGGCGGCATCTGGTGCATTGGCTGCACAGCGACGGCATGATCACCGAGCAGGAAGCTACACGCACAGTGGCGCGTTGCGCCCAGGCGGAAAGCGCCCAGCATCCGCTCTTGCGTCTGGCCAGCGTGTCGATCCGCCGGGCCAACACCGGTCAGCCGCTGGATATTGAAGGTTTGACGCAATGGCTGGCCGCATGGTCAAAACTTGACTATTTACGCATTGACCCGCTCAGAGTGGAGGTTGGCAAGGTGGCCGATGTGATCAGTGCCGCTTACGCCGAGCGCCACAAGATATTGCCGGTGCAGGTCACCAGTTCGGAGGTGGTGATCGCCACTTCCGAGCCCTTTGTGACGGACTGGGTGGCGGAAGTGGAGCGGCAGTCCAAACGCAGCGTGCGGCGGGTTTTGTCCAACCCGCAGGACATCCACAAATTCACAGCCGAATTCTTTACGCTGGCCAAATCCATCCGTATGGCGATGAAGTCGGGGGGCAACTCCGGCGGGGCGAGTTTTGAGCAATTGGTGGAACTTGGCAAAACCAACAAACAGCTCGATGCCAACGACCAAAGCGTCGTGCAGGTCGTGGATTGGCTGTGGCAATACGCGTTTGACCAGCGCGCCAGCGACATCCACCTGGAGCCGCGTCGGGAGCAGGGCGTGATCCGTTTTCGCATTGACGGTGTATTGCATCAGGTTTACCAGATGCCCATGGGCGTGCTCAATGCCATGACGGCACGCATCAAATTGCTCGGTCGCATGGACGTGATTGAGCGCAGGCGTCCGCAGGACGGGCGCATCAAGACCCGCAACCCGCGCGGCGACGAGATTGAAATGCGGATTTCAACCTTGCCGACGGCGTTTGGTGAAAAAATGGTCATGCGCATTTTTGACCCAGACAACGCCGTCAAAGACCTGGACGCCCTGGGTTTCACACAACATGACAGCCAACGCTGGGAAGCATTGGTCAAGCGCCCCCACGGCATCATTTTGGTGACGGGCCCCACAGGTTCCGGTAAAACCACTACTCTGTACGCCACGCTTAAACGCATCGCTACGGAGGAGGTCAACGTCAGCACGATCGAAGACCCGATCGAGATGATCGAGCCGTCGTTCAACCAAACGCAGGTGCAGCCTCAGCTTGATTTTGGTTTTGCGGAAGGCCTGCGCGCCTTGATGCGGCAAGACCCGGACATCATCATGGTTGGTGAAATACGTGACCTGGCCACCGCAGAAATGGCGGTGCAGGCGGCGCTGACCGGGCATTTGGTGTTTTCCACCCTGCACACGAATGATGCGCCTTCCGCTGTGACGCGGCTGCTTGAATTGGGTATTCCGTCTTACCTGATCAACGCCACCTTGCTGGGTGTTTTGGCCCAGCGCCTGGTGCGCACCTTGTGTGAAGAATGCAAAGTGGCTGACCCCGACACCAGCCGAGAGGCCTTGGCCGAGGCCGTTGCGCCCTGGAAAATCAGCGGCGGCTTCAAACCCTATAAGCCGGTGGGCTGCGTTGACTGCCGGATGACTGGTTTTAGGGGCCGCATGGGGCTTTATGAACTTCTTGTCGTGAGCGAAAACTTCAAATCCCGCATGATGGGCGACGCCGGCATGACCGGTTTGAAGCAGCAGGCGGTGCAAGACGGCATGCGGCCCCTGCGGCTCGCGGGCGCCTTGCAAGTGGCAGAGGGACACACCGTGATCGGAGAGGTGATGGCGTCGACGCCCCCGCTGAGTTGAAGGCTTGCGTGGGCCCGTTTGCCCAGAGGTGAAATGCGCCATAGGTGAAATCCACATCCTTGAGGCGCTCAATTCCCGTGCAAAATGCACTGTTGGAAACTTTTGTAGGAGACTGGTATGGGTATTAAAAGTCAAAAAGACTTTGCTTCGGGCCTGATGTTCCTGGTGGTTGGCGTTTTGTTTGCATTTGGCGCCACGCAATACAACATTGGTTCTGGCGCTCGCATGGGGCCTGGCTACTTCCCGCTGTTGCTGGGGGTGTTGCTGGCCATTCTGGGCGCGGTCATCATTGTCAGTTCAACCATGAGCAAGGCGACGGACGGCGACAAGATCGGCGCCACGGTCTGGCGGCCGCTGATTTACATCATCCTGTCGAACCTGGTGTTTGGCGTCATGCTGGGCGGCCTGCCCAGCATCAAATTACCTGCCATGGGCCTGATCGCCGCGATTTTCGCTTTGACGATCATCTCTAGCAAGGCTGGAGACACCTTCAAGTGGCGTGAAGTGCTGATTCTGTCCGCCGTGCTGGCTATCGGCAGCTATTTGGCTTTCATCGTGCTGTTGAAACTACAGTTTCCAGTGTGGCCCGCGTTCATTACAGGTTAAGGAGCTGCTTCAATGGAATTAGTCAACAATTTGATGCTGGGCTTCGGCGTGGCTTTCACGCCGATCAATCTGCTGTATGCCTTTATCGGCTGTCTGCTGGGCACGCTGATTGGCGTTTTGCCAGGCATTGGCCCGGTCGCCACCATAGCGATGCTGCTGCCTGCAACCTACGCTTTGCCCCCCGTGTCGGCGCTGATCATGCTGGCCGGCATTTATTACGGCGCCCAATACGGTGGCTCAACCACCGCAATTTTGGTCAACCTGCCGGGTGAGTCTTCCTCCGTGGTGACGTGTATCGACGGATACCAAATGGCGCGTCAAGGTCGAGCCGGGCCTGCGCTGGCGGCGGCAGGTTTGGGGTCATTTTTTGCGGGCTGTGTGGGTACGCTCATCCTGGCCGCATTTGCGCCGCCATTGACGGAATTGGCCTTCAAATTCGGCCCCGCTGAATATTTTTCACTGATGATTCTGGGCCTGATCGGTGCTGTTGTGCTGGCATCGGGCTCTTTGATCAAGGCGATTGCCATGATTTTGCTGGGCCTGCTCCTGGGCTTGGTGGGCACCGACGTGAACTCCGGTGTGGCGCGTTTCAGCTTTGACGTTCCTGAACTTACCGATGGCATCGGTTTCATTACCATTGCCATGGGCGTGTTTGGTTATGGTGAGATCATCATGAACCTGAGCAAACATGAAGATGACCGCGAAGTGTTTACGGCCGAGGTGAAGGGTTTGTGGCCCACCAAGCAAGATTTCAAAGACATGGCGCCTGCCGTGCTGCGGGGCACGGCCTTGGGTTCTCTATTGGGCATTTTACCTGGCGGTGGCGCCTTGTTGGCTGCCTTTGCAGCTTACACGGTTGAGAAAAAGATTCCCTTGAAAAAGGGCGAGATCGAGTTTGGCAAGGGCAACATCCGCGGTGTCGCGGGCCCCGAGTCGGCCAACAATGCAGGCGCCCAAACCTCCTTCATTCCCCTCTTGACGCTGGGCATCCCGCCCAACGCCGTGATGGCGCTGATGGTGGGGGCCATGACCATCCACAACATCCAGCCTGGCCCCCAGGTGATGACCAGCAACCCACAGCTTTTCTGGGGCTTGATCGCCTCCATGTGGATTGGCAACCTGATGCTGATCATCTTGAATTTGCCGCTGATCGGGATGTGGATCAAACTGTTGACCGTGCCCTACAAGTACCTGTTCCCGGCCATCGTGTTGTTCTGTGCCATTGGTGTCTATTCGACCAATAACAATACCTTTGACATCTGGCTGGTGGGCTTGTTTGGCGTGATCGGTTACTACTTCATCAAGTTGGGTTGCGAGCCCGCGCCCTTGCTGCTGGGCTTCATCCTGGGGCCGATGATGGAAGAGAACCTGCGTCGAGCGTTATTGCTGTCCCGCGGCGATTGGTCTGTGTTTGTCACGCGGCCACTGTCTGCCGGGCTGCTGATCGCCGCAGCAATATTGGTGATCATCGTTCTTTTGCCATCGGTGAAGAGCAAACGCGAAGAGGCCTTTGTCGAGGAGTGATCCAAGGGGTGTGTGCCCCTTCAAAGCATCTTCAAAACGGCAACTCAGGTTGCCGTTTTGTTTTGGCGTGCTGGCTCAACCCGGCATTGAATCTGATCGGTGACGTTTCATGAATTTCAACTACCAAAATCCCTACCCCAGCACGCGCATTCCGCTGTTCGCCCGCAACGTGGTCTCCACCTCGCACCCCTTGGGCGCGCAGGCGGGCCTGGCCATGTTGCACAAAGGCGGCAACGCGGTTGATGCGGCGATCGCCGCCGCAGCGGTGATGACCCTGTGTGAGCCCGTGAGCAACGGCCTGGGCAGCGACGCGTTTTGCATCCTGTGGGACGGGCAGCAACTGCACGGTTTGAACGCCTCAGGTCGCGCGCCTGCCGCCTGGACACCCGATTATTTCCGGCGTAAATACGGCGCAGGTGCCGCCACGCCACCCAAACGCGGCCTTGATTCCGTCACCGTGCCCGGCGCCGTGAGCAGCTGGGTGGCGATGAGTGGACGCTTCGGCAAATTGCCCTTTGCCGACTTGCTGGCCCCCGCCATTGACATCGCCGAGCGGGGTTACCTCGTGCCGCCTGTCGTGGCCGGCAAATGGGCTGCGCCCGTGCAAGAGCTGCAAGGCGAGCCCGGTTTTGCACAGGCATTTTTGCCGCGCGGGCGCGCGCTCAATATCGGTGAGTTGTTTCAATTCAAGGCTGCAGGCCGGGCGTTGAAAGCCATTGCCGCGACAAAAGGTGAAGCGTTTTACCGGGGCGAGATCGCCGCTGCGCTGGATAAATTCAACCGCGACAACGGCGGCGCAATGACCGCCGCTGACCTGGCAGCACACCAGTGCGAATGGGTCACGCCAATTGCCAAAAATTACCGGGGTTACGAGCTGCACGAGATTCCGCCCAACGGCCAGGGTATCGCGGCGCTGATGGCGCTCGGCATTCTGGAGAAATTTGAGATCGCAGACCTGGGCGCTGACAGCGCTGATTCGCAACATCTGCAAATCGAAGCCATGAAACTCGCGTTTGCCGATGTTTACCGCTTCGTCTCTGAGCGCGCCAGCATGACGGTGACGGTGGAGCAGCTTCTGGATGACGCCTACCTGGCCTCACGCGCGCGTTTGATCAACCCCAAAAAGGCGCAAGACTTCGGCGCTGGCAACCCCGTCAAGGGCGGCACGATTTACCTCACCGCAGCCGACGAAAGCGGCATGATGGTCAGCTTCATCCAGAGCAATTACATGGGTTTTGGTTCGGGCTGCGTCGAGCCCACATTTGGCATCAGCCTGCAAAACCGGGGCTACGGCTTCAGCTTGGACGCCGACAGCCCGAACCTCGTCGCCCCTGGCAAACGGCCATTTCAAACCATCATTCCGGCCTTCCTCACCAAGGACAGCCAGCCGGTGATGTCCTTCGGCGTGATGGGCGGCAACATGCAGCCGCAGGGCCATATGCAGACCTTGGTGCGCATGCTCGACTACCAGCACAGCCCGCAAATGGCGTGCGATGCGCCGCGCTGGCGTTTCAACCAGGGGCTGGAGCTGAACGTCGAATCCACCATGCCCGCCGCCACGGTGCAGGCGCTGCGTGATCGCGGCCACCAGATGGCGGTGATCAACGACTCTTACCAAGATTTTGGCGCCGGCCAATTCATCTGGCGGGCAGGCAACCCCAGCGTGGAGGGCTACATCGCCGCCAGCGACCCACGCCGTGACGGGCATGCTGTGGGATTTTAAATATTTATTTTCAAGTTTTAAAAATAAATATAATTTGCTATTAAGCCACGTAGTATATGAATAATTTGCTCCTAAATTTATTATAAATTTTGACCTATTTACACCAGAGAAATAAGTAAAATTAATAATAAGCGGCAAATATTGACACTTTTGACGCTTTAGCGCCCCAGCCGTTGCGCCAGGGATACTGCGGGTTTACCTGAAAACGCGTCCAGCCGGTTGCCCATCGCTGCCTCGATCTGGTCCATACGCGCCTGCGCCGGGGGGTGCGTGCTCATCGTCAGCGTGAACGCCGCGTTGTCGGGTGTCACAGTGCGAAGTTGGTGCAGCACGGCCACCAGGCCGTAAGGGTCAAACCCCGCGCGTGCCGCCAGCGCCACGCCGTTGCGGTCGGCCTCAAATTCATCCTCTTGATCCAGGCCTTTGGAATAAATGTCTTTGCCCATGTTCAAAAGCTGCGCCGAGAGGCCCGGCCCCAAGTTGTTGCTCAATTGAGAGGCCAGAACTTGCGTCAACATGCCGGCCTGCGCGGTTTTGCGCAAGGCTTTGAGGTGGTGTTTTTCAGCGACGTGGATGATCTCGTGCGCCAAAATGCCCGCCAGCTCGGCCTCGTCGCCCACCCGGTCAATCAGGCCTTTGGTCACAAAGATATAACCGCCCGGCGCCGCAAAGGCGTTGTAACCCGTGTCGTTGAGCACGGCAAAAGTCCATGGCAGTTCCGGGCGCGACGACTGCAGGCTGATCCAGCGCCCCAAGCGGTTCACGTAACGCTGCAACACCAAGTCGGGGTGCAGCGGCTTGCTGCCCAACAGCACGGCGGCCAACTGGCGGCCGATCTCGATTTCTTTGGGCTGGTCGATCTGCTCCAGCGATTGCGACAGCAGTTGCACCAAATCCAGCGCTTGGGCTCCACCGCCTTGCGGGGCCGCAGCCGGTACCGCGCCAGGGGCGATCAAATTCAATAAACCCGCCGCTGCTGCGGGTGTGCCCGAAGGCGAGCCCGGCAAGGCAGGCACGGCGCGGTTGGGCGCAGGTTTGGGTGCGTTTTGCTGGCCCTGGCGCAGCAATTGCTGCATCAGGTTCAGCGGATCCTGCGCCTGGGCAGTAAGCGCCGTCGTGGCCAGCAAGACCGCTGCAAACGGTATGAAGCGCCCTGCAACTGCGCGGGAAGCACGGGGCGTAATGCGGCGGGCTTGGGCTGCCATGGGTTTGATGAACTGCATTTTCTGGACCTCCAGTAGGCCGTTTCTCACGTTGGGTGCGCCTTAACGGGCGGCGGCGGGTGGCACGGGCAGCGCTTGCACTGTCTGTGCCGAAAGTTTGGCGTCGGCCGCAAAACTGCGCGCCTGGGCGTCGTTTTGGCGCAGGCCTTCAGCCTGGGCTACCGCCGCCAGATTGGGCTGCGAGCGGCTCAGGTCTTCGGCGCCCAGGCCGCGAATGCCTACCGTCGAGGTCATGCCGCCGGGGGAGCCACTGCCCGCCGGCGTCGAGCCACGGCTGAAAAAGTTGGTGACGCTGCGCAGCGCGCCGGTGGCCGCATTGCCGCCTGTGGTCGGCGTGGCGCTCAAATCAAACATGTGCAACCAGCCGGCCGTGCCTTGCGGGGTGCGCACTTCCATCCACGGGCCCTGGCGTGCCGTCAGGCGCGTCACCGTGCTTTGGGCGGCCAGTGGCCCCAGGCTGGCAGAACTGTCACCCGGCGCGCTGCGCAACTCGGTGGCGCGTTTGACCACCAAAGGTTCGGGTGTTTGTGCGTGAACGGGCGGGGCCGCAGCGGCCAACGCCAAAAGCAGCGCGGCAGAGAAGGAGGGTAGGCGTGAATTGAGGCGGGACATAAGCCGGGAATAAAGGGCTATCTGAAAAAGGGCTATCTGAAACATGATCAGACCTCCATCCGCGTATTATTGTCCCAAGATCAACATCGAACGAGGTAATTTTTCATGGATTTAGGCATTGCGGGCAAGTGGGCTTTGGTGTGCGGCGCCAGCAAAGGCTTAGGCTTGGGCTGTGCAACGGCGCTGGTCAAAGACGGCGTCAACGTATTGATCGTCGCACGCACCAAAGAAGTGCTCGAAGCCTCCGCTGCAAAATTAAGAGCGGACTACGCTGCATCCACCGGGGCGACTGTGCTGAGCTGCGCGGCAGACATCACCACGCTAGAAGGCCGCGCCGCCGTGTTTGCCCTGCGCAAAGACTTCGACATCGTCGTCACAAACGCCGGTGGCCCGCCGCCAGGAGATTTTCGCGACTGGGAGCGCGACGCCTGGATCAAAGCCATTGACGCCAACATGTTGACCCCCATCGAGCTGATCAAAGCCACCGTAGATGGCATGGCTGCGCGCGGTTTTGGCCGTATCGTCAACATCACTTCCAGCTCCGTCAAGGCCCCCATTGATGTTTTGGGCCTCTCCAACGGGGCACGCAGCGGCCTCACCGGGTTTGTGGCGGGTGTGGCGCGCACCGTCAAGCTGGCGTCCAACGGTGTCACCATCAACAACCTGCTGCCGGGCATTTTTGATACCGACCGCATCAAGGTGACGCTGGCAGGCGCGGCGCAAAAGCAGGGCGTGGACGTGAGTGTGATCGCCGACGCGCGGCGCAAGACCGTCCCCACCCAGCGTTTTGGCACGCCAGAGGAATTCGGTGCCATCTGCGCGTTTTTGTGCAGCACCCACGGCGCATACATCAACGGGCAGAACATCCTGGCAGACGGCGGGGCCTACCCAGGGACCTACTGAACTGGGGCGTGTCGACAAATGAACCCGCGCTGCGAGATCGACCACATCATCATCACCGCGCCGTCGCTTGAAATCGGCGGCGCGTATGTGTTCGAGCGCTTGGGCGTGTACCCGCAAAAGGGCGGCGAACACGCGCGCATGGGCACTCACAACCTGCTGCTGTCGCTGGGTAAATCGGCCTACCTCGAAGTGATGGCCATCAACCCCGCCGCGCCCAAACCCGCCGCGCCGCGCTGGTTCGGCCTGGACGAAATGCCTGTGAATGCGCCCGCGCGCCTGCACACTTGGGTCGCTCGCACGGCAGACCTCGCCGCGACAGCGAAAGCCAGCGCCGAGCCGATGCGCCCCATCGTGCCCATGAGCCGGGGCGCGCTGAACTGGCTCATTACCTCCCCCGATGCGTCGCTCGATGCGTCGCGCGATACGTCGCTTAGGGGCGGCAGCGCCACACACGGTGGCCTGACCCCCACGCTGATCGAATGGCAAACCGACGCGCACCCGGCCAGCACGCTGCCGGATGCGGGGCTGGTGTTGATGCAGTTGGAGTTCTTCACTGCCGACACCTCGCGCATCGAGCGGCAGATGAAGGCATTGGGCCTGGACGCGGGGTGGTCAGTTGCCACCGTGAAAGCGGGCGAGCCGCCCAGGCTGCGAGCGCAGATTCAGACTTCGTTGGGGATACGGGCTTTGGGTTGAGGCGCGCAAGAGCACGAGCGAGGCTGCAAAGGCTTGCCCGATAAGCTGCGAGTTTTTCCTGGAGATGTCGGATGGCTGATTTGATTCTCACCACCTTCGACGAGTTCCTGACGAAGTCCCGGCTCGGACATCTGGAGCCAGTGCAGGCAGAGCGTGCATGGTTGGCGGGAAGCTTTTCCGTCGCCGACATCCTCATGGCGGACGTGCTGCGCCTGGTTGACCGGTTTGACGGGCTTGCAGCCTATCCAGCCTGTCGGAACTACATTGCCCGCGCCACCGCTCGCCCGTCCTTCGCGAAGGCACACGCAGACCAGATGGTGCATTTTGCTGCGGCAGACTGAGCAACACCAGCGATTCAGGCACGGTCAATTTTCAAATACTCACTTTTATATAGCAAACTATCCATATTTCACGTGGGCCAGGCAGCTAAATTTTTTGAACTTTGGGCAAATGAGGATTGAATTGCCAATTTGTTAACTTACAAGTTAACACGCTTTGTAGGCACCCTGGCGCGACGGCGTCAAGCCGCCTTGAGGTACATGTCGATGTGCATCGACGCATAGGGGCAGATGACTCCCGCGCCATCTGTGCGCTCCAGCAAGCCAAGTTCTGCAAGAATCACAATGTCTTCATGCACGCGCTTCACGTCGCGGTTCACCGCACGGGCGAGTTCGCGCACCGAAAGCTCTCCTTTGCCCTGCGCCGCCCGCACAATCTCCCAGCGCTTTACAGTGAGCTGGCCGAAGAAGTGGCCGGGGCTTTCAAAGTTCAGCACCTCGCCTTGGTAAGACTTGGCCGCAGCCGCTTTGCCCGCCGCGCGAAGCCCGCCGCGCCAGTCGGGGTGCATGGTGATGGTCAGGACTCTTTCAGTCATCATGTTCTCCTTGCGGCCACTGCGGCGATGAAGTCTTAGACCAGTTGGTCAATGCCGACAAAGGTGTAGGGCACCTCCTTGCCGTCCAGATGGCAATGGTCGCCTTTGCCGCGTTCGTTATCAAACCCGACGATGCGCACGCCATTGAGCGAATACACGGCCCGGTACTTGAACCCGTGCTCGGTTGGCGGTACGGGCTTTGGCACTTTCCAGACCACCAGTTCAATCACCCCGCCTTCCGGCGTCATGTTTTTGAATTTGGTGATCAACTGCGCCTGCATGTTGGCTATTATGCCAACGCATTTGGATTGTTGTCAATTCTGCCAACAATTGGCATTTGCTGGGCCAAAGCGGCCTGTGTTGCGGGAACACTCCTATGACGTAAAGGGAGCGAGTGACGGGTTTCGCCGCCAGCTGCTCTTTGAAGGCGTGACTGTATGTGGTCTGATAATGCGCTGAAAGTGCCCCAAAAAACGCGAACCAAGCGCCGCAACGCTTTCGGAGGATAAGTGGAAAAAACGTCGATTTTCATAAGCCATGCGACGCCGCAGGATAACGACTTTGTCCGTTGGCTCGGAGCGCGCCTGGAACTAGCTGGCTACTCAGTTTGGACCGACCTAGGCCGACTTAAAGGGGGCGACTACTTTTGGGACAAGATCGAGAAGGCGATCCGGGACGAGTCGTTTCGGCTGGTGGCGGTCATCTCTAAAAACTCCGTCGCTGCGCAGGGGGCCAAAGACGAAAGGGCTGCAGGTCAAGTTGTTGAAAAGTCCGTGCCCGGGTTTGTCATCCCGGTCCGTATCGACGATTACGACTATTCTCAGTTGCCAATTGGTATTCTCCGCAAGAACGTTATCGACTTTTCGGGCGGATGGCACAAAGGCTTGACCTCATTGCTGGACACTTTGACCGAGGCAAATGCCCCAAAGGTGTTCGCGCCTGATCCGCGAGCGGCGAGGCAGTGGCTCGCGGCGGAAAAGGAAGGTGCAATCCAGCGCACGACCACAAGCGAATCTCTGGATTCGACATGGCTTCGGGTCATGTCCATGCCGCCTGCGTTGGAAACAGCCCGCATCTTAGGCAGTGATCGAAAAATCAGAGAGACCCCTGAGAACCGCGTGGTTCCCTGGTTCGAGCATGAAGACCGAATTGTGGGATTCGCTAAATCGTCGGACCTCGTGTCGCTCATGGCGAAGTCCGCCATCCTGGCGAAATCCGACGGGAAGGAACTCGCAGCATTTATCAGCGAAGACTCTCGCTTCGGCGACAAGGTGATTCCAAGGCATGAAGCCCGAAAGAAAGTCCTGAACCTAATGCGTCAGGCTTGGGAACTGGGGATGGAAGCCAGAGGACTCGGCGTCCATGAGCAGGCGGGTGGTAAGAAAGTGTTTTACGTGACCCAGCAATTGACTAAGGGCGAGCGTGTGGCGTTTATAGACGTGGACGGTCGAACGCGCAAGAAAGCCCTGCACGGGCGCAGCGAGAAAAGGAAGGCAAATTGGGCATACGCGGTTGGCATGGTGCCCTCGCTCGACGATCCATGGCGCGTTGAACTGCGTTCCACCATCGTTTTCACCGACGACGAGGAGAAGCCTCTGGATACGCCAGCCAAGGCGCACCGCCTTCGAATGAGTTTCTGCCGAAGCTGGTGGAACGACCGTTGGCGTGGATTTCTGCGGGCGTTCCTAGCCTTGGTCGCCGAGGGGCAGTCCGAGATCAAACTGCCCGTTGGCTCTGACCGCTACTTGGTTTTGTCGGCGACACCCATCATCTTCACGTCGGCCACCGGGCTATCCGACTTGGCCCCCAGCATCGATGCTGATCCAATTGACGAGGCCGAGGACGACTTGGGCGAGGAAGAGTTCGATGAGGAGGAGCCGATATGAGCTTCAAGCCGACTCTCATCGACGTTCAAGAGCCCGATCTGTTATTCGGGCATGGGCAGCGCATGGAGCACCCCAAAGATGGCCTTCCACTTTATGGCCCGATCCATAGCCCTAACGGAGGCGGCAGGCTGCGCATAGGGGTGGTATCCACTACAGCAGGGCTGAAGCGTTACTCGTCGTGCGTTGACAGGTTGTCCAAGCCGATCGCGCCTAAGCTGGCCGACAACCCCAACCACACGTTCTTTCCTGGATTCGAGGCTGTATTCGGCGTCGAGTGGCCGTCCAACCCGGAGATTTGGCTGCAGATCGACGAGGAGGGACTCAGAAAGGCAATCCGAATAGAAGACCGGCACCAAGCGATCCACAAAGCCGTGTCGCTCTACTCTGACGCGATCTCGAACCATCTCCGTCAGGCGAGCGAATCAACGATCGACCTTTGGATGGCAGTCGTCCCTGAAGAGGTATACAAATACTGCCGTCCCCAATCGAAGGTGGAGCGATCAGAACGCGAGCACAGGGATGTACTCATGGACAAGAAAGCTGCGACGAGGCTTTTCAAGGAGCGTGGCTTGTTCGACGATGATGACGAGCTGAAGTCGGCTGAAATCTATCTTTACGAGCTGGACTTCCACAACCAGCTTAAGGCCCGACTCTTGGAGGACAAGGCGGCCGTCCAAGTGCTAAGAGAAACGACCCTGGCACCGGAGGATTTTCAGAAGGCCAATGGTATGCCTCTTAGAGGACTGCAAGATCCCGCCACCTTGGCATGGAACCTTGCCACCACTTGCTTTTTCAAGGCGGGTGGCAAGCCTTGGCAGCTCGGCGGCTCAAGGCCGGGTGTTTGCTACGTGGGGATCGTCTTCAAGAAGGACTTCTCGTCGCACGAACCAGGGAATGCCTGCTGTGGTGCCCAGATGTTCCTCGACTCTGGCGACGGCGTGGTGTTTCGAGGCGCTGTGGGGCCTTGGATCACAGAGACCGAATACGATTTCCATCTCCCCCAGGAGAAGGCCAAGGCACTAATGGCGATGGTCGTTAGCGCCTATCGAGCAAACCACGGCGGCGAAGCGCCCAAAGAGCTTTTCATCCACGGCAAAACGCGCTTCTCTATCGATGAGTGGGAGGGGTTCAAGGAAACAGTCCCCCCAGAGACGAACGTCGTTTGTGTACGTATCAGGCAAGACTCGGGAATGAAACTTTTTCGCCATGGAACGACTAACATCGCGCGCGGTATCGGCTGGATCAAGTCCCACCGGATGGCGTATTTATGGACGAAAGGCTTCGTGCCCAGGCTTCAAACGTATGCTGGACGAGAGGTTCCCAACCCTTTGTCGATCGAGGTGTCGAGAGGCGTCGCGGATATCACACAAGTTATGGCGGACGTCCTTGCGCTGACGAAGCTCAATTACAACGCGTGCATATACGGCGACGGAGTGCCGGTGACTTTACGCTTCGCTGATTCCGTCGGTGAAATCCTCACCGCCGCACCTCGAAAGAATGAGCTGCCGCCGCTGCCATTTCGTTATTACATTTGAGCGCTCGGAATCTGATAGTTGCACCCTCACGATGCGAGCGATGGCCTACCATCGACACTGCATATTGTGGCTAGCTCCCCAATGACCGCTCGTGCCCCATAGCTCGTTTATAGTCTGATCGGCCAATCCGGAGTGCCATATCAACCACGAGTCGTGAATTGACGGTCATAGCCAACCGCAACCGAAAGATTCACCATGCCCGACCCATCCAGCCTTGCCCCACTGGCCTCGCTCGCCGCCCGCGTCGCAGCATCTCTGCGCGAGCGCGGCCAGACCGTAGGAGTTGTCGAAGGTTCAGCCGGTGGCCTTGTCTCCGCCGCATTGCTGGCGATACCCGGCGCGTCGGCTTACTTCGTCGGCGGGGCGGTGGTCTATACGCGCCAAGCCAGCAAAGCGCTGCTTGGGTTGACTGCAGGCGATGTTGCCGGCATGCGGGCGGAAACTGAACCCTACGCCCAGCTTGTCGCCAGCAAGATCCGCGACAAACTGGGCACCACCTGGGGCTTATGCGAGAGTGGCGCCTCTGGCCCTTCGGGAAGTCGTTATGGGGACTTGCCGGGCCACGTGTGCATTGCCGTGGTGGGGCCAAACTCAAAAACCAGAACGATTGAAACTGGCTTGTCAGACCGCGGCGTCAATATGGACTTGTTCGCGCGGCATTTGCTTTCGCTGTTCGATGAAGCCCTGCATTGATTCATGTGGAGTCAATTGGGGTTTACTCACATTTATATAGCAAACTATCTATACTTCACGAGACCTAGGTTCTTAAAATGCTTGAAATTTGGCCTGGCAAGGCTTGATATGCCAATATGTTAACATGGAAGTTAACAAATTGTCAAATTAACAAGTCAACCCGGCAAGCCGCCAAAAACCAGCATCAAATTGTTGGCTGGCATCTCGATGCGCTCTGTCAACTCCAAACCGGCCAGCCTGGCCTGTGCCACCACATCCTCCAGCGCGCGGATGCCCCAGGCGGGGTTGCGTTGGCGCAGGCTCTGGTCAAAGGCCAAATTCCCTGGTGAGGTAGGAACGTCGCGCTCCAGGTACGGCCCATAGGTGACCAGAACGCCGTGCTCTGCCAGATGTCGCGCCGCGCCTTGCATCAGCCCAGCGCAGTTGGCCCGGGGCGCGATGTGCAGCATGTTGGCGCAGTAGACCAGGTCGAAGGCCGTGGCAAAGACTTTGCCGTGGGTGGGGTCAGGGTGCGCGGTCGCGGATGGCCAGCGCTCGGTCATCACGTCCAGCAACACGGGCGGGGCCACGTTGTGCGCGCCGGCTTCTGAGCACCACGCCGTGATGGATTCAAACGCGTCATCGGTCAAATCGGTGGGTTGCCACTGCCAGCTGGGCAGGTGCTGCGCGAAATGGGCCACGTGTTGGCCGGTGCCGCTGGCGATCTCCAGCGCACGGCCTGTAGGTGGCAGCAGGCGCAGCAGCGCGTCCAGAATGGGCTGGCGGTTGCGTTCGCTGGCGGTGCTGTACTGCTTCATCTCAGGCCCTTCGACAAGCTCAGGGCGAACGGGGAGGGATGCATGGCGAGCGGAGGTGGAAGCATGGCGAACGGAAAGGGAATCATTGCCTCGACCGGCGAATCGCTCAACTGGCCCTGCGCGAGCTGACCCAGATGCCACCCACAATCAGCACAAACGCCAGCGCGTGGTGCAGCTTGGGCAGCTCGCCCAGAATCGCTGCTGACAACACGGCGGCGATCAGCGGCGTGAAGTTGGTGAAGAACGCGGCCACATTGGGCCCGACTCGCTGCACGCCCAGGCCATAGCAGCGGTAGGCGATGATGGCCGGGCAAATCGCCACAAACGCGAGCGTGAAGGCCAGCGGCCAGCCCCAGTGGAAGTGGCCTGCGCCCAGCGACCATTCACCTGCGCTGAAGAGCCCAGACCACGCCAGGCCAAACACCATTTGCGCCAGTAAAAAGGCCATCCAATTGCTGCGGATGGCGGCGGGGTCCTTGGGCTGGGCGAGCATCCAGCTGTACCAGGACCACGCGAGGGTGGCCAGCAGGATGTAGATGTCGCCGATGACCCATTGCAACCGGGCCAACACCTGCCAGTCGCCCCGGCTCATCACCAGCAACACACCGGCAATCGACATCACCGCGCCCAGCACCTGGCGCGGCGTGATGGCCTGGCCGAAAAACAGTCTTCCAATGGCCAACATGAAGACCGGCGCGCTGGCGGCGACCAGGGTCACGTTCAGCGGTGTGGAGGTTTTCAAAGCCATGTACTGAAAGCAGTTGTACAGGCCCATGCCCAGTAGCCCCAAGAGCGCATAGCGCCGCCAATGCAGGCGTAGTAGCGGCCAGAAGCTGCTGGACGGTCGCAGCAAGGCCAGACTGAAGGGCAACAGCAGCAAAAATGCCACCAGCCAGCGCATAAAGTTCAGCGTGATGGGCGAGATCAGCCCGGTGGCCAGGCGGCCCACCACGGCATTGCCGGCCCACATCAGCGGGGGGACGAGCAGCAGGGCGGCAGTGCCGGGTGTCAGGCGTTGGTTCATGCGGCGACTGTATCAAGCCGCCGCACCCGATGTGCCACCCCCGGTGAAGCGTCAGTGGCCCGTTTGTGCGCCTGTCAGGTGGGTCTCCAACCACTTGGCCGTGTCATTGGCGATCACTTCCCAGCCCGGTTCTTCCAGAAACCAATGGGCATGAGCGGGGTAAATCCGCACATCTGCCTTATAGCGTTCGGCCGTCTGTTTGCACAGGCCGGCAGATACCACGCGGTCTTCCTCGGCGCCGACCACGTAAACCGGGCAGCGAACCTGCGTGGCGTCAATTTTGTAGGTGCCAAACACCATTTCACGGTAGACCTTGCCGGATTCATGCACCAGCGTGTCGTGGATGGCGCTGCGCCCGCTTTCGGGCACGCGGTTCAGCACCAGGCGGGCGCAGCCACCCGGAGCGGGAAGCATGGGAACGCCGCTGAGGATTTTCGGAAACATCGGCAGCAGCGCGGGCATGGCCACGGCCTGCGCTGTCAACATGCCGGGCGGGGCGGGTGACAACAACACCGCAGCGCGGCATTTGCCAAGCTCGGCGATTTTCTGCGCGATCAGGCCGCCGGAGCTGTGTCCGACCACGATGGGCAACTGGTCCAGCGTGCTGATGACTTTGAGCGTGTCGGCCACGTAGTCGTCCAGCGTGACGCCGCGCGCGCGCTCGGGCGGCAAGCCCAGGCGCCCCCGCATGGACGCCGCCAGGCAATGCCAGCCACGTTTGCTGAACACGTCCATCCAGCCGGCAAAGGGCAGATGGGTGACGAAGCTGCCGTGGATGAAAACCACCGGCGCCCGCGCTGCCGCTGCGATGGTTCTGAGCGCCGGGAACCCGGCAATGGTGGTGCTGTGGACGAGGGTGCTTTGCATGTCATACTCCTTTGAAAAAACCAGTTGTAAACCGCATTGCCTAAGTTGTAAACGTCATTGCCTAGTTTGTCAAGTACCTTTCCTAATTTTTTTTTGACAGCACCACCCTATGTCCGACCAAACCACCGAATTCCGCGAAAAACGTGAACACCTGCTGCTGCGGCTGCTGGTGCGCCTGACACGCCAGATGTCCATGGACACCGTTGCCCGCATGCAAAAGCGCGGCGTCCAGGGCATGCAGCCCACCTATGTGCGCCTGCTGGGCAATCTGGACACCGAGGGCACCCGCGTCGGCGGCCTGGCCAGGCGCATGGGCACCACCCGACAGGCCGTTACACAACTTGCCAAAGAGATCGAAAAAGCAGGTTTTGTGGAGCGTCTGAGCGACCCACTGGACGGGCGCGGCGTCATCGTGTGTTTCACCCGCAAGGGGCGCCGTACGCTCGGCATTGCGGTCGAGGTCATGACCGAAATTGACACCCAGTACGCGGCGCTGCTCCCTGCTGGCGGGCTTGAAACCCTGAAAACCCTGATGGCCAGCATTCTGGACCAGACCGATGTGCAGGGGACGTTTGGGCTGGACTGATAATTCGGGGCGGCCCGGGCCGGTTTGAAGCCGGCCTGCACGGCGCCCCCGGTTTTCTGGCACTATCGCCAGCTTGGCACTTCACACTACAGCAGGAATCCAACATGAGCAAAGCAGTCGTCATTGACAAAAACGGTGGCCCCGAAGAGATGAAAATCGTCGATGTCACCATCGGCGACCCAGGCCCGGGCGAGATCCGCATCCGCCACAAGGCCATCGGCCTGAACTTCATCGACGTCTACCAGCGCAGCGGCCTGTATGCGCTGCCCATGCCCTTGAAACTGGGCATGGAAGGCTCGGGTGTGGTGGAAGCGGTGGGCACGGGGGTTGCGCACCTGCAAGTGGGCGACCGCGCCGCTTACGCGGCCAACCCGCCCGGCAGTTACAGCGAGGTGCGCGTGATGCCGGCCAAAAACGTCTGCAAACTGCCGGATGCGATTTCGTTTGAAACCGGCGCCGCCATGATGCTCAAGGGCATGACGGCGCAATATTTGCTCAAACGTACACTGCCTGTCGAAGGCCTGGTGGCGGGCGATTTCGTTTTGTTCCACGCCGCAGCGGGTGGCGTGGGCTTGATCGCCTGCCAGTGGGCGAAGGCGATGGGCCTGCAACTGATCGGCACCGCAGGGTCGGACGCCAAATGCGCTTTGGCCAAAGAACACGGTGCGGCGCACGTCATCAATTACGCCAAGGAAGACTTCCTCGCCCGCGTGAAAGAAATCACAGGTGGCAAGGGTGTCAAAGTGGTCTACGACTCGGTGGGTAAAGACACTTGGGACAAGTCGCTCGACTGCCTGCGGCCTTTCGGCTTGATGGCCAGTTTTGGCAATGCCTCCGGGCCGGTGGGGCCGTTTGCACCGGGCATGTTGGGCGCCAAGGGCTCGATTTATGTCACGCGCCAGACGCTCTTCACCCACATCGCCAGCCGTGAAACCAACCAAGCCATGATGGACGACCTGTGCGCGGTGATTTTGAGCGGCGCGGTCAAAATCCGCATTGATCAGCGTTATGCCTTGGCAGACGTACAGCAGGCGCACCGCGACCTCGAAGCGCGCAAAACCACCGGCTGCACCATCATCACGCTGTAGGCGCAGGGCCGATGCAAGGTGCAAAGTCGCTGAAAACACCGCAGTTTGACCGCTGGTTGACGGCAAGTTGGCTGTGTTGACATTTGATCCTGCCTGGCTGGCAGCGCTCAAGCGGCGCGCCAGCCAGCCGCCCGAATTGCCACGGGTGGGCCTGTACGCGGGTGCGCGGAAAATTGGCTCCTTCCTGCCTCAGCTGTTTGAAAATTTGCCTGCCTGGGCCACGTCAAATAAACATGATGCGCTTCTAAAAAAGGAGCGTTTGACGGCTGAGGAGACGACTGGCGACGGCGCAATCGTCTGGCAAGTGCAAGGCGATTTGACGACCTCGATCAACCAAATCGCTGCCGCACTGCGCGACGCCCCTGCGGGCCACGTGGCGCACGGTTTTGTGGCGAAATACTGGCGCGGCGAGCAATTGGGCATTTACTGCGACGCGGGTCATCTGCTGGGCAGCATCGAACGTGGTGGCGTGCGACCGCTGGGCATTGCCACCCGTGCCGTGCATTTGGTCGGACACGCGCCGGATGGCCGTGTGTGGGTGCAACAGCGGGCGCTGGACAAAGCCAACGACCCCGGCCAATGGGACACCCTGATGGGTGGCATGATTTCGCTGGAAGATGACCTGCATGCCGCGCTGGCGCGTGAGACCTGGGAGGAGGCGGGTTTGCAAGTCGCCCAACTGCAAGACCTCACCCACCGGGGGCGCGTTAGCATCCACAAACCAACCCATCATCTGGGTGCAGGGCCAGGTGTCGGTTATGTCGTGGAAGAGATTGACTGGTTCACCTGTACGGTGCCCAAGGGCGTCATTCCGGTCAATCAAGATGGCGAAGTGGCGCAGTTTGAATTGCTGGACATCGGCGAGTTGCAGGCGCGATTGCAGCGAGATGAATTCACGCTGGAGGCGACCATGATATTGGTGGCTGCACTGTCGTGACCGATGTGTTTGACGCCGCACGGCAGCATTTTGCGCAGGGCCTGGCAGCTATGCAAGCGGGGCAAAACGAAGCGGCTGAAGCCAGCTTTGAGGCGTCGCTTGCGCTTGTGCCAGGACGCCCCTCGACGCTGACCAATCTGGGTGCGGTGCGGGTTCAGTTGGGTAAATTCGACACTGCGTTGGACCTACTGGTGCAAGCCTGCGAGGTCGATGACAAAAACGCGCCAGCCTGGGGCTACCGGGGCCAGGCCTTGTTGGCACTCAAAAGGGCCGAGCTCGCGTTGGGCTGCCTTGAACGCGCGTTGGCACTCGCGCCAGACAACGTGATGGCCTCGCTCCTGTGCGCTGAAGCGCATCTGGCGCTGGACCAACGGCCCCAGGCGCTACAGGCGCTGGATCACGTGCTGGCGCTGGACCCCAGGCATGGGCTGGCCTGGAGCAACCGGGGCATGCTGCTGCGTGATTTGCAGCGATCCGAAGAGGCCGCGGCCTGTTTTGAAAAAGCGGTGGCGCTCGGTTCAAACGTAGAGCTCAACACGTTTTATTTGGCTTCTTTGCGGGGCATTCCAACGGCAGCGCCTACACTGGCGCCGCGCCAGTATGTGGAGCAATTGTTTGACGATTACGCCGACGAGTTTGCGGGCCATCTGGTGCAGGGTTTGCGGTACACCGGGCACGAATTGTTGGTCTCGTGGCTGCAAAAGACGCAAAGCCGTTTTGGCAACGTGCTGGATGTGGGTTGCGGCACCGGCCTGTGCGGCCGTTTGATGCGGCCGATGGCGGATTTTTTGGAGGGTGTTGACCTTTCAGCAGCCATGGTCGCTAGGGCGCGCGAGGCGGGCATCTATGACGCGTTGCAGCACCTTGATGCGACGCAGTATCTGCTCAGCACCGGGCGGCGTTACGACGTGATCCTGGCCGCAGATGTCTTCAACTACGTGGGTGATCTCGCACAAATATTCGCCGCTGCGTCACGGGCGCTCAATCCCGCAGGCCGTCTGTGTTTTACGGTGGAGCGCGCTGAAGCAGGAACCGGCCAGGCCGAAATGCAACTCTTGCCCACCCTGCGTTACGCGCATTCGGAAACCTATGTGCGTCGCATGGCAGCCGCGCATGGCCTGCTGGTGAGTGATTTGTTCAGTGCGCCGATCCGGGAAGACCGGGGGCTGCCCTTGCAGGGACTCATTGTGTTTTTATCCAAACCCCCGGGGCCGTTAAACGCCGTCTGAATCCAGCAGCTCGGACTGGCGCAAGCGGTTGGGCGCCAACACACCGGCTGAATCGAGGATGGGGTAGGCGATCGAGCAGATGTGGGAGTTGATGCGTTTTAAATCGCTGATGAGATCCAGATGCAGCGAGCTGGTCTCGATGCTTTGCACCGTGTTGTGCGAGAGGCGCTCCAGATGGGATGCCGCGTATTGGCGCTCCAGATCGCGAAAGCGGGTTTTTTCTTCAAGCAGCTTCTGCGCGTCTCGCACCGTGCCGTTCAAAAACACGCTCATGCCCAGACGCAGATTGCTCACCAGGCGCGCATGCAGCTCGCAGATTTCAGCCATGCCGGCATCTGAAAACTCCCGTCCTGGCAAGATTTTTTTGTCTTCGATGTCCTGGATCACGCGCTCGATGATGTCGCCGATCTGCTCCATGTTGATGGTGAAGCTGATGATGTCGGTCCAGCGCCGGGCTTCGTTTTCGCCCAGGGCCTCGCGCGAGATTTTGGTCAGGTAATACTTGATGTCGGAGTAAAGCTCGTCCACAGTGTCGTCCATCTTGCGCAGGTCGGCGGCGAGTTTGCGGTCGTGGGTGCGGATCACGGTCAAGGTGCCAGTCAGCATGTTCTCCACCACGTCGGCCTGGTGCATGGCTTCGCGCACGGCGCACGAGATGGCCAGCGTGGGCGTGGCCAACGCCGAGGCGTCCAGGTGGCGCTGGCGCCCGGCCATGCGGGATTTTTCAGTGTTGGGCAGGAAACCCGCCACCGCTTTGGCGACCCATCCCGTCAGGCCGATGAACACTGCGCCCATCACGAGGTTGAAACACAGGTGAAACAGGACGACCTGGGTGGCCTGGTCGCCCATCACGGGCGGCACGTGGCGCAAATACAGCGGCACAAAAGGCAGGGCAATGGCCACGCCCACGGCCTTGAAGACCAGGTTGCCAAGCGGCACCTGGCGCGTGGGCACGTTGGCGCGCAGCGTGGTCAACACCGCCAGCAGGCCGCTGCCCAGGTTGGCGCCGAGCACCAGGCCCAGCGCCACGTCGATGGGGATCACATGCGAGAGCGCCAGCGTGGCCGTGAGCAGCACAATCGCCAGGCTCGAATACGACAACACCGCGAGCAGGGCGCCCACAAAAATCTCCAGCAGCAAATCGCTGGTGAGCGCCCCCAACAGCGACTTGACCGCCACCGCCTGCGTGAGGATGTTGGCCGACTGTGTGACCAGGCGCAGCGCCAACAGCATCAGCCCCAGGCCAATCAAGACGCGGCCGATGCGCCCCACTGTGGTCGATTGGCGCAGGATGAAAAGCACCACACCGGTCAGGATGAACAGCGGCGAGAACCAGGACAAATCGCGCGAGAACACCACTGCCATCAGGCTGGTGCCGATGTCGGCCCCGAGCATCACTGCCAGCGCGGCGGGCAGCGTCATCAGGCCCTGGCCGACAAAGGCCGAGACGATCAGCGCGGTCGCGGTGCTGCTTTGCACCAGCGCGGTGACGCCAATGCCCGAGAGGCAGGCGGCAAAACGGTTGGAGGTGCTTTTGGCCAGCACGTTGCGCAAACTCGCGCCAAACACGCGCAGGATGCCGGTGCGCACCAGGTGCGTGCCCCACACCAGCAGGGCGATGGCGGCCAACAGGTTGAGCAAGTGGGTCAAATGGGGTAGTCCGGTTGGGTCAGTGTGTTGATGGGCGAGGCATCGTTTTTCAGGACCGCTTGACCCGCAGGATTTCATCCAGGATCAAACACACAGCCCCGATGCTAATGGCACTGTCGGCGATGTTGAAAGAGGGAAAGTACCCACCGGCAAACAGCGGCTTGAGCCAGTCCCAGTGGAACTGCAAAAAATCGACCACGTAACCATGCACCATGCGGTCGATCACGTTGCCGATGGCGCCACCCAGAATGCAGGCCATGGCGAAGCTGAAGAGCTTCTGGCCGGGGTGGGATTTGAGCATCCAGATGATGAACCCCGCCGCCGCTACGCCGACTGCGGTGAAGAACCAGCGCTGCCAGCCCCCGGCACCCGCCAGGAACGAAAACGCCGCGCCCGCGTTGTGCACCCGCACCACGTTGAAAAACTCGGTGACGTAAGTGCTGTCGCCGAGTTTGTAGTTGCCCACTATCAGCACCTTGGTGAACTGGTCTGCCAAGAGGATGATGAGCGCCAGGCCCAGCCAGACGGCCAGGCTGGTCGGGGCTGGCTTGATAAATTTGCTCATTCAGATATTCCGTTCGGGCTGAGCTTGTCGAAGCCTCTTGCCACGGGGATTGACAAACCCTTCGACAGGCTCAGGGCGAACGGGCTCAAGCAAACCTCCGCGTTTCGCCGGTGCCAAACAGGTTGCTGACGCAGCGGCCGCAGATCGTGGGGTGTTCACGATTCGAACCCAAATTGGGTATGATATCGGTCACGTAATGCCAGCAACGCTCGCATTTTGAATCATTTGTGGCATCAGGCCTCGCAGAAAGGCCTTCTCCAGCTATTAAAGTAATAGCGGATGTGATGAACGCGAATTTCAAATCGGCGCCCAGACTGGACAAGAGCGCGTGGTCTTGCGCGTTGACGGTGAGCGCTACCGTCGCCTGCAGCGAGGAGCCGACCTTGCCTTGGGCGCGCAGGGTTTCAATCTCCTTGTTGACAGCGTCGCGGATCTCGCGGATGCGTGCCCACTTGGCCAGCAGGGCGTCGCCGGGCGCGCTTAAGCTGAGGTAGGTGTCAAAGAAGATCGACGCGGTGTGCGCCGCAGGCAGTTGCGCCAATTGGCCCGCCTGGGCCATCACGCTCCAGGCTTCTTCGGCGGTAAAGCTCAGGAAGGGCGCCATCCAGCGCACCATGGCCTGCGTGATCGTCCACAGCGCGGTTTGCGCCGAACGCCGCGCATGCGACTTGGGCGCGGTGGTGTAGAGGCGGTCCTTGAGCACATCAAGGTAAAACGCGCCCAGGTCTTCACTGCAATAAATCTGCAGCTTGGCGACCACCGGGTGGAACTCGTAGACCTCGTAATGCGCCAAAATTTCAGCCTGCAACTGCGCTACGCGAGAGAGGGCGTAGCGGTCGATCTCGACCATTTTCTCCAGCGGCACAGCGTCAGCGGCAGGATCAAAATCGCTCACATTCGCCATCAGGAACTTCAGCGTGTTGCGGATGCGCCGGTAGGTGTCGACCACGCGGGCGAGGATTTTGTCGTCCACGCTCAGGTCACCCGAATAATCGGTGGCGGCGCACCACAGGCGCAGGATTTCGCCGCCGTATTTTTGCGCCGATGCGCCCAGCGGCATGTAGTTGCCTAGGCTCTTGCTCATCTTGCGGCCAGCGCCATCGACCGTGAAGCCGTGCGTGAGCAGGCCCCGGTAGGGCGCGCGGCCGTTCATGGCGGCGCTGGTGAGCAAGGATGAATGGAACCAGCCACGATGCTGGTCGTGGCCTTCGAGGTACAAGTCCGCTTCAGGGCCGACGTCATGCGCGTTGGCCAGT
>JANLYO010000186.1:0-11560 GCA_031365665.1 Rhodoferax sp. | reverse complement strand
GGTCGATCAGGCCGATCAGGGGGTGGGGAGCGGCTCGGGCACCCCTACATGCGCCCCCGCTGGCGCAGCAGTTGCCCGCGCTCGCGAATGCCGCGCTCACCGCGCTGCAAAGCCTCGGTCGAGGTGTGCACGGAATACGAGCCCATGTGCAAATCGTGGGGGTGCGGCACGGCAGAGCCGAGCACGAACACGGTGTCTGCCAGCGCTTCAAATTCAATCGCCTGACCGCTTTCCTCAAACACGGCTATATCGCCGGTGCGCAGTGCGGCTGGGGCGTTGAGCGAGCCTTCGCCTACGGCCATCCAAGCCACGCGGTGGGCGGCGGGCGGCTCAAAGCGCCAGGATTGCCCAGCCTGCAGGTGCACGCCCAGATAACTCATGTTGGCGTGGGCAGGAATGGGGCTGGTCATGCCGCCATAACTGCCGAGTAACACACGCGCCGGGCCAGCCTGTGGAATGTCTTTCGGGTCAAGGTAGCGGCTGTAAGCCGTGGCCAGCTCAAGCTCGGGCGGCATGGCCACCCAGAGTTGAAAGCCCAACACGCGGTGTCGATCTACCGGGCCGCCACGGTGCCACACGCCGCCGCCTGCCATCATCCATTCCACGCCGCCGGTGGGCAGCGTGCCGCGCTCACCTTGTTCGCCCGTGGTGTCTTCGTAGGCCGCTTGGCCTGCGATCAGATAGGTGAGGGTGGCGATGCCGGAGTGCGGGTGCATGCCAAATTGCGGCGACTGGCCCCCTTCGGGCGATTCAAACCGGTCCAGAAAAATGAAGGGCTTGAGCACCTCGCCCAAATCGCCGGGGCTGACCAGCCGCGTGATGGGGCCGTGCGCGCTGCCACGGGTGCGATAGGTGATGGCCCGAGGCGCGGGGCTGTTTGCAACAAGCGATGGGGCAGGCGAGGGGGTGAGAACAGCAGACATGATGAATTCCTTGGGTTGAGTCAATGTCTAAAGAATAAGGCCTGGCACATCGCTTTGCTAGGTGAAATAGTTAAATTTAACTATCCCGTAGTTGCAAGCAATTAAATCATCGACCTGAACCAAATGGCGCTGTTTGTGCAAGTGGTGCAGGCAGGAAGTCTTGCGCAGGCGGCTCGGCGCTTGGGCATTTGCTTGTTGCCCAGTTATGCGTTGACCGACAGCCTCAAGAGCGCCTAACTCTGGAAGTTAGGGAGCCTGCGTGTATCTCACCTGCGCCATCTCCCGCCGGTACCACTCGTGGAACTGCTGCATGCCGTCTTCCATCGGGCTTTGGTAGGGGCCGAATTCGTTGTCGCCGCGCTGCATCAGGGCCTTGCGGCCGGCGTCCATGCGCAGGGCGATTTCGTCGTCTTCCACGCAGGTTTCCATGTAGGCGGCGCGTTGCGCTTCGACGAACTCGCGCTCGAAGGCCTGCACTTCTTCGGGGTAATAAAACTCGACCATGTTCATGGTCTTCTGCGGCCCCATCGGGTGCAACGTGGAGACCGTCAACACGTGCGGGTACCACTCGACCATCACGTGGGGGTAATAGGTGAGCCAAATCGCGCCATAGGGTGGCGGCACGCCGTTGCGGTATTTAAGCAGCGCCTCCTGCCAGCGCTGGTAGACCGGCGAGCCGCCTTGTGAATCGGCCCGGCCCAGCCGGTTGGCCACACCCACGGTTTGCACCGAATAGTGCGGTTTGAACTGCCATTGCAGCTCTTCGCATTCGACAAACTGGCCCAGGCCCGGGTGGAAGGGCCCCACGTGGTAATCCTCCAGGTAGACCTCGATGAAGGTCTTCCAGTTGTAATCGCACGCGTGCATTTCGACGTGATCCAGCGCGTAGCCGGTGAAATCCAGCGCCGCGCGCGGGCCCAGCCCGGCCAGGTCGGCGGCCACGTTGCGCCCTGGCAGCGTGCCGCTGGTTTCAAACAAAAGGCCGTTCCACTCAGACAGCGGGTAGTTGTGCAGATTCAGGCACGGGTCTTCCGAAAAATGCGGCGCGCCCAGCAGTGTGCCCGCGGGCACCCGGCTGGCGGCTGACGGGCCTGCACCCGCGTAGGTCCAATGGTGCAAGGGGCAGACGATGTTGCCCCCCGCCTGCGGCGGCAATGAGCCCCGGCCCTTGAGTATGAGCGCCTGACGGTGGCGGCAGACGTTGGAGATCAGCTCCACCCCCGCCGGGGTGCGCAAGAGCGCCCGCCCGCCGGATTCCTGCGGCAGGGTGTAGAAATCGCCCACCTGCGGCACAGCAAGCTGGTGGCCCACGTAACGCGGGCCGTTTTTGAACAATAACTCGATTTCACGCTGGTAGAGCGCGTCGTCGAAATAGCTTGAAACGGGGAGTTGGGTCGAGGGCTGCTGGAGTTGAAGACTTAAATCAGACATGGCAGTCTTGACCTAGAGACTCCCCCTACGAAGGGGCAGGGCGCACCCGATTTGGCGTGCAATGAAAGAAGGGTTTTCGGACGCATCCGAAAGGCAAGGAGGCCGCATTGTAGCTGTGGCCTGGGGCGCCACTGGGGCACCACTTGGGTGCGCCGCCCTAGATTGGCCGTCGGCAGACGCCCTGCACCGGGGTTTCAGCCCGTAAAATCGGCGCTTTGCCTCCTTAACTCGATTCACCCGCTCCACCCGAATGACCAAGGCCACCGCCAAATCCGCCGCAGCCAGCCTGCCCGCCACTTACGAAGCCGCGCAGCAGGAACTGGAGGCGTTGGTCTCGCAACTCGAATCCGGCGACCTGCCTTTGGAGCAACTCTTGGCGGGTTACCAGCGGGGCGCCGAGCTGCTCAAGTTTTGCCGCGAGAAATTAAAAGCCGTGGAGGATCAGATCAAGGTGCTGGACGGGGGCCAACTGAAAACATGGACGCCTCAGTGAACAGCGCAGCAAGCGCCGCCGTTCAGCCCCCATCGGCGCGGCAGCAGGTGTCGGCCAACGACGCCGACGCAGGTGGCGCTGCCCCATTCGATCTGGCCCGGTGGAGTCAACAGCATTTGGTGGACGTCGAGCGCGCCCTGGAGCGTTGGGTGACCGCCGATGCCCCGTCCGGCCTGGAGCACGGCGCCCCGGCCGCGCTGGTCGAAGCGATGCGTTACGCCGTGCTCGATGGCGGCAAACGCCTTCGCCCCCTGTTGGTTCTGGCCAGCAGCGAGGCCACGCAAGGCAATGCGGCAGCGGCTTTGCGGGCGGCTTGCGCTGTCGAGTTGATCCACGCTTATTCCCTCGTGCACGATGATATGCCGTGCATGGACAACGACGTGTTGCGCCGTGGCAAACCCACCGTGCACGTGAAATACGGCGAAGCGCAGGCGCTGCTGGCGGGCGACGCCCTGCAGGCCTTGGCCTTTGAATTGCTGACGCCGGGCGATTCGACGCCTGATGGCGTTTTGGTGCCTGCTGCTTTGCAGGCCGCACTGTGCCGCCTGTTGGCGCAGGCTGCGGGCAGCGCCGGCATGGCGGGTGGCCAGGCGATTGACTTGGCCAGCGTGGGCCAAACCTTGAGCGAACACCAGTTGCGCGAAATGCACCGCCTCAAAACCGGTGCCTTGCTGCAAGGCAGCGTGATGATGGGGGCCGCCTGCGGCAGGCCGGGTGCGGACGCGCCCAAAGCGCTGGAAGCCTATGGCGCTGCGATTGGCCTGGCCTTCCAGGTGGTGGACGACATCCTCGACGCCACCGAAGACTCCGCCACCTTGGGCAAAACCGCCGGCAAAGATGCCGAGCAAGACAAACCCACCTACGTCTCCGTGCTGGGCCTGGCGCGCTCGGGGGCCTTCGCCCAGGAGCTGCTGGGCCGCGCCCTGGCGGCGCTGGACAGCAGCGGTTTGCCTGACACCCGCGCATTGCGTGGTTTGGCTAACATGGTGGTGAACCGCAAAGCCTGATGAAAGAAGAAAAATCAATGTCATCCAACGTCTATTCGCTGCTGGAGGCGGTCAACTCGCCCGCCGATCTGCGCAAACTCCCGCGCGCGCAGTTGGCGGCGCTGGCCGACGAGCTGCGGGCGTATTTGCTCGATACCGTCTCCAAAACCGGTGGCCACCTCAGTTCCAACCTCGGCACCGTGGAACTCACCCTGGCGCTGCATTACGTCTTCAACACGCCGCATGACCGCGTGGTCTGGGACGTGGGCCACCAGACCTATCCGCACAAAATCTTGACTGGGCGTCGCGGCCGCATGGGCACGTTGCGCCAGTTGGGCGGGCTCTCCGGCTTCCCGCAACGCGGCGAGAGTGAATTCGACACCTTCGGCACGGCGCATTCCAGCACCTCCATCTCGGCGGCGCTGGGCATGGCCATGGGTGCCAAAATCCGGGGCGAAGACCGCCGCTCGGTGGCCATCATTGGCGACGGCGCGATGACGGCCGGCATGGCTTTTGAGGCACTGAATAACGCAGGTGTCGCCGATTGCACCCTTCTGGTGATCCTCAACGACAACGACATGAGCATCAGCCCGCCCGTGGGTGCGCTGAACCGCTACCTCGCGCAGTTGATGAGTGGGCAGTTTTACGCTGCCGCCAAAAACGTCGGCAAAAACGTGCTCAAAGGTGCGCCACCTCTGTTTGAGTTGGCCAAACGCCTGGAAGAACACGCTAAAGGCATGGTCGTACCGGCCACGCTTTTCGAGAAATTTGGCTTCAATTACATTGGCCCAATTGATGGGCACGACCTCGAGTCGCTCATCCCGACGCTGGAGAACATCAAACAGCTGGAGGGCCGCCAGTTCCTTCACGTGGTGACCAAAAAAGGCCAGGGCTACAAACGCGCCGAAGCCGACCCGGTGGCCTACCACGGCCCCGGCAAGTTTGACCTAGGCGTGGGCCTGCTCAAGCCCGTGGCACCGCCCAAACCCACCTTTACCCAGGTGTTTGGCCAGTGGCTGTGCGACATGGCGGCGGCCGACAAGCGGTTGGTGGGCATCACCCCGGCCATGCGCGAGGGCTCGGGCCTGGTGGAGTTTGAGCAGCGCTTCCCAACGCGCTACTTTGACGTGGGCATTGCCGAGCAGCACGCGGTAACCTTCGCGGCGGGTCTGGCCTGTGAGGGTCTGAAACCCGTGGTGGCGATTTACTCCACCTTTTTGCAGCGCGCTTATGACCAGTTGATTCACGATGTGGCGATTCAAAACCTGCCGGTTGTTTTTGCGCTGGACCGCGCGGGCCTGGTGGGGGCTGATGGCGCCACCCATGCGGGCGCTTATGACATTGCCTACCTGCGCTGCATCCCCAACATGAGCATTGCCTGCCCAGCCGACGAGGCTGAGTGCCGCGGCCTGCTGTCCAGCGCGTTTGCGCAAAACCACCCAGTGGCTGTGCGCTACCCAAGGGGCGCAGGCGTGGGCACCGCCATGTCAGCGGGCCTGGAGGCACTGCCGTTTGGCAAAGGCGAGGTCAAACGCCAGGCCCATGCCCAGGTTCCGGCGCAGGCGCAGCGCATTGCCATCCTGGCCTTTGGCACTCTGCTGTACCCCGCGCTCCAGGCGGCAGAAAAACTCAACGCCACCGTGGTCAACATGCGCTGGGCCAAACCGCTGGATGTTGACCTGCTGCTTAAAGTGGCGGCAGAGCACGACGCGCTGGTCACCGTGGAAGACGCGGCGGTGATGGGCGGCGCGGGCAGTGCCGTGATGGAGGCCCTGCAACACGCTGGCGTCTTGAAGCCGGTGTTGCAACTGGGCTTGCCGGACATCTTCATCGAGCATGGCGACCCGGCCAAACTGATGGCCATGCACGGCCTGGATGCCGCTGGAATTCAAACTTCCATAGAAAAACGCTTCCCAGCCCCCATAGAATATGCGCGTCATGCTCTTAAAGTTGTAGCGTAATATCCGTGCCTGCGAAGCCGAGGTTCCGGTGCATGGAGCCTCCTTCGCGTCAGCCGGTGGATTCCTTCCAGTTCTTGTCCTTCAGTTCAATCATGTAGGCGCGCATCGGGCGGCCTGAAATGTTCTCGACGGTATGGGTTTCGGCGGATGCCCAAAATACCATGCCCGACTTCTGCTCTGCGGTGATGAGTTTGTCGTCCTCGGTGGTCACCTTGACCTTGCCATCGGACATGCCAATGGTCAGGTGCGCCGGATGCGAATGCTTGCCCTGGCCGCAGACCCCAAGCCCCGGCTGCGAGCGGTATTCAAGCACCCGAACCGACTCATTCTCCAGTATCACCCGGTAGGATCGGGGATTGACCTTGGCGGCATCCTGCGCCGTAACTTCTGCGGTTCCAACCAGGCCCATTACGCCGAGCAGGCCCAGCAAATCGCGGCGCGAGCGGACCGCGCCATGCTCGCAAGCGTTGTTCCCTGCTTTGTCCAAACCATTTTCCGTGGATTCCATGATATTTCCCTTGGTGAAGGTGATTGAGTAATTGCAATGAGACCAAAAAAACAGCTTTCACATCTGTTTGAAAAGGTGCAAAAACTGGTCGCTCACCGGTAGCATTTCCTTGCGGGCTTTCAATCGGATTTGGGTCCGGCCTCCCAAATCTCGCAAGACACTGTCAATCGCGTTGACGTTGACGACCGTTGAGCGGTGCGTTTGCCAAAACGCTGCAGGGTCGAGTTCATCGCACAGTTCACGAATGGTTTTGCGGATCAGCGACTCGCTGTCAGCAGTCACTACCAAGGTGTATTTGGTGTCGGCCTTGAAATAGAGAATTTCGTCGACGGTAATCATCCGCACTGCGGAGCCGCGCGAGGCGTTGATCCAGCGCAGGTATTTCTTTTCTGTTTTAACCGTTGCAAACTGCTTCAAAAGCTGGGTCAGATCGGCCGGTTCGCTGGCGCGCTTGCTTTTCAAACGGGCCACGGTGGTGGCAAGGCGCCCGGCGGAAAACGGTTTGAGTACGTAGTCAACGGCCCCTTGCTCGAAAGCGCTGACGGCGAATTCATCAAAGGCGGTGACAAAGACGACGTGGCAGCAGTGGGCCGCCTGGCGCGCCACATCCAGCCCGCCTAGGCGCGGCATCTGGACATCCAGAAAGACGATATCGGGCTTGTGCAAGTCCAGCGCGGCCAGGGCCGCAACGCCATCTTCCACCTTGGCCACCAAGTTCAATTCGGGCCACAGCAGCGCCAGCATCTCCGCGAGTTCATCGCGCAGAATGGCTTCGTCCTCGGCGATCACGGCACTAGGCGCGCTCATGGGGAATCTCAATCAAAATGGTGTTACCGAGCGGCGAACCTGGCAGCAGGATGACTCTGGCGTGTGGGCCAAAAAAAGACTGCAGCGTGGCGGCAGCCGAATCGAGCGCCAGGGCCGGCGGTGGCGGCGCGGCACACGTGCAGTGCAATTCGATGCGTTTGCATGACAACAGTTTCTCGGCATCCATCGACAACCCGAATGGATGCATTGCCCCGCGCGGCGGCAACAAGGACTGCACCAGCAGCAGCAATACCGAGGCCGGGAATTGGCCGTCCAGCGCCGCCTCACTGCAAGCCGTTTGAAAACGCAGAACGTCGCCACGCAATTGGGCCTCGATCATCAAATAGGCGCCACACAAAGCCATCTCTTTTTCAAGCGTGCTGGACGCGTCATTGCTTTGCGGTACCGAGGCACGCAGGAATTCAATTAATTGATCCAGCAGCTTATCTGCCGCGTCGATATCCTGGCGGTAAAGCAATTCGCAGTGGCCGATGGTGGCAAACAGGAACTCCGGATCGATCCGCGCCCGGGCGCTGTTCAATCGCGACTCAAGGTTCTGGCGCTCAATGGCCTCGTCGGCGAGCCGCGTGCTGCGCACCGACATCAACACCCGCTCGGCCCGCATTTGGCGTTCGTAAACAATGGCCAGCAGGCTGGTGACTGCACTGTTCATCCAAAACAGGTACAAGAACAGGGGCCATCCGCTCACACCCCAGGACTCAGCATGAAGTTTTGTCAAGCCCGCGTACCACACCGATGCATGAATAGCAGCGTTGGCTGCGCATATGGACAAAATAGAAAGCGTCATTGCAATCATACGAAAACGCCGGTTTGGAATCCAGACTTGTACCGCCGTCAAGGCCAAGACAACGCCAAATACCGCCACCAGGCGGCTGGCGATGATGGCCAGCAACCAAAATCCAAGATTGGTGCCGTCCGTCAAGGCGTAGGTGTTAAGCAGGTCACTTGAACTGTTGGCAATGCTGACGGCAAAGATGTGCGCAAGCCTGGACCTCAACAGGCGCAGGAATTCGGCAGTTTTGTCCCCGCTTTGGAAGGCCAAGACAGGCAGGCTTCGAACTTCCGCTTTGGCCCGCCAAAAAGTGGTTTGGCTGCCCTGAACACTGTTGGCGCTCATAGCGGACTGCCTTGCAGGGCCTCAGATACTTGGATGGGAAGGTTGACGGTCTGCCGGGCGACAACCCTCGCCGCCTGTTTGTCCACTTCAATCCGGGCGATGACGCCCACAGGGTGATTTTGCAGCAAGATCAGCGAAGCATTGGCACCATACAAAGCCGCCAGCCGGGATCGAAGGTTGACTAGGCCAATGCCGGAGCCGCTCGTACCCGCGTTCACCTGCAAACCCACGCCATCGTCGCGGACTTCCACCGCAATCCCGTCGGGCCAATCAAAGACCTGGATCGCGACGCTTCCACCCTTGGCCGACGGATTCAAGCCGTGCTTGATGGCGTTTTCGACCAGGGTCACCAGCAGCATGGCCGGCAAGGGAATCAGGATGGGGTGGGCTGGTACCTCAATGCTGAATGCGAGGCGCGGGCCCATGCGCACCTGCAAAATCTCAAGGTAGTTTCGCACCAGTTCAAGCTCGGACGTCAGGGTCGGCAGGCCATGCCGAATCTGCGGCAGTGCGGCCTGAAGGTAGGCTTTCAGGCGCGCCATCACGTGGGCGCCATCCACCGGTTCGGTCCGGTAAAGGCGCTTGACGGTGGCCAGCGTGTTGAACAGAAAGTGGGGCTCGATCTGCGCTTCCATCAAGTTGATGCGGGCCTGAATCATCTGGTTGCCCAGAACCTGGTGGCGTAGTTCTGCGGCGTGCAACTGTTGCAGATTGGCCTGGTGGCGGCGTTGGGTTTCGTAAATCAAGGTCATCGCGCCGCCTGCCAGCATCCAGCGGGTGGCGTCGCCCATCAGGTAGCCTTCAGGTGGATAAGGGCCCATGCCATAGCGGGCCGCTGTCGATGCAAGCATGCCCAGCAGCACCGAGGCCGCCACCGCAGCCGCCAAAGCCAAATTGCGCGCATTTCCTGGTGCTGGCAACTGCCAGTCAACCCAGCTCAGCGCACACATCATGAAAACAGCGATGACCAGGATGTCCAGAAAGTACTGCCACATGCTTTCCAGTGTTTCACCGACTGAGAAATACTGAAAAACGCTTTCCTGAAAAAGCAACTGGGTGGACAACAGCAGCGACAAGCCCAGTGCAATCAGGGCGCGCTTGCAGCCCTGTCGGGTGGCGGGCCCTGCAAGCCGCAGGCACAAGCCCAAAACCGTTTGCGAAAGCTGTTTCAAGATGCCCCCAATCAAAGTGGTGACCATTGTTGATCTGGCGTCAGCGATTGGGGGGAATGCGCGATGAAAGCGCCAAATCGTGGTACCAATCGGCCCCTGGCCCGACGAAACCAGCCTGGCCAAACACGCCGGGGCAATCTTGCTCCAACTGGGCGCTTCACGCAAGCCGTTGACAGTCGTTGGTAGCCGTCGGTTGATCCACCGAAACAGGCCCCCGTTGAACCCCTGATTTGCCGCACTCACCATTCGCTTTGCAGCGTTCATCTGAAATTGATAGCGCAGCTTGAATCCAGTGTGGAAGATTGCCCCACGCTTTCAAAAACGAAAGCAATTGCAGGCAATCCCGCCCGCTGAAACTACCCTACCGGAGATTGAAATGAACCCACGCCTTTTGAAATTGGCCGCAGCCCTGGTGGTTCGGAGTTCGATCATGGTGGCCTCGTGCGGCGTTGCTGCACAAGCCAGCGTGGACCCGCAACCCTCGGCATGGCTGGATCAGGAGCCGCAGATAGCGCTGCTGGCTCTGGCAGACGCGCAAACACCCCAAGCGCCACACCGGCCAGCGCGAGTGGCACTGGTATTGTCGGGCGGGGGCTTGCGCGGCTTGGCCCATCTGGGTGTGCTGAAGGTGCTGGAGCAGCAGGGTTTGCGTCCCGACCTGATCGTTGGAACCAGTGTTGGCGCGATTATTGGCGGGGCCTATGCATCAGGCACTCCCGTCAAAGACCTTGAGGCGCTGCCCCTGCCTGCCGCGCTGGACCCGTGGGGCAGCTGGCTGGTTACGCCCAGCTACCGCAGCGCTGGACTCGAACAATTTGTCGCATCCCAGCTTGCGTACCAGCGCCTGGAGGATTTTCCCCTGCGCTTCGTGGCGGTGGCAACGGCACGCCAATCGGGCTGCGTGATGTTGTTTGGCGCGGGCGATGCGGCGAAGGCCATCATGGCGTCGTCGGCGCTGCCAGGCGCGCTCGCGCCGGTGGTCATCAACGGCGGCGTTTATGTGGACGGTGGCTTGGGCGCGCCGCTACCGGTGCGCATCGCCCGCGCCTTGGGTGCAGACGTGGTCATCGCAGTCGATACCACCTTTCACGCTGAACCAGTGGTTCCCAATGGCCTGATCGATTCCGTTTTCCACGCGGGCATGGTGATGGCACGCAATCTGGCCGCTGCCGACCGCCTGGCGGCCGACCTGGTGCTTGAGCCCGTGATCCCACCGGTGCCGGAAGTCACCTTGCGCAACCGCAAACGCCTGGTTGATGCCGGCGAACAGGCCGCGTTGCAGCAGCTGCCTCAATTGCGCCTGCTGTTTGCACCCAGCCAGCGTATCCCAAAGCGCCCAGCGAGCTTGGATGCTGTGCCCGTTTCCATGTGCATTTCGGCGCCAGGGGCGACGCCGCAGAGCCCGGAGTCCTCAGCCCGCAGCCCAACCGCAGTGAAACTCCAAGTAGCAGCGAAACACGAAGCGGAAGACCAGGCGCACGCAAAGCATTGACTCCAGACAATTCAATTCCTGTAGGCCTTTCACGGCCATCCGGCTCGCGGAATCTAATGGCAACCCCGACAACTAGCACTACGCGGGCGTGCTCACTTTGGTATTCCCCCGCCTTGCGCAAGCCCTCGTAAAAGCGGTCGGCCCCCACCAAGAAGGCCGCATTGGTCGAACGGTCTGTCACGCGCAGGCTGCGGATGGTGTGGTTGGGGAACAAGCGGCGGAACTCTGCCATGTGGGTCGCCGCGCTGGCGTCGCAAATTTGATTTCACATCCCACAATATGGAAAATCTCGGGTTATCCCTGAGCGTATTCCTATTCTCCGTCAGGGTTTAGACAGACCCAGCGGTTAACCTCTGTCCCCATGAGTTCATCACCGCACAAAATTGCAACCGCGCCCGGTCGGGGCCACTTCCGGGGTCACGTCCGGACTCACTTTCCGGGTGATTTCCGGCTTTTTAGGAGACCCCTATGAAAAGTCTTTTGTCCCTGTCGCGTGGCATTGACTGGCTGAACGACAAATTCGCGATGCTCGCGGTTTGGGCGGTGCTGCTGTCGTGCGGGATCAGCGCGCTGAACGCCATCGTGCGTTACGCATTCAACTACAGCTCCAACGGATTCACTGAAATCCAGTGGTATCTGTTCGCAGGGG
>JANLYO010000168.1:0-27304 GCA_031365665.1 Rhodoferax sp. | reverse complement strand
AAAAATTGCGGTCTTTCCTTTGCAGGGTATGAGTTATGTTTGAACAATTGGGCCTGATCGGTTGTGGTTTGATGGGCGGCTCTTTCGCGTTGGCGATGAAACGTGCCGGCTTGGTCAAACGTGTGGTGGGCTACAGCAAATCGCCTTCCACTACCGAAAAAGCCCGCCTGATGGGCGTGATCGACGTGGAGGCGCCTTCGGCCCTGCTCGCCGTGTCAGGGGCCGATATTGTGCTGATCGCCGTGCCCGTGTCGGCCACTGAAGCCACTTTCAAAGCCATCAAACATCTGGTCACGCCCAGCATGCTGGTGATGGATGTCGGCTCGACAAAGCGCGAAGTGATTGACGCCGCGCGCCGTGCCCTGCGCGAACAGGTGGGCTCTTTTGTGCCCGCCCATCCAATTGCCGGCAAAGAAGTCGCTGGCGTCGAAAATGCGGACGTCGATCTGTTTGTCGGCAAACAGGTGATCCTCACGCCGATCGAGCGCACCGCTCCTGAGCTGGTGCAAAAGGCGGTCGATCTGTGGGTGGGCTTGGGTTGCCGTGTCGGCAAAATGAGCCCGGAAGACCACGACTCGGCGTTTGCCGCCGTGAGCCACCTGCCGCACCTGATTGCTTTTGCCCTGATGAACGCCATTACCGGGCAAGCGTCGGGCAAAGATTTTCTTTCGTTGGCGGGGCCAGGTTTTCGCGATTTCACACGCATCGCCGCGAGCGACCCGCAAGTCTGGCGCGACATCATGATCTCCAACCGCCAAGAGTTGCTGGAGCAATCCAAAATCTTCCAGCGCAACCTGCAGGCATTTGAACTGATGATCTCCAGTGGCAATACCGAGGCCCTGGAGGATTTGATCGACCAGGCGAGCCTGGCGCGCGCGAACTGGACCATGACGGCTAACAAGCGTTAAAGCCGACGCCCAAAGCCTGCGCCCGTTCCCCGCACGTCGCCCTGCCCGCCAAGTTCCCGTCATCCTGCCGCATCGCCTCCCGTACCCACCGGGCCCTTTATGTTTGACACCGCGTTCCTCGACATTCCGCCCTTGGCAGGTGCTTCTGGCACCGTGACCCTGCCGGGCTCCAAAAGCATTTCCAACCGGGTGTTGCTGCTGTCGGCCCTGTGCGCAGGCACCACCACCTTGCATGACGTCTTGGACTCTGATGACACCCGCGTCATGCTGGCAGCCCTGCGGGCGCTGGGCTGCGGTGTGCGCCGGACGGCCAACACCATTGAAATCGACGGGCTGGACGGCATCATCAACCACAAGGGCGCTGAGCTTTTTATGGGCAACGCGGGCACAGCCATGCGCCCCTTGACGGCAGCGCTGGCCGTGTTGGGTGGCGATTTTGTCTTGGCCGGTGTGCCGCGCATGTACGAGCGCCCCATTGGTGACTTGGTGGATGCCTTGCGCCATCTCGGTTGCCGCATTGATTACCTGGGGCAAGCCGGCTTTCCGCCGCTCAAAATTGGCCGGCCCCAGCTGGATTTGACAGCGCCGATCCGCGTGCGCGGCGACGTGTCGAGCCAGTTCCTCACGGCCCTCCTGATGGCACTGCCGCTGGTCGCCACAAAAGAGGTGGTGATTGAAGTCCTGGGGGAACTGATTTCCAAACCCTACATCGAGATCACGCTGAATTTGCTGGCGCGTTTTGGCGTAGTCGTGCAACGCGACGGCTGGCAGCGTTTCACGATCCCGGCAAATTCCCGGCCACGCTCGCCTGGGCATTTGCACGTCGAGGCCGACGCCTCATCTGCTAGTTATTTCATAGCACTTGGCGCCATTGCCACCGGATTTGGCGGCCAAAGGAGCATCACGATCCAGGGCGTGGGGACAGATTCAATCCAGGGCGACATCGCCTTTGTGCAGGCCGCAGAAATGATGGGGGCTGTGGTGAAGGGCGGGCCGAACTGGCTGACGGTGTCCACCGGATGTTGGCCCCTGAAGGCGATTGACCTTGATTGCAACCACATCCCGGACGCCGCCATGACGCTGGCGGTGATGGCGCTGTATGCCAATGGTGCCACCACTTTGCGCAACATTGCCAGTTGGCGGGTTAAAGAGACTGACCGCATCGCGGCCATGGCGACCGAGCTGCGCAAGTTTGGCGCCGTGGTCGAAGAAGGCACTGACTACATCCGGGTGACGCCACCGCAGTCTGTCAGCAAATGGAAAGCTGCCAGCGTTCATACCTATGACGACCACCGTGTCGCCATGTGTTTTTCATTGGCGGCCTTCAATCCCGCACGCCTGCCCGTGCGGATTGAAGACCCCAAGTGCGTTGCCAAAACTTTTCCCGACTATTTCGAAACCCTGTTTTCAGTGGCAGAAACTGGCGTCGGCGAAATTCCCGTCATTTGTGTGGATGGCCCCACGGCCTCAGGCAAGGGCACCTTGGCCGCAGAATTGGCGAAACGCCTGGGTTACTGGTTCCTGGATTCCGGCTCACTTTACCGGATCGCCGGATTGGCGGCGCTACAGGCCGGTTTTGCACTTGAAATTGACAATGCGGGCCAGATCGCCCAGTTGATGCGGCGCGGTTCGATCCGATTTGAGGACGGTCGGGTTTGGCTGGACGACCAAGATGTCAGCGACGCCATTCGCACGGAAGAGGCCGGTATGCGGGCGTCCAAAGTTTCAAGTTTCCCCCAGGTGCGGGATGCCTTGATTGACCTTCAACACGGTTTTTGCAAATTGCCCGGCTTAGTGGCCGACGGGCGCGATATGGGCACCATCATCTTCCCCAATGCGCTACTCAAGGTTTTCCTGACGGCCAGCGCCGAACGAAGGGCTGAAAGGCGCTATAAACAGTTGATTTCAAAGGGAATTTCTGCTACACTCCCGCCTCTTCGTGCTGATCTGGAAGCGCGCGACGCGAGGGATTCTTCCCGTGCAGTTGCGCCTCTCAAACCCGCCCCAGACGCCCTGCCGCTGGACAACTCTGACTTGACCGTCGAAGAATCGGTCAAACAAGTGTTGACCTGGTGGCAGAGCAAGCAGCCGTTCAGCGCCGTTTAATTGCGGTACATGCGCGGAACAGGCGGCTAAAACCGGTCCTCATTGCCAACATTGCGCCGCTTACAGGCGCCCGGTGGTGAGGTTCAACAACTTAACCCGCAATGTAAATTGCACAAGAAATGTCCGAATCTTTCGCAGACCTCTTTGAAGAGTCACAAAAACGTTCCGAAACCCGCATCGGCGAAGTCGTCACCGCTGAAGTTGTTCGCATCGAACACAGCTTCGTCGTTGTCAATGCCGGCCTGAAATCTGAAGCCTATGTGCCGCTGTCTGAATTCAAGAGCGACAAAGGCGAACTTGAATGCCAAGTGGGCGAATTTGTTTCCGTGGCCATCGTCGCCATGGAAAACGGCTACGGCGACACCATTGTCAGCCGCGACACCGCCAAGCGCCTCGCTTCGTGGATGAGCTTGGAGAAATCGCTGGAATCCGGCGAATTCGTTACCGGCACCACCAGCGGCAAAGTCAAGGGCGGCCTCACGGTCCTGGTCAACGGCATCCGCGCCTTCCTGCCCGGCTCACTCGTCGACACACGTCCTACCAAGGACCTGTCTCCGTACGAGAACAAGACCATGGAGTTCAAAGTCATCAAGCTTGACCGCAAGCGCAACAACGTTGTCTTGTCACGCCGTGCCGTGGTCGAAGCCTCCATGGGCGAAGAGCGCGCCAAACTGATGCAGACTCTCAAAGAAGGTTCTGTGGTTCAGGGCGTCGTCAAAAACATTACCGAATACGGCGCTTTTGTCGATTTGGGCGGCATCGACGGCCTTTTGCACATCACCGACATGGCCTGGCGCCGTGTGCGTCACCCGTCCGAAGTGGTGACCGCTGGCCAGGAAATCACCGCCAAGATCCTGAAGTTTGACACCGAGAAAAACCGTGTCTCGCTCGGCTTGAAACAAATGGGCGATGACCCTTGGATGGGCGTGAACCGCCGCTACCCGCAAGGCACGCGCATGTTCGGCAAGATCACCAACATCGCCGATTACGGCGCGTTTGTGGAACTCGAACCCGGCATCGAAGGCCTGGTGCACGTCTCCGAGATGGACTGGACCAACAAAAACATCGCCCCCTCCAAACTGGTAACACTGGGCGACGAAGTCGAAGTCATGGTCCTTGAAATCGACGAAGACAAGCGCCGTATCAGCCTGGGCATGAAGCAGTGCAAGGCCAACCCGTGGCAGGAATTCGCGCAAAACACCAAGCGCGGCGACCGCGTTAAGGGCCCGATCAAATCCATCACCGATTTCGGCGTGTTTGTCGGCCTGGCCGCCGGCATTGACGGCCTGGTTCATTTGTCCGACCTCTCATGGAACGAAGCCGGCGAAGTGGCTGTGCGCAACTTCAAGAAGGGCCAGGAAGTCGAAGCCCTGGTGCTGGCCGTTGACGTGGACCGTGAGCGCATTTCCCTTGGCATCAAACAGCTCGATTCCGACCCCTTCACCACCTTTGTCTCGATCAACGACAAAGGCCAGGTCGTCACCGGCAAGGTCAAGACAGTTGACCCCAAAGGTGCCGAAATCGACTTGGGACAGGATGTCATTGGTTATCTGCGCGCCTCGGAAATCAGCCGCGACCGCGTGGAAGACGCGCGCAACGTGCTCAAGGAAGGCGACGAAGTCACCGCTGTGGTGGTCAATGTGGATCGCAAGACCCGCAATATCCAGCTGTCGATCAAGGCAAAAGATGCCGCTGATCAAAGCGAAGCCATGGCTACGCTGAGCGCCCAGTCTGCCCGTGAAAACGCTGGCACGACGAGTCTCGGCGCGTTGCTGCGCGCCAAGTTGGACAACAACTAAGCACCTGGCCCAGCGTGTAGATACCTGGCGCGGTAGGCGGGGCTAAGTCAGAAGGCTTAGGCAGCCGCCCTCCGCGCCCGGCATCCAACCATCAATTCTCCTGGACTGCTGAACTTTCATGACCCGCTCTGACCTGGTTGAAGAATTGGCAAATCGATTTGCGCAGCTCACCCATCGTGACACCGAGTATGCGGTCAAGGCCATACTGGATGCGATGAACGATGCGCTGGTGCGAGGGCATCGGATTGAAATTCGCGGGTTTGGCAGTTTCTCCATCAATCGCCGCCCGCCTCGTCTGGGGCGCAATCCGCGCAGCGGCGAAAGTGTGGCAATTCCTGAAAAGCGTGTTCCCCATTTCAAACCGGGAAAAGCCCTGCGCGAAATGGTGGATCAACGCGTTGTGGACGCTGGCTCGTCCAAGCCCTGAAGCGCTTAAGCGCCTGCCAAAGTCGCGAAGCCTTGCGGAAATGACATGAAGCGATTGGCCTGGCTTTTGAAATGGCTGTTTTATGGCGCCATTTTTTTCACCTTTTTTGCCTTTGCATTGAACAACCAACAAGACGCAACCCTGCGGTTTTTCTTCGGCACCCAATGGCGCATGCCGATGGCGTTGGTCATACTCGCGGCCTTCGCGGCCGGATTGCTGATTGGCATCATCGCCATGGTGCCGCGCTGGTGGAAACAAAGAAGCGCCGCCAAGCGTCTCATCGCGCGGCCAGTCTCGGCGCCGAAAAACGCCGCAAACCAGTTTGACCATGGCGCCTGACGTTACCTGGATTCTCCTGGGCTTGCCCTTGGCCTTTGGCCTGGGCTGGTTCGCGTCCCGCTTGGACGTAAAACAAATGCGCATTGAAAACCGGCGCGCGCCAAAAGCGTATTTCAGGGGTTTGAACTTTCTGCTCAATGAGCAGCAAGACCAAGCGATAGACGCTTTCATTGAAGCAGTCCAAAACGATCCCGACACGTCCGAATTGCACTTCGCGCTTGGCAACCTTTTTCGCCGGCGCGGGGAATATGAACGCGCTGTCAGGGTGCACGAACATTTGATCTCGCGCGGTGACCTGAGCAAAGCAGATCGCAACCGGGCGCAGCATGCCTTGGCATTGGACTTTCTAAAGGCCGGCCTGCTTGATCGCGCTGAAGATGCATTGAAAAAACTCGATGGCACCAGTTTTGAAGGGCAAGCGCGCCTGGCACTGCTTGGAACTTACGAGCGTTCGCGCGAGTGGACCAAAGCCGCTGCGATTGCGGCAAGACTGGAAAACACGGATCAGGGAAGTTTTGCAGCAAGACGGTCACATTACGTCTGTGAGCAGGCGTCCGCCAGCACGGCCACGCCTGACTACGCCAATGCAAAGGCATTGCTGGGTGAGGCACAATGCATCGCACCTTTGTCCGCACGGCCACGCATGGAGCTTGCCGCCATACATGCCGGCATGGGCGACCAAATGGCTGCGTTTGAAGCGCTTGCCGACGCCTCGCGCGTTTGCCCAGATGCCCTGCCTCTGTTTTGTTCACAATTGGCCGACGCCGCCATGGGAGCCGGACAAGCTGACGCTGGATTGGCGATGCTCAAGGCAGCGTATTCGGCCACGCCATCGCTGGATGTGCTAGAAGCCATTGTCAAACTGGAAGCCACACAATCAAGCCCGTCGCCTAGCGCACGGGATTGGTATGTGCACCATCTCGAGCGCGAGCCCTCGTTGGTCGCCGCCGCCAAATGGATCGCCGGTGAAAAGCTGGAACACGAACAGTTTCATCCGCAGGTTCAGCGCGCGCTGGACCATGCCGTCAAACCGCTTACCCGCTACCGATGTGCGGCGTGCGGTTTTGAGGGTACGCAACATTTTTGGCAGTGTCCGGGCTGCCAAACCTGGGACAGTTATCCTGCAAAGCGAGTCGAAGAACTATGACGCAAGCCGCCAACATCACACGAGACGGGTTGAGCCGAGCCAAAGTGTTGGTCGTCGGTGACGTCATGTTGGACCGGTATTGGTTTGGAGCGGTTGATCGAATTTCGCCTGAAGCGCCCGTGCCCATCGTGCGGGTGACGCGGGAGGAAGAGCGCATCGGGGCGGCGGCCAATGTGGCTTACAACATCGTCACCTTGGGCGCCACGGCCTCGTTGCTGACGGTCGTAGGCAATGACGACGCGAGCCACAAGTTGGAGGCGCTGGTCGCCAAAACAGGCATTGAAACCTACTTTGACCGGGACGAGCAGCTCAAAACCACGGTCAAGTTGCGGGTCATCGGCCGCCAACAACAATTGATCCGGCTTGATTTTGAAAACACACCCAAGAATGAAATTTTGGCGTCGCAAAGCGCCACTTTTTCCAAACTGCTGCACGCCCACAACGCCGTATTGTTCTCAGACTACGGCAAGGGCGGCCTCGCCCACGTCAGCGACATGATTGCCGGTGCCCGGTTAGCGGGCAAACCGGTGTTGATTGATCCCAAAGGAAACGACTACTCCCGGTATCAAAACGCCACAGTCATCACGCCCAACCGGGCCGAGCTCCAACACGTGATCGGCGATTGGAATGACGAGGCCGAGTTGACTGCAAAGACCGAAAACCTGCGGATCGCACTTAATTTAGACGCTATCCTGTTGACGCGCAGTGAAGAGGGCATGACTCTGTTTGACAGCCAGGGCAGTCTGCACGAACGGGCGCACGCGCGCGAAGTTTTCGACGTGACGGGCGCCGGTGACACGGTCATCGCCACCCTGGCTGCGTTTGTGGCTGCGGGCTTAAGTTTGCGTGCAGCGATGCCGCTGGCCAATCGTGCCGGTGGCCTGGTAGTAGGAAAATTCGGCACGGCCACCGTCAGTTATGACGAACTTTTTTTGAGTTAGCTGGAGCCTCGGTATGACCAGAATCATTGTGACGGGCGCCGCCGGCTTTATCGGCTGCAACATCATCAAGGGTTTGAACGCTAGGGGGTATGACGACATCATCGCTGTCGATGACCTGACGCAAGGCGACAAATTTCGCAATTTGGTGGATTTGCGAATCGCCGATTATGTCGACCACGGGCAGTTTTATAACGCCTTTTCACAAGGCGAATACGGGCGGGTGGAAGCCGTGTTCCATGAAGGCGCTTGCAGCGACACCACGGAGATCGATGGCAAATTCATGTTGGCCAACAACTACAGCGTCAGTTGTGAATTGCTCAAGGCATGCCAGCAGCAAGGCAGCCGCCTTCTCTACGCGTCCTCGGCGGCCACTTACGGCGGATCCACCCGTTTTCGCGAACTGCCCGAGCATGAACGCCCCCTCAATGTCTATGGCTACTCCAAGCTGCTGTTTGACCAATACGTCCGTCGGACTATTCTGAACGCCGACGATGGTGCGCGACCAAAAACAGCGCAACAAGTCGTTGGGTTTCGCTATTTCAACGTTTATGGGCCCCATGAGCAGCATAAAGGCCGCATGGCTAGCGTCGCGTTCCATCAGTTCCACCAATTTTGCGACGAAGGTCGCGTCAAGCTGTTTGGTGACTACGGTGGGTACGGCGCCGGTGAACAAATGCGCGATTTCGTATTTGTGGATGATGTGGTGGCGGTCAATCTCTGGTTTTACGACAACCCTGAAAAATCGGGCATCTTCAACCTCGGAAGCGGCCGGGCTCAGCCGTTCAACGAGGTGGCCCTGTCGGTGGTAAACAGCATCTCAGTCCTAAAAAATGAGGCTCCGGTATCACTGGCCGCCGCCGTGGAGAACGGCTTGATCCAATACGTGCCATTCCCGGAAACATTGCGGGGAAAATACCAGAGCTATACGCAGGCGGATCTTTCCACCCTCCGGGAATCAGGGTGCCCGCATGTTTTCTGCGACGTCGCAACGGGGGTTGCACAATACATCAACTGGTTGCACCGCCAAGCCTGAAAAGCTCAAAAGAAGCCACGGGGCTCAATGTTGCGCAGACCGTCTTCGAATTGACCGCCGCTCACGTCGACTTCCGACAAAGGCACGATTTTTTGTTTCAAGGCAAGTCAACCATACGCCAGCGCCCTTCGTTATGGACGCAAGCCCTGCGGTAATTGACGCAGAGCCCTTGGTTTACCCTAATTAACACTTTCAGGAGATTGACATGTTGAAGAAGTTTTTGGCCATTGTGGCCATGTTGTATGCAGCAGCTGCCTTTGCGGCAGTCGACGTCAATAAGGCCAGTGCCGCTGAACTCGACGGCATCAAAGGCATTGGCCCCGGCATTTCCAGCAAAATCATCGACGAGCGCAAAAAAGGCAATTTCAAGGACTGGAATGACTTCATCGACCGCGTCAAAGGCGTCGGCGAAGGCAATGCGGCCAAGTTTTCTGCTGAAGGCCTGACCGTGGGTGGTTCCGGCTACAAAGGCGCTGCCGCTACACCCGCCAAAAAAGACGACAAACCTGCGGCAAAAGCCGAAGAGAAAAAGGGCGACACCAAGCCAGCGGCCGTAGCTGCTGCAACGGATGCCAAGCCTGCCGCCGCTGCCAAAGAAGAAAAGAAAGATCCAAAAGCCGAAGCTAAAGCCAAGAAAGACGCTGAAAAGAAAGCCAAAGCTGAAGAAAAGGCCAAAATGGCAGAAGAAGCGAAGGCAAAGAAAGAGGCCGACAAAAAGGCTAAAGAAGCTAAGCCTGTTGCCAAGGATGACAAGAAAGACGCCAAACCAATGGCTAAAGACGAGAAAAAGGACGACAAGAAAGACGCAACCACTGCGGCTGCGAAGAAGTAATTCTGTCTGCGTTCAGATTGGGCATCCAACCTGCTGCAGCCAATTGTCCGTCAATAAAAAACCCCGCCTAGGCGGGGTTTTTTGTTGATGTGAGTGCAAATAACTTACTGCATGCCCGCTGCCGAAATGACCGGCTGGTTTTCAGTCTGGACTCCTTGATGCGAAGTGGCAAAAGTCCTCATGGCGGAACCGGAGGGTTCGGAATGGGGTTCTTCAAGCTCGGCTTTCGCGTTGAAGCCATAGACGGGTGACGATGATGCCGCCAAAGCCAAACAAAAAACGAAGGCACTGGCAATCACGAATACAGTCAAAATAAACATGCTGTTCTCCTAAACTTGTTGCTGGAAGTTTAAAAGTCTCGCATCCAAATGCAACTGCAATAAGTCACACTTTCTTTATTTTCTACCCTGTTGGTGATGTGACTAAAGTCACAAAGCCGTCAAAAACAGGTGCTTAGATTTCCCCAAAACCGCCACCGCCGGGTGTGTGAATCTCAAATACGTCACCCACCTGCATGTCGCATTGCCCGATATGAGGCAGCGTCTCTGCGCTTCCATTTGCGCGAACAACCCGGTTGATGCCAAGACTTCCTGGGTGCCCGCCCTGCAGCCCAAAACTGGGCACCAGACGACCGTTTGACAAGATGCTGGCGGTCATGGGTTCCAGGAATTTCACGCGTCGAACCCCACCATCCCCTCCCCGCCATCGACCTGCCCCGCCTGAACCGGTGCGGATGTCGTAACTTTCCAGGCGCACTGGAAAACGGAATTCCAGCACCTCGGGGTCTGTCATGCGTGAATTGGTCATATGTGCCTGCACAACATTCGTTCCAGCAAATCCGCCGGATAAATTTCCCGAGTTGTCGAACTCGCCACCCGCCCCGGTGCCACCAGAAATCGTCTCGTAATACTGGTACTTGGCATTGCCGAAAGTGAAGTTGTTCATGGTGCACTGACTCGCGGCCATGACTCCCAAGGCGCCAAACAGGGCGTTGGTGATGCAACTGGAGGTTTCCACATTGCCGGCGACCACTGAGGCTGGCGGATCCGGGTTCAACATTGAGCCAGCCGGAATGATGACCTTCAGCGGCTTGAGACATCCCGCGTTGAGCGGTATGTCGTCATTCACCATGGTTCTGAACACATACAGCACAGCCGCCATGCAAACTGCGGTGGGCGCGTTGAAGTTGTTGGTCTGCTGTGCGGATGTGCCCGTGAAGTCGATCTCGGCAGTGCGGCTTTTTGCGTCGACACGAATCGCAACTTTGATTTGGGCACCATTGTCCAGTGGCAGCGTGAAACTGCCATCTTTGAGATGGGTGATGACACGGCGCACCGACTCTTCGGCGTTGTCCTGCACGTGGCCCATGTAAGCTTGCACCACCTCAAGCCCGAATTGGACGACCATCTTCCGCAATTCCTGCACCCCCTTTTCATTGGCAGCGATCTGCGCTTTCAAATCGGCCATGTTTTGTTGTGGGTTGCGCGACGGGTATTTCCCGCCTTGCAGCAGCGCCAGCATGTGCGCTTCCTGTAGCACACCCTGCACCACCAGCTTCACGTTGTCGATCTGCACGCCTTCCTCTTCAATGCGGGTCGAGAACGGCGGCATGGAGCCCGGCGTAGTGCCGCCCACATCGGCGTGGTGGCCTCTGGAGCCGACGTAAAACATAGGCTCCCTGCCCGCAGGATCTCCCAGGTACACCGGCGTGATGACGGTGATGTCGGGCAAATGGGTACCGCCGTGGTACGGGTCATTCAGCACATACACGTCGCCAGGCTGCATCGCCCCGGCGTTCCCACGTATCACCGTCTTGATGCTCTCGCCCATCGAACCCAGATGCACCGGCATGTGGGGTGCATTGGCGATCAGCTTGCCCTCGGCATCAAACAAAGCACAGCTGAAGTCCAGCCGCTCCTTGATGTTGACGGAATGGGCCGTGTTCTGCAACTGCAGGCCCATCTGCTCCGCGATGTTCATGAAAAGGTTGTTGAAGACCTCCAGCAACACCGGGTCGGCTGTGGTTCCCGCTGCATATTGGACAACGCGCCGCGCCTTGCGTGCCAGGATGATGTGGTTCCACTCGTTCAAAGTGGCGTCCCAGCCGGGCTCCACCACCGTGGTTGCATTTTTTTCAGCGATGATGGCGGGCCCCGCCACCGCATCGCCTGGCCGAAGGTCTTCACGCACCACCAGGACGGCGTCTTGCCAGGCGCCGCCACAATACATTTGAACCGTCTCGCGCACGGCCCCACAGGCTTTCAAATCACGTGGCGGGTGCATTTTGAGCAAGGGCTCAGCCGGGGCATCGCCCGCGATGACAGCTTCCACAGAAACAGCTTCAACCACCAAGGCTTTGCCCTGCATCAGAAACGCAAACCGTTGTTGATAGGCGGTCTCAAACGCCGCTTGCAAGGCACCTGTCTGCTTGTCCGCAGCCGTGTTGACCTGGCTCGGCCACGCGACCACCAAGGATGAATCGCTGCCTTCATAACGCAGGTGCGCCCGTCGTGCGCAGTCAATGCGTCCATGGGAAGCCTGCTGACGCGCCAATTCAGCCGTCGCCGCCTGTGCCAACGCATCCAGTTGTACGGCAATCAGCGGCAAGTTTGCCGCTGTCAGTTTGACTTCGACTGAGCGCTCGCGGATCACACTCTGGTCCGCCAAACCCATGCCATAGGCGCTCAATACGCCCGCCAGCGGATGGACAAACACGGTCGTCATCCCCAAGGCATCGGCCACCAGGCAGGCGTGCTGCCCGCCCGCGCCACCGAAACACTGCAAGGTATAACGCGTCACGTCGTACCCCCGTGCCACAGAAATTTTCTTGATTGCATTGGCCATTTGCTGCACAGCAATGCTGATGAAACCCTCCGCCACCGCCTCGGCGGGCAAGCCCGACTTGGTGGCCAATTCGGCAAATTTGTCCCGGACTGCTGCGTCATCCAAGGCTTCATTGCCCATGGGCCCAAACACCTTGGGGAAATAACGTGGCTGGATTTTCCCGACCAGCACATTGGCGTCGGTCACCGCCAGGGGCCCGCCACGGCGGTAACTCGCCGGCCCCGGATTGGCCCCAGCGCTTTGCGGGCCTACCCGGAAGCGCGCCCCGTCAAACGCCAATATCGAACCCCCGCCCGAAGCAACCGTGTGGATGCTCATCATCGGCGCACGCATGCGCACGCCGGCCACCTGGGTCTCGAATTCCCGTTCAAACTCACCCGCAAAGTGCGAGACATCGGTGGATGTGCCGCCCATGTCAAAGCCGATCACCTTGTCTTGTCCGCCGATGGCTGCGGTGCGCGCCATGCCCACAATGCCCCCCGCTGGCCCACTCAAAATGGCGTCTTTTCCGGCAAAGGCACGGGCATCCGCCAAACCTCCGGACGATTGCATGAACAGCAGTTTGACGCCCGGCATTTCACCCGCCACTTGATCCACGTAGCGGCGCAGGATCGGCGACAGATAGGCGTCGACCACGGTCGTATCTCCCCGGCTCACAAACTTCATCAGCGGGCTGGTTTCATGTGAGGTGCTGATTTGCGTGAAACCAACCTCTTGCGCGATCCGTTTGGCGGCTTGTTCATGCTGCGTGTAGCGGTATCCATGCATGAAAACAATCGCAACAGACCTGATGCCACTTTGATACTGAACACCCAACTCTGATTTCAGTAGCGACTCATTCAATGGTTCGGCTACTTCCCCATGCGCCCCCACCCGCTCCTGCGCCTCCACCACAGCGCTGTAAAGCAACTCGGGCAAGATGATGTGCCGATCAAAAATGCGGGGCCGGTTTTGGTAGGCAATACGCAAGGCATCTTTAAAACCGCGCGTCGTGACCAGCAAGGTGGGCTCGCCTTTGCGCTCCAGCAAAGCGTTGGTGGCCACCGTGGTGCCCATCTTCACGCACGCCACCTGCAACGAAGTCACCGGTTCATCAGCACCAAGACCCAACAAATGCCGGATGCCGGCAACCGCTGCGTCTTTGTAGTGCTCAGGGTTTTCGCTCAGCAGTTTGTGCGTCACCAGCGAACCATCCGGGCGCTTGCCCACCACATCGGTGAATGTGCCGCCACGGTCAATCCAGAATTGCCAACGCTGGGATGGCATGGCAAGTTCCGCTTTCAGGGCATCTAAGGTTTCCATGTTTTCTCAATCAAAGACATGATGTGTTCCACCCGGCATTGCGTGGCTGCCGCAACAGCCCCTGCGTAGGGCGCCATATTGCTGCATTCAAGCACGATGCAATGGGTGGCCGGGTGCCGAGTGACGAGTTCTCGGGCGGCGTTGACCACGTCTTGCTGCGCCTGCGCCAAGTCAAGCTGCGGGGAATTGCTCAAAATGCGGGTTTGAAATTCGCAGTCCCGCCGCACTCCGCCGATGGGCGTATGGAGTTTGGCTTTGGCCGCCGCGAGGTGACGCGCTGTCAGCGCCTGTGCATCGATGGTCAGAACCGCTGAATTTTCTTTCAACTGCTGCAGCCACAACAGGCTGGACGTCACTACGGGAACAGGCAGCGCCGCTTCGAGATCCGCCTGAAACTGCACCAAAAATCCGCAACTCGTGGTGATCAAACCCGCGCCCCTCGCCACCAGCGCCTGGGCCGCAGCGATGAAATTTGGCAGCAATAACGGCTCGCCTCGGCGCACGACCCGTTCAGGGCTGGCACCTGCGACCACCTGGTATTGCACTGGAATCCCCAACGCGGCAAAGGTTTGCGGGTTGCCGATGTCACCCACGGGACGCGGAAACCGCGTATCAAGCATCAGCACACCGACAAAAGCCATGGTCGAGCCCCGCTGCGCCCGCGTTACAGGCTCGCGGCCGAACGCGCCGCCTGGTCGTAAATGCCCGAGAGCAGGCGCAGCAAACGCGCAAGCTCTCCGATGTCGCGGTTCAAGGCGTCATCGGCATTCAAGGCATCGATCAGGCAGGACTCGCGAATGGCACGGTATTTTTCAACCGCCTCGCGGCCCACTTCGGTAGACGCGTAGGTCACGTCTTTGCCGCTTTTGCTGGAGGCGACGACGCCCAGGTTTTGCAGCTTTTTCAGTGCGTAGTTGATGAGGTGGGTGTCTTCCACATTCATGATGAAGCAGATGTCCGCCAGACGTTTGTTGCGCGCACGGTGGGTGACGTGGTGCAGCACCAGCACGTCCAGCGGCGTCAGGTCTTTGAGGCCCGCCGCGCTCATGCAGTGCACGATCCAGCGATGAAAGGCGTTGCCAGCGACGATCAAGCCAAATTCAAACTCACTCATTTCGGCGCTTCGAGGTGACACCAGGTGGGCCGAAGACACGATCGGTGACGGGGCTTCCCTGCCCGCCGCCACACCTGCGCCCACGTTCGTTTTCTTGGCCATGACCCGACTCCAGACAGAAATCATCAACAACAAACAAAATTGTAAACAGTAAGACAGTAATTTATCGACATTTTGTTGACATTTAGGGAAAATACCGATCACAGGCCCGGCAATCCAAACTACAGTCAACGCTCCCCTGCTGGAAATTTCCCGCCTGCCTCTGCCTTCCCACTTTGTCACCCAACCGGAGTTTTTATGAACCGTCGCCTGTTTGCCTTGACGTCCAGCGCCGCTGCCATATTCACGCTGGCCATGGCTTCCGTCAGCCAAGCCCAAACCAAATGGGACCTGCCCGCCGCTTACGCAGCCACCAATTTCCATTCCGAGAACCTGGCGCAGTTTGCGCAAGACGTGGACAAAGCCACGGCAGGCAAGCTCAAGATTACGGTGCACGCCAATGCGTCGCTGTTCAAGGCCAACGAAATCAAGCGCGCCGTGCAAAGCGGGCAGGCCCAGGTGGGCGAGGTGCTGCTGGCCAACTTTGAAAACGAGAACCCGCTTTACGCCGCAGACGGCATCCCCTTCCTGGCCACCAGCTACGCCGAGTCCAAAAAGCTGGCCACTGTGCAAAAGCCCTACCTTGAAAAGTTGCTGGGCGCGCAGGGCATGAAGCTGCTGTACGCCGTGCCCTGGCCTCCGCAAGGCATTTACGTCAATAAAGAAATTGCCTCGGTGGCTGAAATGCGCGGCCTCAAGTGGCGCGCCTACAGCCCCGCCACCGCCAAGATTGCCGAGCTGATTGGCGCGCAACCCGTCACCATCCAGGCGGCCGAGTTGTCGCAGGCCCTCGCCACCGGTGTGGTCAACAGCTACATGAGCTCCGGCTCCACCGGCTACGACACCAAAACTTACGAAAGCATCAAGTACTGGTATGACACCCAGGCCTGGCTGCCCAAAAACGCCGTAATGGTGAACCAGAAAGCCTTCGACGCGCTGGACAAGCCCACACAGGAAGCACTGCTCAAAGCCGCCGCCGAGGCCGAGACCCGCGGCTGGAAGATCAGCCAGGAAAAGAACGAGTGGTACACCAAGGCCCTGGCCGAAAAGGGCATGAAGATCATGAAGCCTTCGCCCAAGCTGGTAGCCGATTTGAAGCAGGTGGGCACCATCATGCTGGCCGACTGGGAAAAGAAAGCCGGGCCTGACGGTGCGGCTATGATCGCCGCGTTCAACAAGAAATAAGGCGGAGAGCTAATTTATGCGCCGCTTTCTCGACAGGCTCTACCTCGTATCCGGCGCCATTGGCGCCAGCTTTGTAGGCCTGCTGGCTGCCCTGATGATTGCGCAAAGCGTCTTGCGCGAGTTTGGCGTGCGCACCGGCGCAGTCAACGACGTGGTGGCCTGGTTCTGCGCTGCCGCGTCCTTCTTTGCCATGGCCCATGCCTTCAAGCATGGCGACTTCGTGCGGGTGACCCTGCTGCTGGAGAAGCTGCCGGCAGCGCAGCGGCGCTGGTTTGAAATTGCGTCCTTGACGCTGGCGTCCATTGCGGTTGCCTACCTGGCCTTCTGGGCCAACAAGTTCACCTACGACAGTTTCATCTTCAACGAAAAGGCCCAGGGCCTGCTGCCCATCCCCATCTGGATTCCGCAGGCCAGCTTTGCCATAGGCTCCATCCTGCTGCTGGTGGCCGTGATGGACGAACTGGTCATCGTGTTGCGCGGTGGCAAGCCCAGCTATGTGGTCGCCGTGGAAGAGCGGCACGCCAAGGGCGACTTCTCTTCCGACGTCTAGCACCCGCCACGCTTAAAGGTTCCCCATGGATATTCTGCTTATCGGCGGCTTGCTGCTGCTGATCATGTTGCTGCTGCTCGCCGGCGGCGTGTGGATCGCCATGACGCTGGCCATCTGCGGCTGGGTTGGCCAGGCCTTTTTTACCAATACCTCGCCCGGCAACAACCTGTTCTCGTCTTTCTGGGAGAGCAATGCCAGCTGGGAGCTGGCAGCGCTGCCGCTGTTCATCTGGATGGGCGAAATCCTCTTCCGCTCCAAGCTCAGCGAAGAGATGTTCGAAGGCCTGAGCCCCTGGCTCAACAAGATACCCGGCCGGTTGATGCACACCACCATTTTGGGTTGCGGCATCTTCGGCTCGGTGTCGGGCTCGTCGGCTGCCACCTGCGCCACCATCAGCAAGGTAGCCCTGCCCGAGCTGCTCAAGCGCGGCTACAGCGAGAAGATCGCCATTGGCTCGCTGGCCACGGCGGGCACCCTGGGCATCTTGATTCCGCCGTCCATCACCATGGTGGTGTATGCGGTGGCGGCAGATGCGTCCATCATCCGCATCTTCCTGGCGGGCTTCTTGCCGGGCTTTTTGCTGATGGCGCTGTTTTCGGGCTACATCATCTGGTGGAGCCTGCGCCACCCCGACGAAGTGCCCCCCGCCGACCCGCCGACCAGCTTCATGGAAAAAATCCGCAAATCAGGCAACCTGATCCCCTGCGCGGTGCTGATCATCTTCATCGTCTGGGTGCTGATTGCCGGGTATGCCACCGCCACCGAATGCGCGGCCTACGGCGTAGCGGGCTCGCTGGGCTTGGCCTGGTGGAGCAAGTCGCTGACCTGGAAGACCTTTTGCGAAGGCCTGATGGGCACCACCCGCACCAGTTGCATGATCATGTTCATCCTGGCGGGCGCAGCGTTTTTGACCAAAACCATGGCCTTTACCGGCATCCCGCGCGAGCTGGCGGAATGGGTCAACGGCATGCACCTGTCACCCTATTCGCTGATTGCCGTGCTCACGGTGGTGTACCTCATTTTGGGCACCGCGCTCGACGGCATCAGCATGATTGTGCTCACCAGCGCGGTGGTGCTGCCCATGATCCAGAAGGCGGGTTTTGACTTGATCTGGTTCGGCATCTTCATCGTGTTGCTGGTCGAGATTGCCGAGGTCACGCCGCCGGTGGGCTTCAACCTGTTTGTGCTGCAGAACATGACGGGCAAAGACAGCAACACCATTGCCAAGGCCGCTATCCCGTTCTTTATTTGCCTGGTGGTCTGCATCGTGCTCATCACCGTTTTTCCCCAGATCGTCACCATCCTGCCCGACCTGGTGATGGGCAAGGAGAAGTAGAAAAAAATGGGAGGCAACAAGTCGCCCGGGCTTGCGTAAACTCGGGCCATGTTTTCCGTCATCGCCATCTGCATCGGCGCCTCGCTGGGCGCCCTGAGCCGCTGGGGCCTTGGGCTTTGGCTGAGCCCCGTCGCCACGGCGGGCGCCATGCCTTGGGGCACGCTGGCCGCCAACCTGATTGGGGGCTACCTGGTCGGCATCTGCGTGGCCGTGTTCCAGGCCCTGCCGCAGCTTGATCCGGTCTGGCGTCTGGCCCTGGTCACCGGTTTTCTGGGTGCGTTGACGACCTTCTCCAGCTTCTCCGCCGAGGTGGTGGCCATGGTGCAGCAACAGCGTTATGCCATGGCCCTGGGCACTGCCGCGCTGCACTTGTTCGGCTCGCTGCTGCTCACCGTCGCGGGCATCAAGACGGTGGAGCGCCTGGTCTGATCCGGGCGTCCACGGAACAAAATAAAATGTTAACACGTATGTTAATTATTTTCCATTTTTTGAACCGTCACGACGAGTTAAATGAATTTTTTGCCAATTAGGCCACGTATTATATGGCTTTGTAGCTATATATAGTATAGCATTCAGTTTCAAACCTGCTCACCCAATTTTCAACTTCTCAATAGAAAACCTCCGCCATGACTGCTGACGCCGCACTCGCCCGCGCATTCACGCCGACCGGCAAACTGCGCGCGTCGATCAATCTGGGCAATCCGATTTTGGCAAATCGCCACCCCACGACGGGCTTGCCGTTTGGGGTGTCGATCGACCTGGCCCACGAGTTTGCGCAGCGCTTGGGTGTCGATATCGAACTCGCTGTTTTTGACGGCGCGGCCAAATCGGTGGATGCCATCACGCAACAGCAGGCCGACATCGGTTTCTTCGCGGTGGACCCCTTGCGCGCAGCGGGCATCCATTTCACCGCGCCTTATGTGCTCATCGAAGGCAGCTACCTTGTTCGCCAAAGTTCGCCACTGCACACCAACGCGCAAGTCGATGCGCCGGGCTGCCGGGTCGCGGTGGGCAAAGGCAGCGCTTATGACCTCTTTCTCACCCGCACACTCAAGCAAGCCGCCGTCGTGCGGGAGGCAGGCGCCGAAGCAGCCTTGGCGGCCTTCCACAGCCAGCAAATCGAAGTGCTGGCCGGCATCCGCCAGATGCTGGAGACCGAAGCCGCCCAAGATGCCAGCCTGCGCCTGCTGCCCGGCAACTTCATGCTGATCCAACAAGCTATGGGCTGCCCCAGATCCTTCCCCGCTCTAGCCACGCAGCATTTAAGCCAGTTTGTGGCGACCATGATCAGCAACGGTTTTGTGGGTGATGCGCTGAAGCGCCACGGCATTCAAGGGGCTTCGGTTGCGCCTATTCCACCGCCTGCATCAGCAGGAAATTGAACTCGGGAACTCAACAGCAATTTCACCCGCCCATGACTTTCTTCACTCCCACGTGGCGAAGCTTGGCACTAAGATGGCAGGATGAACATTGCCGCTTTGCCCACGCAGGCTGACGCCACGGCCAGGGCGGACCCCGCCGGGCTCTTGGTGGTCGATGACCATGACCTGGTGCGGCTGGGCCTGCAAACGCTGGTCCAAGCCCAGGCCAGTGCCAACCAAAAAGCCGTCAAAGTGTTTGAAGCCCGCACCCTGCAAGGCGCTTTGGACGTATACCGCAACGAGCAGGCGGCCATTGGCTTGGTGCTGCTCGATTTGCATTTGCCGGATGCCCATGGCCTCGTCGGTTTGACCACCTTCCTGGGCCAGTTTCCGCAGGCGCGTGTCGTGGTGCTTTCAGGCGTAAGCGATCCCGCCATGGTGCGCGACGCGCTCCTGCACGGCGCCATGGCCTACCTGACCAAATCGGGCGATCTGCAACACGTGGTGCGGTATATCCGCTCGCTCGGCCTGCTCAGCCACGCAGGCGCTCCCGCCCACGTGAACTTTGACGGATCACCACCCCGGCAAACGGCCAACAGCGCAGACCATGACAGCTCGCGCGTGGTGCCTACGCGGCCCGGTGAATCGGTGCGCCTGACCGCCCGCCAGACCGAAATGCTCGACTGGATTTTGACCGGCTGTTCAAACCGTGAGATTGCCGAGCGCGCCCATCTGAGCGAAGGCACTGTCAAAAACCATGTCTCGACCCTGTTGCTGATGTTTGGCGTTCGCTCGCGCTCGCAGCTCATCAGCCAACTGCGGTGAATGCAAGGCTAAATAGGCTCAACCTGAGCCGCCCACACCATGCTCCCGTCTGACCCCTACGCGCAACGCGTCAAGGCGCAAGCCCTGGATACTTTTTTCGGGGCCGGCGAGAGACTGTTCTCCACGGTGGTCATCCCGATTTGCATCACGTGGGCCTTTTGGGGATGGGTGGATCAGGCGGTGCTGATCGGCTGGTTCCTGTTGACGCTGGCCGTCGCAGCGGCGATGGAACTATTGTGCTGGGCCTACAGGAAAACCCCCGCCGCGTCGAATAACTACCCACTCTGGGGCAGACGCCTGTCGTGGGTTTTCCTGTCGCAGGGGCTGTACACCGGCGCGGCGGGCATGTTGTTCTTCTTTGTCGATTCATTTGCGCTGCGGATTTTTCTGCTCTTCTGGATTGTGGGTTTGAGCGTGGCGGCAGTGGGCCAGTTGGCCTATTGGCTGGAGGGGTACTTCGCCTTTACCATTCCTGCGCTGGGCATGACAGCCATACGCTTGTTGCTGGACGAAAATACCGAGTACAAAGTCATGGCCGGACTGTTGTTGGTGGCCCTGCCCTCGGTGATAGGTTTCGGGCGCCATGCGGAGAAAGCGGTCTTCAAGTCCATCCGTCAAGGTTTTGAAAATCTCGATCTGGTTGAACAATTGCGCCTGGAAAAAAGCAAAGCGGAAGCCGCCAACCGGGACAAAACCCGCTTCCTGGCCGCCGCCAGCCACGACCTGCGCCAGCCTCTGCACGCGATTGCCCTTTTCGGCGCGGTGCTTGAGAAGGACTTGCAGGGCCAGCCTCAACACACCAACGCCAAGCGCCTGATGCGGGCCGTCAACGCCTTGGGTACGTCGCTGGACACCATGCTCGACGTCTCCCGCCTCGATGCCGGCGTGATCGAGCCGCAACTCGAAGCCGTGGCGCTTAACCAGGCCTTCCAGTCCCTGAACCAGGTCTTTGCCTCATTTGCCGATGAAAAAGGCCTACAGCTTCGCCTGCGCGCGTCGCCCTTGTGGGTGCGCAGCGATCCGCACCTGCTGCAACGCCTGCTGGCCAACCTGGTTGAAAACGCCGTCAAATACACCACCCAGGGCGGTGTGTTGGTAGTGGCGCGCCCGCGCGGGCCATCGGTATGGGTTGACGTGATCGACACCGGCGCTGGCATCGCGCCAGAACACTGTGAATCGATCTTCCAGGAGTTCTACCAAATTGACAACCCTGGGCGTGACCGGACGCGGGGCCTGGGCATTGGCCTGTCGATCGTACGGCGCTTGTCAGCGTTGTTGAACCACCCGGTTGAACTTCATTCGCTTCCTGGCCGGGGCAGCCGGTTTCGGGTGAAATTGCCAGCGGCAGGCGCGCCCCGTCCCGCTTTGGCCGACATACGGGATGCGCATATAGACGCCTGGCCAACTGCGCAGCCGGGCCTGGCGCTGCCGCTGCCGCGGCGGGTTCTGCTGGTGGACGACGAAGCCGACATTGGCGACGCGGTAACGGCGCTGTTGAGCGCGCACGGCGTGCAGGTGGCGACCGCGCGCGACGAAACCCAGGCCATCGCGGCCTTGAACAAGGCCACCAGCCAAAACACCCGCTTCGACGCCCTGCTCTGCGACTACCGGCTGGCCGGCGGCGCCGATGGCCTCGACCTGGCACTGCGCCTGCGCCAGCGCTTCGCGCCGGGCATGCCGCTGCTGCTGGTCACCGGCGAGACCTCACCCGAACGCTTGCAAAACGTTCGTGACGCAAAGATTCCGGTTCTGTTCAAGCCGGTGTCGGCAGAGTCCCTGCTGGCGGCCCTCGCCAGCTTGCGTTGACCCGCCCCGCCTTTGGTCAATGGCGCTTTTTCACCAGATTTTTATTTCAATCAATGACTTTCGGCACTGTTGCACGGACTTGACTGTTCGTAACCTGAGGCTGTCACACGCAGTCAACCCGCTCAGGAGAACAACATGCACGTCAATTGTTGCCAGGCCAACCGCCCAAGCACCCCTTTGCGCCATGCGTTAACGTCGCGCCGCTGGCTGGCGCACGCGCTCATGGCCTTGGGGGCCGCCGCGCTGATCGCCTGCGGAGGCGGGTCGGCCCCGCCGCCAGCGGCCACGGTAGCCAGCGCGGTTATCGGCGCGGCGGGAGGAACCTTGACCGGCCCGGACGGCGTACAGGTCATCATCCCGGCAGGGGCATTGAACGCTGACACAACGATCGGCATTGCGCGCTCTTCAGCCGGCGCGCCCGCCACGCCAGAGGCCTATCCGGTGGCCGGTTACATGTATGAACTCACGCCCCATGGCATCACATTCAACAGCCTGGTCACGGTGCGCGCGCCCCTGCCCGCTGGCGCCACAACCCCGCAGGTCTTCATGGCCAGCCAGGGCGAAGGCTGGAAATTGCTGGGCGCGCAGGTGGTCAACGGCATGGCCGAGTGGCAGCGCAACAGTTTTTCGAATATGTACATTGGGTTAACTTGCTTCGTCCCGCCTGCAATGAACAGCGACCCGTACTGGTGCGGGCATGCCGCCAGTTTTGCGACGGTGACGGCCACACCGGCAGCGGCCATGGTGCAGACCGGGCCCATCGACCCGATCCGTGGCGACATGGGCAGCCGCCGGGTAGAACAAGCGGCCACGCTGCAATTCACGACGCACTTTGGCGTCCCGGGCAACTGCGGCAATGTCACGGCCGATCTGCGACGCTTCACTTATGTGGGTTCCGCCCTCCGCACCTGGAGCACGCCGATCATCGTTCAGACCAAAACACCCGCGCTGACGGTCAGTGGCGGTGGCGGGAGATTGGTGGGCAATGAAACTTTCGACTTTCCGTTTGACCATACCTTGCCCGGGCAGAACATGTTTTCAGTGATCATTCACTTCGATTGCCCCGGCGTTGCCCATTCAAGCGGCAACGGCTCGGTCACGGGCTGGAACTACGGCAGTTACTCCAGCAGCTACGTTGGCGACGCCGTGGTGATTACAGGCACCGTCCCCGTGCCAACGGCCTTCTTCACGGTCGGCGGCGCGGTCAGCGGCCTCACCGGCGCAGGCCTGGTGTTGCAGAACAACGGCGGCAACTTCACACCTGTTGCTGCCAATGGCAATTTCGCCTTCTCCAACACGGTGGGAACAGGCTTGCCCTACAACGTCACCGTTTTGACCCAGCCTGCCGGCCAGACCTGCACCGTGACCAATGGCAGCGGCACGGCCAACGCCAACGTGACCAATGTGGCGGTAACCTGCATCCCCACCTTCACCGTGGGCGGCACGGTCACCGGGCTGGTCGGCACCGGCCTGGTGCTGCAAAACAATGGCGGCGACAACCTGGCGTTCTCGGTCAGCGGCGCCTTCAGCTTTGCGACAAAACTGGCCGCGAACACCAACTACGCGGTCACGGTCTTGACGCAACCCTCAGGCTCAACTTGCTCCGTGACGAATGGCACTGGCACTGTCACGAACGCCAATATCTCCAATGTCGCGGTGACCTGCCTGTCTTCCGGCCCGCTGGTACTGGTGGCCAACAGCGGTGTGACCAACGGAACCAACGCCATGTCGGTGTACCGGGCCAACCCGTCGACGGGTGTCTTGTCATTCCTGGGCAACGTGAATGCCGGCAACACGCCCTGGGCTTTTGCCCAGTTGCCAAACCACAACGCCGCCTATGTAACCAACGCCATTGGCGGCACCATTCAGGGGTTTGACGTCAACAACACCACTGGCGCCGTCACGCTGATTCCCCTGAGTTCACCCCAGTCCAACAACTCGTATGGCGTCGCCATGGACCGGCTGGGCCGCTTTGTCTGGACGGCGAATTACGGCTTCCATACCGTGCAGACCTTTGCCATCAACGGCAGTGGCGTGCTGGCGGCCAGCCCGCCGGTGTCCACGCAAAATGGCCTGCCGTACGCCATTGCCGCCCACCCGACGATGGACTTTGTCTACACGGCCCACCAGTCCAATAGCGCGCTGATGGCTTTCAGCGTGAACACCACCACGGGTGCCTTGACACAGGTGCAAAGCCTCACCAACGCGATCTCATCAGTCAACGCCCTGGTGATTGACCCGAGCGGGCGGTTTGCCTATGCCGTCAGTGGCAGCGGTGGCGTCTGCGCCTGGGGCATCAATTCAACCACCGGCGTGTTGAGCAGCGTCGGCTGTGCCAACACGGCCAGCAGCGGTAGCACCTATTCAGCGGCCGTGCATCCTGGCGGGCAGTTCCTGTACACCACCAGCCTTTCCACCACCGACAACATTTCGATATTTGCCATCAACCAGACCACTGGCGCTTTGACGTTGTCCGGCGCACCCGCGACGGCGGGCAACAACCCGCGCGGCATCGCGATGAACCCGTTGGGAACCGTTTTGTACGTGACCAATTACGTCAGCAACACGATCTCGGCCTTCAGCATTGGCGGCGCCGGATCGACGCTGACGTCGCTCGGTGCCGCGATCCCGACCGGGCCAAACCCCGTCGGGGTGATGGTGATTCCCTGATTGAATTGAAATATACGCTATTACTTATATAGCAAACAATTGAATAATCACGAGACTTGATTGCGGATTTAGCTCGAAAACCGGCGTCTAGATCCGATCCAGCCCCCAATAAACCCCAAATTGGGTACGATTGGTGGCAGAGCGAACTGGCGGCGCTTTATCGGGAGGCGCTCAGACCGAATACACCGGCTCGCCCGCCTGTTTTCTACGAAAGGGCACGATAGGCTTATAAACAGTGCACACTATTTATAGTTTTAGTGTACACTATTCGAATCATGCTCCGAAACATTACCCTCTCCGCTGACGACCAGCTCATCGCCCGCGCCCGCGCCAAAGCCGAAGCGGCGCAGACCTCGCTGAATGTGGAATTCCGCAAGTGGCTGGAGGCCTTTGCGGGCGAGCAGGACGTGGCCGCCGTGGCGCGTTTTCGCTCCGTCCTCGCAGACCTCGCGCAGGCAAACCCCGGGCGCGCCTTCTCGCGAGACGAAATGAACCAGCGCTGAAGTTTTTGCTGATGTTCTTTCTGGACACCAACATCTTCGTTTATGGCCTGCTCGCCAGCGAGCCTTTGAAAAAGCAGCGCGCGCTGCAACTGATAGAGACGGCGTTGGGCAGCCACCAGGGCTGCACCAGCTACCAGGTGATGCAGGAGTTCGCCAATGTCAGCACCCGCAAGTTTGCGCAGCGCTTCACCGGCGAACAGTGCAGCCAGTTCATCGATGCGGCCATGCAGCCGCTCAACCGGGTGGCCTCCAGCACAGAGCTACTGCATGCCGCGCTCGAATTGCAAGGCCAAACCGCTTACAGCTTCTATGACAGCCTGATCATCGCCAGCGCACTGGAGGCGGGCTGCGACACGCTCTACACCGAAGACCTGCAACACCACCAGTTGATCAAGGGCAGCCTGCGCGTGGTGAACCCGTTTCTGGTGGTGGCGAATGAGGGCGCGGCGGTTTGAATGAGCGGGTAAACACTTCTGATGAGTGAAAAAGGAAAACGGGCACCAAAGTGCCCGTTTTCTGTTTTTGTCTTCGAGGGCGAACCCTCTAGACTAGTTACCGACAGTCCCCACCATCGGAACGCTTGATAAGCACTTGTGATTCTGCCACAGGCTTGCTAACCTCGCAACCTCAAATGAGGGAGATTTCATGGGCTACAGGCTTGGACTTGATGTCGGAACGGCATCGACCGCAGGGGTCACCGCACTTTTGAACCAGAACCGCCAAGAGATTGCATTGACAGGTTGGGGGTATCTGAGGACGTTCGACGAATCGACCACGACTGACTCCAAGGGTAGACCGAAATCTAAACGCGCAGACCGCCGGGCATACAGACTTTCTGGCAGGCAGCACGAACGCGGGTCGGGCGCATTGAGACGCCTTGCCTCACTGGCTCCTTTGCTGGGCTTGAATGAAAAAGAACTGACTGCGGACAGCGGACAGAACCTACCGCGCCTTCGCTCTGAGGCAGCCCGAAAAGAGGTTCCAATTGCAGACCTGTTTCGGATACTGCTCAGAATCGCAAAAAAGCGCGGTTATTACGGCGCGTTCAAAGCAGATCAGGCGAGAAAGGAAAAGGTAGGCAAAACCGATAAGGCCGAAACCGACCCAACGGATGCTGCTGAGGCATCCGGGCAAGAAGGCGAGTCTTTCCAAAAGGCGTCAGGCGAAGTGCGTGGTGGGAGCCACGCACTGGCGCATGTAATGACGATGAGGGCACACGCGCTAGGCGCTCCTGATTTGACTTTGGGTGAATACCTGTTTGACCGCGTGCAACGCGGCCTGCCCTCCAAATTGAAAATAAAGATCCCAGGAGGGAAAAAGAAAGCGGCGAAGGTTGCCGCCGCCGATCTTGAAGCATCCAATCTGTATGCGCTGAATGAAATGGTCAGGCAAGAGTTTCACCAAATATGGACAACGCAAGAGCACTTCCATCCGGTACTGAAAGGAGCAGGCCTGGATGGCGTTAGCTTGCGAGACATTTTTGAAAAAACCATTTTCTACAAGCGGCCGCTGAAATCTTGGACAGACAAGATCGGCAAATGCCCGCTGGAGCCAAATGAGGTGCGTGCCGCCAAAGCGACGCTTGCCTACCAAGAATTTCGGATTGAAAAACTGCTGGCGGATTTGCGTTGGGGAGTTGGCCAAAATGCGCTGCCTTTGAATCCCCTCCAGAAATCAACCATCCGCAACCTGCTCAATACGCAGCGTGAAATCCGCTGGACAAGCATTTATGAAAAACTTGAGGAGGCTGGGATGCCGCGCCCTGCGGGACGCGGCCTCAACATAGCCCAGCGCGGCGCGGACCGCCTCACTGGCAACACAACACTCGCAGCCGTCCGCAAACTTGGTGGCGATGTTGAAACCACCTGGAACACAACTGCGCAAGCAACACAAAACGACGTGCTGACATTTTTGTCCGAATTGGGGTCGCCCGAACAACTGCTGGAACCCAATTGGCCGCTGCAGTTTGTAGTGGATGGAAGTCCCCGCCGATTTGAACCCGCATTTGTTCAGTTCATCAATGCGTTGAACGCGCATCCAAAATTCGACCGTCTGAGTTCGATGGGCTTTGAGTCCGGGCGATGTGGTTATTCCCAGCACGCGCTGACAAAGCTGACTTCGTGGTTGCGTGCACCCTCTTTTCCAGTGGACTGGCCGGAAGATACGCGAATTGCCGA
>JANLYO010000162.1:0-15983 GCA_031365665.1 Rhodoferax sp. | reverse complement strand
GGGCAGCCAGTCTTGCAATGCGCTGGGCAAGAGTTGCTGCTGTTCGGGGTGGTACACCATATAGCTTGCGGTCATCTGCCTGTAACGCGCCAGCTCACATTTTTGTTGTCACGATTTGGCTTCTGCCGCCCAGACTCCTAGATTTGCCGCGTTCATTGCACCTTGTTAACGCAGTGTGCGAAAAAACGTGCGCACTTCCTCTACAAACAATTCGGGCTGCTCGAAGGCGGCGAAATGGCCGCCTTTGGGCATCGCGTTCCAGTGGGTGATGTTGCTGTAACGCGCCTGCATCCAGCTGCGCACCGGGGTGATGATTTCCTTGGGGAAGACGGCCACGCCGGTGGGCACATTCACAGGTAGCGTGCGTGGTTTGCCAAAACTCTCCCAGTACAAACGGGCTGAGGAAGTGGCCGATGCGGTGGCCCAATAAAGCATCACATTGGTCAGCAACTCGTCGCGCGTGAGGATGTTTTCCGGGTGGCCGTTGCAGTCTGTCCAGGCCCAGAATTTCTCCAGAATCCAGGCGGCCTGGCCCGCCGGGGAATCGGTGATGCCATAGCCCAGTGTTTGCGGGCGCGTGGCCTGCTGCATGGAATAGCCGGAATCCCATTTGCGGTAAGCGTCAAGCCCCTGAAGCGCGACTTTTTCTTCCGCCGTGGGTTCGCCCCCGATTTTCGGCGGCGGGCCCATCGCCAGTGTGATGTGGATGCCCGCGCAATGGGCCGGATCCAAACTTCCGATGGACGACGTCACGGCAGAGCCCCAGTCGCCACCTTGTGCGCCGTACCGCGCGTAGCCCAAACGCGCCATCAGGCGGGCCCAGGTTTGGGCGATTTTGTCGACGCCCCAGCCGGTGGTGGCGGGTTTGCCGGAAAAGGCGAAGCCGGGCAATGAAGGGCAGACTATGTCAAAAGCATCTTGGGCCTTGCCGCCAAATTGGGTCGGGTTCGTCAACGGTTCGATCACTTTGTGGAACTCCACGATGGAGCCCGGCCAGCCGTGGGTGATCAAGAGCGGCATCGCATGCTCGTGGGGCGAACGCGCGTGGATGAAATGGATGTCGAGCCCGTCAATCTCTGTTTTGAACTGGGCAAAACGGTTCAACGCGGCTTCGTGTTTGCGCCAGTCGTAACCGTCGGCCCAGTAGCGGCAAACGTCCTGAATCCACTGTAAGGGCACGCCCTGGCTCCAGCCCGGCACGAGTTCGGCCTCGGGCCAACGCGTGTTGCGCAGGCGGGCGCGCAGATCGTCCAGCAGTTCGTTCGCAACATCAATGCGGAAGGGCGTGACGGCGGACATGGCGGCCTATCCTCTGTTCAGAAAATTTCCCAGCGCGATGAATGCAGGAATCGTGATCGGGTCATTCGCCGCGCTGGCGGCAATCGGGTGCGAGGCAAAACGCGCCACCACCAAGTCCGCTTTGGGTGCGATGTAGAGGCGCTGGCCATGGATGCCGCGCCCCTCGAAGGCGCTGTGTTCGTTGTGGGTCACCCACCACATGTTGCGGTAGCTGTAGCCGGGCAGCAGGGTGTAACCCGCCTTGGCGAACCTGGCCGGGTCAGCGCCCCGGTTGCAGTCGGCCACCACGGCTTCGGGTATGACTTGCTGGCCCCCAAAAGAGCCGCCACATCGCATCATCTCGCCAAAACGTGCCATGTCGCGCAACGCGGCGTTGAGGCCCCCGCCGCCAAAGGGCACGCCGATGGAATCGACGCTGATGAAAGCGTCTTCCTCGCAGCCGAGTTTTTGCCAAATGCGTTCACTGAGCATCTCGGCCAAACCCTGCCCGGTGACGCGTTTCATGATCCAGCACATCAAGTCGGTGTTGACGGTTTTGTAGGCGAAGGCCTGGCCGTGTTCACCTTCTTTCTTGAGGGTGAGCAGAAAATCGTACATCGTTGGCGGGCCGTTGTAGTTGGGGCCTTTGGTTCGCAAACCGGCGGCGCGGGCCGCCGCCCAAATCTCGGCGTTGGGGTCGGAGTACAACTCGGAGTATTTCACGCCGATCTGCATGTCCATCACCTGGCGCAGCGTGGCGTCGGCGTAGGCGGTGTTGGCCATTTCGGGCAGGTAGCGCGGGATGAGCTTGGTGTCGTCGAGCACGCCTTCGTGCACGAGCGTGGCGCACAGGGTGGCCGCGTAGGACTTGGTGATTGAAAAACAGCTGTGTGCGGTGTGGGCTTGCAAGATGCCCAGGTACTTTTCATACACCCGTTTGCCTTTGTGCAGCACCACAATGCCGTCGGTGTAGGTATCGGCCAGCGTGTCGGCCCAGAGGCGCTGGCCGCCCTGCATGTCCTTGAATTGCAGCGCGTCAATGGCTGCTTGTGTGGCCGTGTTGATGGCGCCCAGATCACTGGCAGGTTTCGCACCCCGGCGCACGGCGGCGGTGGGTAGGAGCTCGCGCGTGTGGGAAAGCGTCCAGCGATTTTGCGGGAATCCCAAAGTTGCATCATCTTCAAAACGCACCTGTTGGCCCGCAGGCGGCGGCGAGCCCGCCATCCAGCCCATGCGCACCGGGTCTGAGGCGTGGCCATCGAGGTACTGAACACCGTCAAACGTGAGCATTCCAGCGGGCATCAAAGTCTCCAGTGAAGGGTGGAGAGCCAGTGTACTGGGCATCCCCAGCCGGGTCTTGGTACGATGGGGACAGCGCCTGCATGCCGCGCTTTCGGCCGTGGCCCGGCTGGCATTGTCAAACCAGCCCAACGATTTCCCCCCTCTATGCGGGCGCCCCCTTGACTTCCCACGTGCCACGTTTTTACGGCTGGACGGTGGTCGCCGCCGCTTTTGTGATGGCCGTGTTCAGTTGGGGCCTGGGCTTTTATGGCCCGTCGATTTACCTCAAAACCGTGCAGGACGCGCGCGGCTGGTCGCTGGCCTTGACGTCGGCTGCCGTCACCCTGCACTTTCTGTTTGGTGCTGTGGCGATCGTGAACTTGCCCCGGCTGCACGCACGGTTTGGCCTGCCGAAGGTGACGCTGGGCGGCATCATGGTCGTGGCTATTGCGGTGCTGGCGCGCACCGTGCTTTCGCACTCGCCGCACAGCAAGGGGCTTGAAGCGGACGGGTTTGCAGGTGGCGCGCAGGCGAACCGACAGATGAATGCAAGCGTCAGCGTGCCTGCCGGTGCGCGGGCCCAAGCCGCAGCGCGTGAGCCGGTGCGCAAACTATGGCGTGCCCCGCCTTTGTGACGCTGGTCTTGGGCATGGCGCTGGGTTTGTTTGCGCAGATTGGTTTGCTCACCCATCTGTACTCCCTGCTCGCTCCAAGTTTGGGCAAGCAGTGGGCCGGGCTCGCGTTGGGCCTGGCCACGGCGGCCGCAGCGGGAATATTTTGGGCAGGACGCGGGCGGCATCTACAACGGGATTGAACTGCGTGATGAACGGTGCGATTGATCTGCGAATGGGCGCAAATTGCCTCGATTTGATTGATTGAAAAATATACTAATATTTAGCATTTAAACAAGAAATTTCAATTAAAATAAATCAATTATAGTAATTATTTAATAGCAATAAATATAATATTTACGTGGCCCAATAGCGAAATATATTTATAGTTTTCTATCCAACTTATTTATTGCGCCTGAGGGCGCTCCGGCCTGCGTTGCGCCGGATCGTAGAAGAAGGTCTCCTGAGCGATCTCCTCGCCCTCCCAGCGTTGCCAGGCCAACTCTTCCATGCGCATGTGGGAGCCATCGAGCCACTCGAAGTTGAACACCCAGCGGATCACCACATGGTCGCCGTTGACCAACACGGGCCGCACACACTGTGAGCTGACCGACTTCACCCGCGCCATCACACGTTCTTCACCGGCCACCAATGCGGCCCGCCCGAGCCGGGGCTCGCCCTGGTTTTCCTGCATGGAGGCTTGTTCGGTGTAGAACTCTTTGATCGCCTCGACGTGCCGGTTGTCTTCCACGCGGGCGATGAATCGTTCCAGGGTCTGTGGGCTGGGCATGGTGAACTCCTTGAAATTCGACTCTGCGGTCAAATGAATCCGATAAGCAGCGTGGCTGCCAATCGCCCATTGTCCTCGCTGCGCACGGTGCCTTAAGCTTTGAAAAACGGCACAAACAAGGGCTAATTGCCCTCATGTGCACCGGCCTCATTGCTGCGGTTTGCGCTTTGCCTTCAACGCATCAACGCTTCAATTTCGTCCCCATCCACTGGCACGCCACGGCTGATCAGCTCACAGCCCTTGTCGGTGACGATGGCATCATCCTCAACGCGAATGCCGATGTTGTGGAACTTCTCGGGCACACCCGGCGCGGGACGCACGTAGATGCCGGGCTCGATGGTCAACACCATGCCGGCTTTGAGCACCCGTGCGGGGCGGTCGGTGATGGTCTCCCCGGTGATCGCGTCTTTGCGCTGGCTGGTCTGGCCGAGTTCTGAGGGCTCCAGGTAAGCGCCGCAGTCGTGCACGTCCATGCCCAGCCAGTGGCCGGTGCGGTGCATGTAGAACTGGAAATAGCTGCGGTTGTCGATCACGTCCTGGAGCGAGCCGACCTTGTTTTTGTCCAGCAGCCCGACATCCAGCATGCCTTGCGCCAGCACTTTGACGCTGGCCTCGTGGGGGTCGGTAAAACGCGCGCCGGCTTTTGTGGCGTCTACCGCCGCCTGCTGCGAGGCCAGCACCAGGTCGTACAAAGCGCGTTGCGGCGCGGTGAATTTGCCGTTGGCCGGGAAGGTGCGGGTGATGTCGCTGGCGTAGCCGTCGAGCTCGCAGCCGGCGTCGATCAGCACCAGGTCGCCGCTTTTGACTGGCGCGGCGTCGGCACGGTAATGCAACACACACGCGTTGGCTCCCGCCGCGACGATGCTCGGGTAAGCCGGGTACTGTGAGCCGTGCAGGCGGAACTCATGCAGCAGCTCGGCGTCCAGGTGGTACTCGCGCACGTCTTGGCCTGCTCGGATCATGCTGGCGGAGAGTTTCATCGCGCGGATGTGGGCGCCGGCGCTGATGCGGCCGGCGCGGCGCATGGTGTCTTGCTCTTGCGCGTCTTTGATGAGGCGCATGTCGTCTAACAGCGTACACAGGTCCTCTTGGCGAGCCGGGCTGACCGCGCCATAACGAATGCGCGCCCGCAAGGACTGCAGCCAGCCATCGAGCCGGGTCTCCAGGCCTTTGTGGATGGCAAACGGATACCAGACGACGCTGCGGTTGTCCAGCAGGCGCGGCATTTCGGCCTCCAGTGCTGCAACAGAAAACGCCGCGTTGACGGCCAGCGCAGCAGGGGCCGCCTCTGGCCCGAGCCGGATGCCGTCCCAAATCTCGCGTTCCAGGTCTTTGGGGTTGCAAAACAGGGTGGTGGAACCGTCGCCAGTCAACACCAGCCACGCGTTAGGCTCAGTAAACCCCGTCAGGTAATAAAAATAACTATCGTGCCGGTACAGGAAGTCGGAATCGCGGTTGCGTGGGCGCTCGGGTGCGGTGGGCACGATGGCGATGCCTTGGGCCCCAAGTTGAGCGGCAAGCCGTGCGCGGCGTTGGGCGTATATGGAAAGTGTCATGGCAGCATCATTCAGGAGTGGCGGGTTTAGGGAAGCGCGAGGAACAAATCCGCGCTTCCTTAGCCCATTTTCGGCGTATTTTCAATTTGGTTCAGCCATTGGAGCCGCTCGGGTGTGCCGACGTCAACCCAGCGGCCGTCAAACCGCTCGCCCGTCACCCGGCCTTGGTCCATGGCGGCGCGCAAGAGAGGTGCCAAAGCGGCTTTCACGCCTTGGGCATTGCCGCGGGGGATGGCGCAAAAAGGGAGCGCAAACAGGTCGCGATGGTACAAGCCTATCGTGCTGTAGGTGAATTTCGGTTCTGGCGCGTCTTTTGGCAAGTTCAAGACAAGCCCGTTGGCCGCCAGGCCAAAATCACCCCGAGGATTGTGCTCGGGGTTGGGCACGAGCCACAGGTGGGCGAGCTGGCCACTGGCCCGAAAGGCATTGACGGCAGACTCCGCAAATTGAAAATCGGGGGCGAACACGTCACCCGCAAGCACCCAAAACACATCATCCAAAAGCGGCAAAACACGCACGATGCCGCCCGCCGTTTCCAGCGCACCGCCGAAATCACGGCCTTCGTGGGAATAGATGATGGAAGTAAATACGCCCATTTGCTCAGAATTGAGCAGCGTATTGTGCTTATCAAGCGACGGCAATTTGCCACTTTCATCGCGAAACCTTGAGCCGAACGTGTGCTCGATCTGCTCACCCAGCCAGGCGGTGTTGATCACCACGCGCTGGATGCCACCGCGCGCCAGCGCCTCCATTGCCCATTGCATCAGCGGTTTGCCATGCACTGGCAGGAGCGGTTTGGGGCAGGTGTCGGTGAGGGGCCGCATGCGTTCACCGCGCCCGGCGGCGAGGACGATGGCTTGGGCAGGCGTCGGCATAGCCGAATTATCGCGGCCCCAAAAACAAGGGCCACCCGCAGGTGGCCATGCCGTCAGCTTGGCACCTGCTCGATCAGTTCAGGGTGATGAGCGTAGCGCCCGGTGCGCAGGTTGGCGAATAGGTGTAAGTCAGGCTCACCGCGCCCGGAATATTCGGCAATGCGCCAGCCAGGCTGGAATTGCCGCTGGAGCAGGAACCTGCTGCAATCCCGCTGACGCAGACGTTTTGACTGATCGGCAAGTTGTTGACGGTGCCACTGACGGTGACGCCACACGTGCCGGTGCCGCCGCCGGCGCCAGTTCCGCCGACCGTCAATTTGCTGCCGTCAAAAGCGAAGGTAATCGGCGTGCCAGGGTTGGCCGCGTTGTAGGCCGCTGCAAAGGAGCCAGAGAAAGCCGTCCATTGGCCGTTGGAGAGTGCAGAAGAAATCAGGCTGCCCAGCGCGACGCCGTTGTCTTTCAGGTAGCGGGAAATGCCAGCCAACACCTTGCCGTAGGCATCCGTGCTGCCACCGACGGTGGGCACGGTGCCAGAGAGATCAACGCCGACGAGCTTGAACTGCGCTGCCAGCGCTGCTGCCACGGTTTTGAATCCCGCAGAAGTCGGCTTGGCGCCCGTGCCAAAGGCACTGTTGAAAGCCATGGTGGTCAACGGCGTGACCACGCCGGTGACCGTGCCGCCATTGGCGGCGAGCACAACTTTCATGGGCGTCGTCAGCGGCGTTGAGGCGCCAGTGGCTTCATCGGTGTAGGTGCCGCCACTGACTTCCACGATCACGTCGCCCGAAAAGACGATGTCAAGCTTGTAAGCGCCGCCCGCGCCGGTGGTGGTGGCGCCCAAAACCGCGCCGGTTGCGGCGTCTTTCACGGTGACGGCTGCGCCGTTGACCGGGCCTTTGGCGGCTGTGCCGCTGATGGTGGTGGTTGGCGTGGCTGGTGCGCTGCTGCTGCCACCACCGCAGGAGGTCATCAAAGCGGCGGCTATTACGGCAAGCAGTGTTGTCAAAAATGAGAATCGCATGGCGGGCCCTTGCTGAGAGTGGATGCGCTTGAGTTTAGAAGCAAGGGCGGGTTTGGCCTACCCCTCAAACGGGGGGAGCGGTGGGAGCAGGCGTTACCTCGCTAAAATCTCGGGTTTACCCCAGCTAGCTGCTCCCTCTATCCCGGAAACCCTGATGGCCAACACTCAAATGATGGCCAACGCAATTCGTGCGTTGGCAATGGACGCCGTGCAACAAGCCAACTCGGGCCACCCCGGTGCGCCCATGGGCATGGCCGATATGGCTGTCGCATTGTGGGGCAGCCACTTGCAGCACAACCCGGCCAATCCGCACTGGATCAACCGCGACCGCTTTGTGCTTTCCAACGGGCATGGCTCCATGTTGATCTACGCCGTGTTGCACCTGACGGGCTACAAGCTGCCCATGGCCGAGTTGAAAAACTTCCGCCAACTGCACAGCAAAACCGCCGGCCATCCTGAAATGGGCATCACACCGGGTGTGGAGACGACGACCGGCCCGCTCGGCCAAGGCCTTACCAACGCCGTGGGCATGGCGCTGGCTGAAAAACTTCTGGCCAAAGAGTTCAACCGTGACGGCCATGCCGTCGTAGACCACCACACCTATGTGTTCCTGGGCGACGGCTGCCTGATGGAGGGCATCAGCCACGAGGCCGCTGCCCTGGCAGGCGCCTGGAAACTCAACAAACTCGTGGCGCTGTATGACGACAACGGCATCAGCATCGATGGGCAAGTGGCGCCCTGGTTCATTGACAACACGGCGCAGCGCTTCGCGGCGTATGGCTGGAACGTGATTGGCCCGGTGGATGGGCAGGATTCCGCAATCGTCTCGAAAGCCATTGCCGACGCCAAAAACAGCCCCGAAAAACCGACGCTCGTCATCTGCAAGACCAGCATCGGCAAGGGCAGCCCGAACCGCGCGAATACGTCCAAAGCGCATGGCGAACCGCTGGGTGCAGAAGAGATCAAGCTCACGCGCGAAGCGCTGGGCTGGACGTCGGCGCCGTTTGAAATCCCCGCCAGCGTGTATGCCGACTGGGACGCCAAAGCCGCTGGGGCTGCGGTTGAAAAGACCTGGAACGCCGCCTTCGATGCCTACGCGAAAGACCACCCCGCGCTGGCTGTGGAGTTGTGGCGCCGCATGCACGGCGAGCTGCCCAAAGGCTTTGCCCAAACTGCCGTCGATGTCGTAATCGCCGCCGACGAAAAGAAGGAAACCGTGGCCTCACGCAAAGCCAGCCAGCTCGCGCTGGAAGCCTTCACTGCTGCGCTGCCCGAAATGCTGGGTGGCAGCGCCGACCTGACCGGCTCGAATCTCACCAACACCAAGTCCACGCCGAGCCTGCGTTTTGACTTCGCTGGCGAGGTTGTGCAAACCACCAATGCCGACGGCTCCAAAACTGGCGGTCGCCACATCAACTATGGCGTGCGCGAATTCGGCATGGCGGCCATCATGAACGGCGTGGCCCTGCACGGCGGCTTCATCCCCTATGGCGGCACCTTTCTCACCTTCAGCGACTACAGCCGCAATGCCATCCGCATGGCGGCGCTGATGAAGTTGCGCGTGATCCATGTGTTCACGCACGACAGCATTGGCTTGGGTGAAGACGGCCCGACACACCAGTCGGTAGAACACGCCGCATCGCTGCGTTTGATTCCCAATCTGGATGTCTGGCGCCCGGCGGACACAGCAGAAACCGCCGTTGCCTGGGCCGTCGCGTTGCAAAACAAAGCAAGGCCCGCGGCACTGCTGCTGAGCCGCCAGAACATCGCCTATACGCCCAAGGGCACGTCTGTCGCAGCCGCCGCGAATGCAGATGCCTACGGATTGGACGCGGTCAACAAAGGCGCCTATGTATTGGCCGAGCCGTCCATGGTCGGGCTCAAGAAAAAAGCCCGAGCGGTCATCATCGCCACCGGCTCGGAAGTTCCCTTGGCCATTGCCGCCCAAGCGCTGTTGGCGACCAAAAAAATCGCGGTGCGTGTCGTCTCAATGCCCAGCACCACGACTTTCGACAGACAGACCGAGGCCTACAAAACCGCCGTGTTGCCCGCCGGTGTTCCGCGCATCGCAGTCGAAATGGGCGTCACAGACGGCTGGTGGAAATATGGCTGCGCGGCGGTGGTCGGCATCGACACCTACGGTGAATCCGCTCCCGCGCCGGTTTTGTTCAAACACTTTGGCTTCACGGCCGAGAATGTGGCGGAGACGGTGGAAAAGGTTTTGGGTAAATAGCGCTGTGGAAAACAATAATGCCGCTGCGAGTGCGATCCAGGACGTGGTCACAACAATGATGGATAGGGTCTTGAAGCGCGTTTTGGTTGAAGACCCCTTCATCAAGGAACTGCACCACTCCAACAAGCCCCTGTATGCAGCGCTGGTGCCGGATGAAATTTTTAAGGGCTCGCATTTCGAACGCCGATTTGTAACCCCATTTGGAAGTGTCTGGGAAAAATTGGCCGTTGTTGCGGCACAGCATGTGGTCATGCTGCAAAAGGCCATTCGATTCACGGGAATGTCGGCCAAGAAAGGCTGCGCCGAATTCAGGAAGTATTGAATCGTCTTGAGCACAACCGTTTAGGTGGCGCAAAAGAGGTTCCAAAATGGGAAACCGAACTGGCGTACATCACCGCGGGCAAAGGGCAAGCCGTACCCGTTACCGTGGTTTGCGACATCTTTGTTCAAAACAGGGAGTCAGGGAAACGGTATGCTTTTGAGTTGAAAGGCCCACTGCCCAATAGCGACCAAACGAAAGTCAGCAAAGAAAAAATGTTCAAACTTTTAGCGATGGAGCCAACCCAAGTCGACAATGCTTTTTATGCGCTTCCCTACAATCCGTATGGACAAGCCAAGGCCGACTACCAATGGGCGTTTCCCATGAGATGGTTTGACATGCGAAGCGACCCTTGTGTCCTTATCGGCGGCGAGTTTTGGGATTTCATCGGTGGACAGGGGACGTATTCACATTTCATCAAGGAGGTGAACCTCCTTGGCAAGTCATATCGTGAACGGATTTACCGTGAATACTTGGGAATTGAACCGCCAAGTGATGCCGAGGACTACCTTTTGAAATGAAGGGTCTTATGTGAGTAGCCTAAATCTGCAAACTCCATTCACCTACATCGATTTGTTCTCGGGCATCGGTGGGTTTAGGCTTGCGCTTGACGCCATGGGCGGCGAGTGCGTCAATTTCAGTGAGATCAACCGCGATGCTATTAACACTTACTGCAACAATTTTGACGAAAATTGCAAGTTAAACCTGGGTGACATTACTAAGGTCAAGGAGCTTCCGCCGCACGATATTTTGACCGCCGGGGTACCCTGCCAAAGTTGGTCTATTGCGGGGCGAAATCTCGGTTTTGACGATGACCGGGGGCAGCTATGGAATGACGCACTGTATTTGCTCAATCAATCACGGCCCAAGGCATTCATTTTTGAGAACGTCAAAGGCTTGGTTGATCCGCGCAATCAGCAGGCGCTCCAGTTCATCATGAACCGCATCAAGGAGGCGGGGTACAGCGTGAAGCACTTTGTGTTGACTTCGTCAGACTATGGTGTTCCGCAAGATCGGGTTCGGGTTTATATCGTCGGCTTTCTCCGGGAAAAGCACCTCCGGGCGTTCAAGTTGCCCCAGCCTCAGCACTGCGGCCTGAAATTGAGGGACGTGCTCCAATCTTCATCCGGCGATGAACTAGCCGAGGATGCGCTTGCCCGCTCCGATTTGTTTGGCGAGGTGATAGCCGACAAACGTCGGTACCGGAAAACCAATGGCATGAACGATTTCTTTTTGTTCAACGATATCCGCAACGGGCCAACAACCATCCATTCCTGGGATTTGATGCCAACGACAGAACGGCAAAAACAGATTTGTCTTACCTTGCTGCGCAATCGACGCAAACCAGCCTATGGAAGGCTGGACGGCAATCCACTGTCGTTGGCGCATCTTCAGCAACTGGACGCCGCAATTGATGCTGCTGAGTTGGACGCGCTGGTGGAAAAAGGGATATTGAAAAAAGTCGCGTATTCGTTTGCAATTGGCACGGCAGCTAATTCAACGCTCACCGTGCAGAGGCGATCATCGTGAGCCGGGTGGCTGCAGGTGACACGTCGCTTGATGCGTTGCGAGAGTGCCGTGAACTCAGGCTCGCGAAGGTGGCTTTGGACAAATCTATTTCTGGCTTGATTGCAAAAGGGGCTTTGTGTTGCACTGAGATTCGATATGAGTTTCGCTACACAAAAATCAGCACTGGGATTGAAGGCATCAACCGAGTATTCCTGCCAAAGTCGGAGGCGTTTCCAACGCTTGTGGCAAGTGATACAAATGATTTTGTAGCAATGAAAGATGTGCAATCTGAGACGGTCGATGGTTTCAAGCAAGCTTTTTTGCAGGAGATTTTCCACAAACGTCTTTTCCGCAAGGTGTCCAAAGAAGAGGCTTGCATGATTCAGGGTTTTCCGAAGGACTTCCAGCTTCCCGCATCGCGCAATCGTTGGATGAAGCTGATTGGCAACAGCGTTTCCGTTCCTGTCATTAAAACATTGTTGACCGCCATTGCCGAGACCGGGTGCTTCTCAGATAGGGTTATGGATCAAGCTGAAAACTCGTTGCCGGATCACTCATTTTCAGACTCGCCATCCCGGCAAATCGAATCATTTGAAGCCGTATTTTCATAGCAATCAATTGCCGGTCACATCAAAGCATTTCTCGTTTCTATTTTTAGTGTTTTTCATTCTTAAGGAGCAACCCCATGGCAATCAAACTAGGCATCAACGGCTTTGGCCGCATCGGCAGAAACGTTTTGCGCGCGGCAGTGCAAAACTTCTCTGACATCGAGATCGTTGGCATCAACGACCTGCTGGAGCCAGACTACTTGGCCTACATGCTGCAATACGACTCGGTGCATGGCCGATTCAAGGGAAGCTTGAGCGTGGAAGGCAATACCTTGATCGTCAACGGCAAGAAAATCCGCTTAACGCAGGAGCGCGACCCGGCGGCGCTGAAGTGGAATGAAATCGGCGCGGATGTCGTGCTTGAAGCCACCGGCCTTTTTCTGGACAAAGCCTCAGGCGAAAAACACCTGGCCGCCGGTGCAAAAAAAGTCATCTTCTCTGCGCCCAGCAAAGACGACACGCCGATGTTTGTCTTTGGTGTGAACGACAAAACCTACAAAGGTGAAGCCATCATCTCCAACGCCTCGTGCACCACGAACTGCCTGGCGCCCCTCGCCAAAGTGCTGCATGACAAATGGGGCATCAAGCGTGGCCTCATGACCACCGTGCACGCGGCCACCGCCACGCAAAAAACCGTGGACGGCCCCAGCAACAAGGACTGGCGCGGCGGCCGCGGCATTCTGGAAAACATCATCCCCAGCAGCACCGGCGCGGCCAAAGCGGTGGGCGTGGTAATCCCCGAGCTGAACAAGAAGCTCACCGGCATGTCCTTCCGCGTGCCAACCAGCGACGTGTCGGTGGTGGACCTCACCTGTGAGCTGAACAAGGAAGCCACGCTCAAGGAAATCTGCGCCGAGATGAAGGCGCAAAGCCTGGGCGCCTTGAAGGGCGTGCTCGGCTACACCGAAGACAAAGTGGTGGCCACCGACTTCCGCGGTGAAACCTGCACCAGCGTGTTTGACGCCGACGCCAGCATCGCGCTGGACGGCACTTTCATCAAGGTCGTGGCCTGGTACGACAACGAATGGGGCTACAGCAACAAATGCCTGGAGATGGTGCGGGTGGTTGCGCGATAAGCGATGAGTTCTGTCCAGCTGTTGTGGGCGCTGGTCGCGGCCCAGCTGCTGCTGATGGGCCTGGCGTGGACGGCCACCATCCCGATCTCCCGCAGCCTGCGGGGCAGCGTGGTGGGGCTGGTGGCCTTCAACTTGGTGCTGGGCGTGAGCCTGCTGCTGATCGGCTTTCGGGACCATTTGCCCTATTTTGTCGGACATACCTTTTCAAATTTCCTGTCGCTGTGGGCGCTGGTGGCGATCATCCAGGCGGCGGACCAGATCTTGAAGATCCGGATTTCCCAGCGGGAAATCTGGGTGGTCATGACGTTTGCGGGAGTGGGCATCCTGGTGTTCGGAATGGGCCCGGAGACTGCGGACTGGCGGGTTCTGGTGTTGTTCCTCACCATCACCTGGATGCTGGTGCGCAACGGCCTCAAGGTCTGGCGTTTGCAGCCCGAGCCCCACCTGCGCGCACCGGTCAAAAGCATTGCCGTCATCAGCCTGGCACTGGCCGCGCTGCTGTTTGTGCGGGCGATGGGTGGACTGGCCGGCCATACCTCCATCGAATTCACCGCCACTGACCGGTTGACGCTGCTGTTGCCTTTTGTAGTGCTGGCGGGCGTGTCACTGGTCAACCTCGGGTTTGCCTACCTGGCGATTTCGTCTGTGTTCATGCGGCTGCGCCAGCTTGCCCGCAGCGACGAACTCACGGGTTTGCTCAATCGCAAGGCGCTGACCGAAGAAATCAGCCGTGCCTGGTCCCGCTTCGCCAAGACCCGGCAAACTTATGCGCTGATCTGCCTGGACATTGACAATCTGCGCAGCGTCAATGCGGCACACGGCTATGGCGGCGGCGACGCCCTGCTGCAGGATGTTGCCACTGCATTGCAGGGCCTGCTGAGGCCCGGTGATGCCATGGGCCGCGCTGGCGGCGGCAAGATGGTCGGCGTGCTGCCGAATATGGGCATGGACGAGGCCCGCGGGTTGGCCGAGCATATGCGCGCGAAGGTGGCCGAGCTGCAGGATCTGTTTGTGGATCAGCGGGTCAAACCCAGTGCCTCCTTGGGCGTTGCCGTCAGTTTGGCGTCGGACACGGGCGAAGAGGTCGTGCTGGCGCGCGCCAACGCCCATCTGGCGGCCGCCAAAGCAGCCGGACGCAACCGCGTGCAGTGGGAAAGCCCAGAGGCCCCGGCGACGCTCCAGTCGGCGCCTCAATAGTGCGGCGGGAGTTCGTCGGCTGAATGCCGGAGCGCACGTGAGCGCTCTCTGCCGCTTGATTACGGCCAATGCGGCCCTGTTTCCCACCGGCTACAGCGGCCGGGTGCGAATCAGATTGGCCGCCTGACGCCTTGATGCCGGTGGCCCCATGGAAGTGGTATCCGGTGCTGTCGGCAGGGAAAAAGTGCACTTCCAGGCGCCGTCTGCCAGCACCTTGGCCACCCAAAACGAAACCTTTTTGCAGTGGTTCAACGCTGCTTCGGTGGGCGATGTACTCATCAAAGCCGGGCTGGCCCACCTGTGGCTGGTCACCCTGCACCCGTTTGACGACGGTAACGGCCGCATCAGCCGCGCGGTGGGCGACATGGCACTGGCCCGCGCCGAGGGCAGCAGCCAGCGCTTTTACAGCCTGAGCGCCCAAATACAACGCGAACGCAAAGACTATTGCGACCAACTGGAGAGTGCCTAAAAAGGCCCATTGGACATGACGCCCTGGCTTAGCTGGTTCTTGGGCCGCCTGCCGCGCGCCATGCGGGGCGCAGATGCTGCATTGGCCAGCGTGTCGGACAAAGCACGGTTCTGGCAACGCTGGGTGGGTACCTCCATTAACGAGCGGCAAACCCGCGTGCTCAACCGTGCGCTGGACGGTTTTGAAGGCAAACTCACCAACGCAAAGTGGGCTGCCATCGGCAAATGCTCTGCGGACACGGCACTGCGCGACATCAACGACTTGCTGACGCGCGGTGTGCTGCGCAGGCTGGAGGGCGGGGGGCGCAGTACGGGGTATGAGTTGTGTGTCAAATGGGGCGTTAGTGAACGTGCCTTATTTGGCAGGCCGGTGCAAGGCGCAGAGTTTGTTGCCGTCCGGGTCACGCAGATAGGCCAGGTAAATTTTGCCGGACGGGCCTTCGCGAAACCCTGGCGGGTCTTCGCAGGTCGTGCCGCCATTGGCGACTCCCGCCGCATGAAAAGCGTCACCTTGCTCGGGCGATTGCATGGTGAACCCAATGGTGCTGCCGTTGCCGTGGGTCGCGGCCTGGCCGTTGATTGGCGTGGTGATCGCGAACGTGCCCGAGGGGCTGCGATAAAAATACCGCTTTTTGTTGGCAACCCCTGGACCGATGCCCAGCGTGCCGAGCAGCGCGTCGTAAAACTTTTTCGAAGCCTCAAGGTCATTGACACCGAGCATCACGTGGCTAAACATCGTTTTCTCCGTTTGAGGACCCGCTGACGGGTCGCGTTGGGGGGCGAGACCGAACCGCAGCCATGGTACGCGAAGCCAGCGCGGGCTGCCGCAGCGGATCCAGCAAAGGCCGCAGCCCGTTGTGGTCTATCTCCTGCACCAGGGCCAGCAGACGGCCGATCTAGCCTTTGGGGAAACCCTCGCGGGCGAACCAGTTCAGGTAGTTGCCGGGCAGGTCGGCCAGCAGGCAACCTTTGTGTTTGCCGAAGGGCATCTCCAGGGTGACGAGTTTTTCCAGATCGTCGGCTTATTCCATTTCTAATTCATTAGTGTAATAATATTGCTCCATCAACACTGATGGAGCAATTCATGTCGCGACCGTTCACTGGAGAGGAGGAAGTCCTCAACCGTGCCCGCCAGACAATCCGCAGCGATTGCACGCTGGA
>JANLYO010000140.1:0-28530 GCA_031365665.1 Rhodoferax sp. | reverse complement strand
GTGCAGCGCCGACTTCATCCTGCAAAGCAAACACGCGGGCCTGTACCGCGTGCATGAAGGCCCCACGCCCGAAAAAAAGGAGACGCTCATGGCTTACCTGAAGGCCACCGGCATCGGCCTGTCGATAAGCGACAACCCCAGCCCCGGCGAATTCCAGGCAATTGCCAACGCCACCAAAGACCGGCCCGACGCGCAGCAGATCCACTCGATGCTCTTACGCTCGATGCAACAGGCGATTTACACGCCTGCCAACGGCGGCCACTTTGGCTTGGCGTTTGACGCCTACACCCACTTCACCAGCCCGATCCGGCGCTACCCTGATCTGCTGGTGCACCGGGTGATCAAGGCCGTTCTGGGTAAAACCAAATACCAGTTGCCGGTATTGCCGATTCCTGGCGAAGCGCATGCCAAACTGGCGCGCAGGCTGGAGAAGGGTCAAGCGGCCAAAGCGGCTGACCCGAACCACAAACCCAAAAAAACCAGCGCCGACCAGCTCGCCTGGGCTGCCGCCGGGCTGCATTGCAGTGCCAACGAGCGGCGTGCTGACGAGGCCAGCCGCGACGTGGAGGCCTGGCTCAAATGCAAATACATGCGGGAACACCTGGGAGAGGAATACGGCGGCGTGGTGAGCTCTGCGACGAGTTTCGGCATCTTCGTGACTTTGGATGCGATGTACGTGGAAGGCCTGGTGCACATCACCGAACTGGGCAGCGAGTACTTCCGTTTTGATGAAATGCGCCAGGAGTTGCGCGGTGAGCGCACCGGCATCAAATACGCCATCGGCAGCCGTGTGCGAGTGCAGGTGAGCCGGGTTGACCTGGACGGCAGGCGCATCGATTTCCGCCTGGTGCGGGATGATGAAGGCCTGCAAAACCGGGCCATGAAAGACAAAGGCCTGCCGCGCGATACGGCAGGACGCGAGTCGCCCCATCGCGATTCGCCAGAGCCCACGCGCGCCCATTCAACAGCCCGCGAGTTCGATCTGGACCGCAATTTCATCTCGCCGGTGAAGGCTGCGTCGCGCAAAAAAGCGGGCCGCGCCTCGGGCGGCGTGGGCGCTTTTGCGCCGCGCGGGGGCGCACCAGGCGGCATGCCTGGCGGAGCCAAAGTCAAAGGGGCCGCGAAAACGCGCAGCAAAGACAAAGACAATGGGCGAGGCCGCAAATCGGGCCGCAAGTCCTGAAGCCGAATTTTGGTCTTTGCCAATCAAATTCGAGTCAAATGCGAATCTAACGCGAGTTCAACCCATCACTTTTTTATCTGGAGATCAACCTCATGACAATATCAAAAACTGCCATCGTCACTGGCGCCGGCACGGGTGTAGGCAAAGCTGCGGCGCTGGCCCTTCTGGCCGACGGTTACAACGTGGTGCTGGCCGGGCGCCGCGCGGAGCCACTGGCCGAGGTGATCGCCCAAAGCGGCGCGGCGGCGCGGGCGCTGGCGGTGCCCACCGATGTTGCGAAACCCGAATCGGTCAAGGCGCTGTTTGCTGCGGCGACGGCCAAGTTTGGACATTTGGATGTGGTCTTCAACAACGCGGGCGTCAGTGCGCCCGGCATTCCGCTGGAAGACCTGAGCATCGAGCAATGGAAAAACGTGGTGGACATCAACTTCAACGGCGTGTTCTATTGCATCCAGGAAGCCTTTCGCGTGATGAAGTCGCAAACCCCGCAAGGTGGCCGTATCATCAACAATGGCTCAATCTCGGCGCACACGCCGCGCCCCAATTCCATTGCCTACACCGGCACCAAACACGGCGTCGCGGGCCTGACCAAAACCGCATCGCTGGATGGCCGCAAATACAACATTGCGGTGGGCCAGATCGATATCGGCAACGCGGCCACGGAGATGGCGCAGCGCATGGCCACGGGTGTGATGCAGGCCAACGGCGAGATTGCCATCGAGCCCTTGATGGACGTGGGCATTGTGGGTCAGTCGGTCTTGTACATGGCGAATCTGCCGCTGTCGGCCAACGTGTTGTTCCATACCGTGATGGCGACAAAGATGCCGTTTGTCGGACGTGGCTAAGCTTAAAATACAATCATAAATTTTTTATTTTATTGAATAGTTTGATTCTTATTTATATTATTTTTATAAAAATTAGTAGCAAATTTTTCAATAAACACGTGGCCTAAATGGAATTTTTCTTGACTAAAATTATTTTAAATAATATATTCAATATTCCTGCCAGCTCAGTCGCCGCATTTCCACGCGCGCGCAAGCTGTCGCTTCGGCCTTCAAGCCTTTGACGCGAGGGCCGATGCGGTGAGCGCCTGATCGGCGGGCCCTTGGTCGACTTGCCATGCGTCGGCGATTTGGCCATGGCGATAAACAGCCGCGATGGTGGCCTTGAACGCTGCCGCCATGTCCACCGCAGCGGGTTTCGTGCCACCGCAGCGGGCCAGTGCCGCGCCGATCATGCCGGCCAACACGTCGCCCGTGCCCGCAGTTGCCAAGAGGGCATTGCCGGTCGGGTTGATCGACGGCGTCAGCCCTGGCGCGGCGACGACGGTGCCGGAGCCTTTGAGCACCACGATGCAGGCAAAGCGCTGGGCCAGTTGGCGCGCCGCGTCCAGCCGGTTGGCCTGCACGTCGGCGGTGCTGGTGCCCAGCAGGCGCGCTGCTTCCAGCGGATGCGGGGTCAACACGCTGGGTCGCCCGCGCGCGCTGCGGCGGATCAGAAGGGTTTGCAAATCAGCGTCTTGGGCGATGGCATTCAGCGCGTCGGCATCCAACACGGTGCAAGGCGCGGTGGAGAGCAGCTTGGGCAAAAAGGCCCGAATGGCATTGCCCCCTCCACAGCCGCACACGACAAGCGCCCGGCGCAGATCCAACGCATCGGCGGGCCTGAACATCAATTCGGGCTGCGCTGGGTCAACCGCCACCGAGCCACCATCGAGCAGGCCCACCAGCACGCGACCGGCGCCCGCATGCAGCGCCGCCGACGCCGCTAAGAGCGCAGCGCCCGTCATGCCAGTTGCACCGCCGATGACGGCCACATCGCCGAAGCTGCCTTTATGGGACTGATGCGCGGCATGCGCGTAGGCAGCAGGCGGTGGATTGGCCAATTGCGCAGTCGGCGCTGGTTGGGCGCTCAGATCGGCGTCGCAGCCCAATGCATCAAACCAGATGTCGCCGCAGTGGTCCCGCCCTTGTGCCATGAACAGGCCGGGTTTGAGCGTAACCAAACTCAAGGTGGCGGTGGCCTGCACGCTGTGTGTAACGGCCGCGCCGGTATCGGCGTTTAAACCACTGGGCAGGTCGATGGCCAAGACGGGGGCATCGCGCACATTCATGCGCGCGGCCCACTCGGCCATCTTCCCATCGATTTGCCGCCCACCGGTTGATGCACCGATGCCCAGCAGCGCGTCGATGGCCAGATCAAAATGCACAGGCGCGCCGTTGCTGATGGCCACACCCGCCTGCCGGGCGCGGTGGTAGGCGGCCAAGGTGTCGGCACTGCTGCGTTCGGGTGAGCCCAGCCAGCTGAGATGCACCGTTTTGCCCCATCGGCGCAGATGGGCAGCGGCTTCCAGGCCATCGCCGCCGTTGTTGCCAGGGCCAGCGGCGATCCAGATCGAGTGGGCGTGCGGTTGCAGCGCCAGGGCCAGGCGCGCCACCGAGAGGCCTGCGCGCTGCATCAGCGTATGAGGTGGCAAAACCGCAGCGCGGGCGGTTTCGATGCGGCGGCTGGATGCGATGTCGTGCAACGGAAAAGGGACGGGGCGCGATGTTTGCGAATTGAGCGCGTCTTGCCTGGTTGCGCCTTTCGCGAGCGGCAGAATCCGGACGGGGCAGCCGGCAAATGCGCCGTGCGAGCGCGGGTTCATCAGGCGAAGCGGCTTTGCCGAAAACCGTTGAGGTCAATTGCGGCGTGTTTGCCGCCGATCACGTCTGCCAGCGCACGTGCTGAGCCGCAGCTCAAGGCCCAGCCGCTGGAGCCGTGGCCCAGGTTCAGCCAAAGGCCCGGAATGCCGCTGCCACCGATCACTGGCGGGCCGTCGGGCAACATCGGGCGCGCGCCTTTCCAGACCTGCACGCCGCTGGATTGAATGGCGGCGCCCGGAAACCAGTCGTGCAGCACTTTGTAAAGCGTCTGGATCGAGGGCTTGCGATGTGTGGCGGGCGAGCCGCCGATCTCCGCGCTGCCCGCTACCCGCACCCGCTGCCCCAGGCGCGAAATCGCGACTTTGAAGCGTTCGTCCATGACTGCGCTGGTGGGCGCGTTGATCAGCTCGCGGATCGGGGCGCTGATGGAATAACCGTAGATGGCCGTCATCGGCACCTTGATACCCAGCGGTTTGAGCAATTGCGCACCGGCCAGCCCGGCGCAGACCACGACGGCGTTGAAGGCGCGGCTTTGCGCTTCGCCGTGTAGTTTGATGGTCATTGATGGCAGAGCGGTGATGTAGTCCACGGTTTGGTTGAATTCAAACCGCACGCCAGCGCGTTGACACTCGTTTTTCAGCAGCAGTGCAAATTGGCGGCAATTGCCGACTTCGTCACCCGGCAGGTGGATGCCGCCGAAGAAGGTGGTGTCGGGGTTGAGCGCTGGCTCCAACTTTCGTACGCCCGCCTCGTCGAGGTCTTGAAACGCCACACCTGCGTCTTTTAGGACTTCCAGGCTGGGCCGGATCATTTTGCGGTCTGATTCCGAGCGCAGCAGCACGGTGTAACCATCGCTGTGGTCGTAGTCGAGCTGCAAATCTGCGGTGATGGCGTGCAAGCGCTCACGGCTGTAGAAGGCCAGTTTTTGCAGGCTGGTGCGGCCCGCTTTGTAACGCGACGCCTTGCACGCCTGTAGCCAGCGGCCCATCCAGGCGAGGTCTTGGCCGCTTAAAGACAAGCCCACTTTGACGGGCGCATAGCGCGAAAAGAGGTGGCTCAACACCTTCCAGGGCATGCCTGGCGCGGCCCAAGGCGTGACGTAACCCGGGGCGACGACGCCCGCATTGGCGAAGCTGGCTTCTTCAGCGGCCGCGCTGCGTCGCTCAAACACGGTCACGTCGTGGCCGTCTTGAGCCAATTCCCAGGCCGTGGTGATCCCGATGATCCCGGCGCCGATGACTGCAATTTTCATTTATTTATCTACCAGAACTCTAGCGTGATTGACGCAATTGATGCGTAACTCGCTACTCTTTTGGTAGCAAGTGTTCAATTTGGACGGCAATGTTCAAGACGGTGTCGTCCTGCATTGCCGCAGCCCAGGCCATCAACCCTACGGGAAGTTCGCCGTTGACCTGGCAGGGCAGGGAAATGGCGCAACCATCCAGCATGTTGACCACGCTGGTGTTGCGCAAGAGCAGCCCGTTGGCCTTGAAAAATGCCTCATCGCGTTGAGCGCCCGCATCCACATCAGCAATCGGTGGCGCGACAATGGGCACGGTGGGCGACAGCACGGCGTCGAAATTCGCAAGGGCCGCTTCAATTCGCGCAATCCAGGCCCTTCTGGCCGATTGCAATTCAATATATTCCCGAGCGGTCATGGCCGCGCCGCGCATAACGCGGGCGAGCACGCGCGGGTCATAGCTTTTGCTGTTTTTTGCCAGCAGAGGGTAGTGGGCCGCGTAGGCCTCCACGGGTGAAAAACCGCCGGTGGCATTCATAGCTGGCAACTCATTCAGCGCGGGCAGGTCGATTTCCTGAATTTTGGCGCCCTTGGCGCGCAGCGTGTCCAAGGTGCGGCCCCAGGCTTTGGAAACGGTGGTGTCCAGGTCGTCTTGCATCAATTGTTTGACGATCGCCAGCCGATAACCCGCCAGCGGCGCGTGGCTGCGCACCACTTTGCGAGCCGCCAGGATTTCATGGGCCAAGATGGCGTCTCGCACACTGCGGGTGAGCGCGCAGACTGTATCCATGGTGGTGGAAAGCGGATAAGCGCCGACAGTGGGCACCAGCCGCGCGGTGTTTTTGAAGCCGACAATGCCGCTGAGCGCTGCTGGAATACGTATGGAACCGCCGGTGTCCGAGCCCAAGCCAATGAAAGACGAGCCGGTGGCGACAGACACCGCTGCACCCGAAGATGAGCCTCCGGGGACTCGGGCGACATCGCGGCTGGCGGCGTTGGCGGGTGTGCCGAAATGCGGATTGATACCCACGCCCGAAAACGCAAACTCCACCATGTTGGTGCGCCCGACGACCACGCCGCCAGCTGCTTTGAGGCGCGCGACGGCCAGGCAATCCTCATGCGCAGGAGGCGCATCCTTCAAAACAAGGGAACCTGCCGCCGTCGATTGGCCTTGAATGTCAAACAAATCTTTGGTCGAAATAGCCAGTCCCGCCAATGGCAACCGGAATGTATCGGGCTGCGCAGCGGCGTGTCGCGCTTCGTCGAACATGGTTCTAAGAAAAACCTTGTCATTCGAGGGCAATACTGCTACCCCAACGGCAGCGTCCATTTGGGCAAGCGCGTTGGTTTGTCCAGAACGAAGCGACGAACGGGCGGTGTACAAATCTGGTAGTTGATGGGGCATTTCGGTATAAAAGTGGGTGTTATAATCTTTGGGTTTTGCTGGGTACGCCAACTAAAAGCTCGCGGTTCATTGGAGCTCAGTGCAAGTTGCGTAGTTTCCAGCAAACAAAATCGCAAACCAGTCCCATCAAGGTGTTGTGCGCAGGAGTTTTTCAAGAACACTGTGCCGATAGCGGGCTGGATTTTAGACCCAACCTTTGGAGTTAATTATGTCAGTCACCATGCGTGAAATGCTGGAAGCCGGTGTCCATTTTGGTCACCAAACCCGTTTCTGGAACCCAAAGATGGCGCCGTTCATCTTCGGCCATCGGAACAAAATCCACATCATCAACCTGGAAAAATCGCTGCCGATGTTCCAGGAAGCAGCCAAGTTTGCCAAGCAGTTGACGGCCCGTCGCGGCACGGTGCTGATGGTGGGCACCAAACGCCATGCACGTGAGATTGTCGCCACCGAAGCCCAGCGCGCCGGGGTGCCATTTGTCGACCAGCGTTGGCTGGGCGGCATGTTGACTAATTTCAAAACCGTCAAGACCTCGATCAAGCGCCTCAAGGAAATGAAGATCCAGCAAGAAGCCGGGCTGGATGCTATGAGCAAAAAAGAGCAGTTGATGTTCACCCGCGAAATTGAAAAACTTGAAAAAGACATCGGCGGCATCCAGGACATGGGCGCTTTGCCAGACGCGATTTTTGTGATCGACGTCGGATACCACAAGATTGCCGTGCTTGAAGCCAAAAAGCTGGGCATTCCGCTGATTGGCGTTGTTGATTCCAATCACTCGCCTGAAGGCATTGATTATGTGATTCCGGGCAATGATGACTCTTCAAAAGCCGTCATGTTGTATGCGCGCGGCATCGCAGACGCCATCCTCGAAGGCCGTGCCAATGCGGTTGATGACGTGGTCAAGGCGGTTGCCGCCGAAGGTACCGATGAATTTGTTGAGGTGAGCGAGGTTGCAGCCTGATCGCCCTAGCCGTCGATTGGCTCGGCGCTAAAAGGGGCTCAATGCCCCTTTTTTTTAGCCAAAGGTGAGCCGCTGCTCGCCCAGGTTTTGGTAGTTACCCAATATTTAGCTTTAGGAGATTCAAGATGGCTGCAATTACGGCAAGTTTGGTCGCTGAACTGCGCGGCAAGACCGACGCACCCATGATGGAATGCAAACGCGCGCTGACTGAAGCGGACGGCGATATGGAAAAAGCGGAAGAGATTCTGCGTGTCAAGCTCGGCAGCAAAGCGGGCAAGGCCGCGAGCCGCATCACCGCTGAAGGCGTAGTGGTCAGCGTTGTCGAGGGCAACTTGGGCGCCATGCTGGAGGTCAACTGCGAGACCGACTTTGTCACCAAGAATGACAGCTTTCTGGCGCTTGCCAATGGCGCCGTTGGCCTGGTTGCCAAACACAACCCTGCGGATGTTGCTGCGCTGGGTGCGCTGGCCTATTCGCAGGATGGATTTGGCCCGACGCTGGAAGACGTGCGCAGGGGTTTGATTGGAAAAATCGGTGAAAACATGAGTTTCCGCCGGTTCAAACGCTTTGCGTCTGGTGCGCAGGTGGCCAATTACCTGCATGGAACCCGTATCGGCGTCGTGGTGGAGTTTGAGGGCGACACTACCGCTGCCAAGGATGTTGCGATGCATGTAGCCGCCATGAAGCCGGTGGCGCTGTCCAGCGCCGACGTGCCCGCCGAGTTGGTGGCGAAGGAGCGTTCGGTCGCTGCAGCCAAGGCGGCTGAAGATGCAGCGAAAGCCATCGCTGAAAACAAACCCGTCCAGTCAGCCGAAATTGTGGCGAAGCGGGTGGAAGGTGGCGTACAGAAATTCTTGAAGGAAGTTTCGCTTTTCAACCAGGCTTTTGTCAAAAACGACAAAACTACCGTCGAACAAATGTTGAAAGCAGCAGGCACAACGGTCAAGGCTTTCACTTTGTACGTCGTCGGTGAGGGCATTGAGAAGAAAGTTGACGATTTTGCGGCTGAAGTGGCAGCTCAGGTCGCCGCTGCGCAAAAGGGCACGTGAGGGCGCGCCCGACGACTTGCCGATAATCAGTGAAATAACCCAAAACCACATGGAGCCCACAATGTCCGCACCGCGACCAGCTTACAAGCGAATTTTGCTCAAGCTGTCGGGTGAGGCGTTGATGGGGGACGATCAGTTTGGCATCAATCGCGACACCATCGTTCGCATGGTGGATGAAATTGCCGAGATCACGCGCCTCGGCGTTGAGGTGGCTGTCGTCATAGGTGGCGGCAATATCTTTCGAGGTGTTGCTGGGGGTTCGGTCGGCATGGATCGCGCCACGGCGGACTACATGGGCATGCTGGCCACGGTCATGAATGCGCTTGCCCTGGGCGACACGATGAACAAGGCGGGTTTGACTGCCCGCGTGATGTCCGCCATTGCCATCGAACAAGTGGTGGAACCTTACGTACGCCCCAAAGCCTTGCAGTATCTGGAAGAAGGCAAGGTCGTCATTTTTGCAGCCGGCACCGGGAACCCCTTTTTCACAACCGATACCGCCGCCGCATTGCGTGGTGCGGAAATAGGCGCGCAAATTGTGCTCAAGGCGACCAAGGTCGATGGTGTATACAGCGCGGATCCCAAAAAAGACGCTTCTGCAACACGTTACTCCAAACTGTCTTTTGATGAGGCCATTTCCAAAAATCTGGGCATCATGGATGCAGCCGCGTTTTCTCTTTGCCGTGACCAAAAACTGCCGATCAAAGTGTTTTCTATTTTCAAACATGGGGCACTCAAACGGGTGGTTATGGGTGAAGATGAGGGCACCTTGGTTTATGCTTGAGTGTGGCAGACCTTCGGTAAATGTTGTTTCGTTATCGCTGGAAATCGGAGTAACCGTTGGAGGACAAGATGTCGATTGAAGAGATACGCAGCAACGTTGAAGCCAAGATGGACCAATCGATCGCTGCGTTCAAGAACAACCTGACCAAAATTCGAACGGGCCGCGCCAACCCTGCGCTGCTGGACTCCGTCCAAGTGGACTATTACGGTGCAATGTTGCCGATCAATCAGGTGGCCAACGTTTCATTGCTGGATTCCCGCACGATCAGTATCCAGCCTTGGGAAAAAGGCATGGGCGCAAAAATCGAGAAAGCCATTCGCGAGAGCGACTTAGGGCTGAATCCTGCCAGCATGGGCGACCTGATCAGAGTCCCAATGCCTGCGATGACCGAAGAGCGACGCAGAGAGTTGACCAAGGTCGTGCGGGGCGAGGGTGAAGGCGCAAAAATTGCAGTGCGAAATCTGCGGCGCGATGCCAACGAAGCTGTCAAGAAGATGGTCAAAGACAAAACGGCGTCTGAAGATGAGCAAAAACGCTCGGAAACAGAGGTTCAAAAAATCACAGACCGGCACATAACCGTGATCGACCAACTGATGACTGCCAAAGAGCAGGACATCATGGCGGTCTAGATACTAACGCCATGCTTCGGCCAATTGATCTGGTTTTCAGGCTTACTTGCGAGATTTTGGTGTGAGCCAGATTCCGCAGCACGTAGCGATCGTGATGGATGGCAACGGGCGTTGGGCTTCTAAGCGTTTTTTGCCACGCATTGCGGGCCACCGGCAAGGGGTTGAGTCACTCAAACGCTGTGTGAAGGCCTGCGCTGCGCGGGGCGTTCGAGTTTTGACCGTGTTTGCATTTTCCTCAGAAAATTGGAATCGACCACACGAAGAAGTCTCGGGTTTGATGGATTTGCTGGGGATGGCGATTGCCCGAGAGGTGCCGGAACTACGGCGAGACGGCGTCAAACTTCATTTTGTCGGTGAGCGCAAAGGTTTGTCTGACAAGGTAAGCGCTGGGCTTGTCCAGGCGGAGGCTGTGACTGCCGAAAACTCCAAGCTCGTGTTGAATGTCTGTTTCAACTATGGTGGGCGGTGGGACATTGTGCAGGCTGCGGCCAAATTGGCAAAAAACGGCATCCCCATTGACGAATCTGCTCTGAATCGCGAGTTGGCGCTGGCCCATGTTGCTGATCCGGATTTGTTGATCCGAACGGGTGACGAATTTCGACTTAGCAATTTCCTGCTGTGGCAGGCGGCTTACAGCGAGCTCTTTTTCAGTCCTTGCCTATGGCCAGATTTTGACGAGGCTGCACTTGACCGTGCGTTCGCTGACTATGCCAAAAGAGAGCGCCGGTTTGGGAAAACGTCTGGGCAGTTATCTGATCGCCATGATGAGCTCGAACAATCAACTTGAGCTTTTGACATGTTAAAGCAACGTGTCATTACGGCAATTGTCTTATTGCTTTTTCTGCTTCCTGCACTTTTCTATCCATCACCTTGGCCATTTTGCGTTGTCGCGCTGGTGCTGATTTGTGCGGCAGCATGGGAATGGGCGCGTCTCAACGGTGTCCACGGTGCTGGCGCGCTCGCCGTAGTTGCCGCGTGCTTGGGGTTGTCAATTCTGGCGTGGCGGATGAACCTGTTGGCCAAGCCCTTCCCGTTTGAGTCCCTTTGGATGTTTACAGGTGTTGTGTGGGTTGCTTGTGGCGCTTGGTTGCTGAAAGCGGGTGCGGCTCGTTGGGGAAGAATCAGCTCAATTGTGAGGATTGCTGCGGGTGTTGCACTTCTCGTAGTGGCTTGGATTGCGGTATGCCAAGCACGGGTGATCGGCGTGAATTTTCTTTTGTCGATCCTCGCGTTGGCGTGGGTTGCTGATATTTCCGCCTATTTTGTGGGGCGCAAACTCGGTGGGCGTTTCGCAGCTCAAAAACTGGCACCCAGCATTAGTCCTGGGAAAAGCTGGGAAGGCGTATGGGGCGGTATGGTGGGTGTGCTGATACTGGCTTTATTTTGGAACTGGATCGATAGCGCCCTTGCGCTGTCGGCAAAAAGTATTTACAGCCATTTGCTGGAACGCGGGGCGTGGTTTTTGGTCGTTACCGTGCTGTTTTTGGCCGCAATGAGCGTCGTGGGCGACCTCGTGGAGTCGTTGGTCAAACGCAGTGCAGGGGTCAAAGACAGCAGTGCTCTGTTGCCTGGGCATGGCGGCGTGTTGGATCGCCTCGACGCTTTGCTCCCGACCTTGCCGCTGGCCATGATGTTTTATACGCTTCGATGACCCAGATGATGCAAAAGCGGAAAAGCCTTGTTATTTTGGGTTCAACGGGCTCGGTTGGCGCCAATACGCTTGAGGTCGTTGCCCGGCATCTGGACCGTTTTCACGTATTTGCCTTGACTGCATCCACCCAGGTGGAAACCATGCTCGCGCAGTGTGTGCAATTCACCCCAACTTTTGCGGTGATGGCCAGCGAAGTGCACGGCAGATTGCTTGAAGACCGATGCCGAGTTTTGGGCCTGAAAACAAGGGTGCTATTCGGTGCGCAAGAAATTGCCAAAATTGCCGGCCACGAAGATGTTGAAATTGTGATGGCCGCTATTGTTGGCGCAGCGGGCCTTGCACCTTGCATTGAGGCGGCGTGCACCGGCAAGCGCTTACTGCTGGCGAACAAAGAGGCTTTGGTCGTTGGAGGCGGCGTGTTTATGGATGCCGTTCGGCGCGGCGGTGCAACACTCCTGCCGATTGACAGCGAACATTCCGCTATTTTTCAGTCGCTCCCCGAGCAGCAAGACACATGGGCCGAGCGGATTGAGAAAATTATCCTTACAGCTTCTGGGGGGCCATTTCGAACGATGACGCCGGCCGCCCTGCGGTCAGTGACGCCCGAGCAGGCATGTGCGCACCCCAACTGGGTCATGGGGCGCAAAATTTCAGTGGACTCTGCCACGATGATGAATAAAGCCTTGGAGGTTATCGAGGCGCACTTTTTGTTTGGCGTCAGTCAAAACCAGATTGAAGTGCTGATCCATCCGCAAAGTGTTATCCACTCCATGGTTCAATATAAAGACAAGTCTGTCATTGCACAACTTGGCACGCCGGATATGCGAGGACCCATCGCCTACGGTCTGGCTTGGCCCGAACGCATTGTCTGTGGCTCGGAAGCTTTGAATTTTGCAAACATGGGGGGATTGAGTTTTGAATCACTCGATGCAAATGAACATCCCGAGCGGTTTCCAGGGCTGAAACTGGCTTGGGATGCGCTGGACGCGGCGCCTGGGACAACCGCTGTGCTCAATGCGGCAAATGAAGTCGCTGTGGCGGCTTTTCTATCCCGTAGCATCCGGTTTGACCAAATTCATGAAATCAACGTTCAGACACTTGATTTGGTCACCCCACAATCACCGAAAACCGTGGCCGATTTGCTGGCGGTAGACAACCAGAGCAGAGTTGTGGCCGGGATGATCATGAAAAAACTGAAGCGTTGACACAAGTATGGTGCAATCATGTTGACAATTGCGGCATTTCTATTCGCACTCGGATTACTCATCGCTATCCATGAATACGGCCATTACCGAATGGCTGTTTGGTGTGGTGTGAAAGTACTTAAATTTTCGGTGGGGTTTGGTAAAGCGCTGGTGAGTTGGACTCCCAAGGGGTCGTCAACTGAATTTGTCATTGGCGCTTTCCCTCTTGGGGGCTTTGTGAAGATGCTTGACGAGCGTGAAGCTCCCGTCGCGCCCAACGAGCGCCCTCTTGCCTTCAATACCCAAACGCTCGGCGCGCGTGCGGCTATTGTCGCTGCCGGCCCTGTTGCCAATCTGCTTTTGGCCGTGTTGATCTATGCGGCCGTGAATTGGAGTGGCATTGAACAGGCTAAACCAATCCTGGCAAGTCCCGCTGTAGGGTCGCTGGCCGAAAGGGCCGGTTTGAAGGGCGGTGAGCTTGTCAAACGTGCTGGTATGGATGGTGACTCCACGCTAGATATTGCCTCCTATGAGGAATTGCGCTGGCTGATGACGCGCGCAGCCTTGGATTCACGCGATTTAATGCTGTTTGTTGGCGTTTTGGATGGCGCAAAAGAGCGCCAGTTCAGGCTTCCATTGAGTGGATTGAAGAAGCGTGAGATTGATGCCGAGTTTTTTCAAGAAATAGGACTGGTGGGCCCACACACCCAAGCGGTTATTGGTCAAGTCTTGAAAGGTGGTGCCGCCGAAACGGCAGGTCTTCGCCAGGGCGATATCGTTTTGAAAATTGGTTCAACCAAGATCGTCGACGGCCAGCAACTGCGCGGGTACATCCGCACCAGCGTGAGGTCTGGCAATTCTTCCTCTAATCCGTGGTTAGTGCGCCGGGGCGATGCAGATATTTCTATTGAGGTGACGCCATTGCTCAGTGATGAGGGTGGCCAAAAGGTGGGAAGAATAGGGGCCTACGTCGGGGCACCACCTGCGCTGACGCTGGTGAGTTATGGCTTTGTTGCTGGCGCTTATTTGGGGCTCCAACGAACCTGGGAAGTTTCGATTCTGTCTCTCAAAATGATGGGCAGGATGCTGATCGGTGAGGCTTCCGTCAAGAACCTGAGCGGCCCGTTAACCATCGCAGACTATGCCGGCAAATCTGCCAGCCTTGGGTTGAGCCAGTACTTTCTGTTTGTTGCGCTGATCAGCGTTAGTTTGGGCGTGTTGAATTTGCTGCCGCTGCCTGTGCTCGACGGCGGACACCTGATGTATTATCTTTGGGAGGCAGTCACAGGGCGGTCAGTATCAGATGCTTGGACTGATCGCTTACAGCGCGGAGGTGTGGCCGTATTGATGGTGATGATGTCCATTGCCATTTTCAATGACCTGAGCCGTCTGCTTGGCTGATTTCTGGACGGGTTGATCCCCCACCATTCTGTACAAGACAAAGAAAATGTTATTTCAATTCAATCGTATCGCGTTAATTTTGGCATTTATTTTCCAACTGATGCATGCTTCAACGGTTTTTGCTGCCGAGCCGTTTCAAATTCGGGACATTCGTGTTGAAGGACTTCAGCGAGTGGAAGCGGGAACCATTTTTGCCTCTATTCCGGTTCGGGTCGGCGACACCTATACCGACGAAAAGGGGGCTTCAGCGATCCGGTCTTTGTTTTCCTTGGGGCTGTTTAAAGATGTTCGCCTTGAAACCACCGGTGATGTTCTCGTGGTGATCGTGGAGGAGCGGCCAACCGTCGCTGAAGTTGAATTCGTCGGAGTCAAAGAATTCGACAAGGACGTTCTCAAACGAGCGTTGCGCGATGTGGGCCTTGCGGATGGCAGGCCATTTGACAAAGCACTGGTGGATCGTGCCGAGCAGGAGCTCCGTCGCCAATACATCAATCGCAGTTTATATGGCTCTGAAGTTGTCACCACGGTCACACCTGTCGAGAGGAACAGAGTCAATTTGTCCTTTGCCGTTACCGAGGGCGAGCCCGCCAAAATTACTGAGATACGGGTCGTTGGCAATAAAGTATTTTCTGAATCGACCCTCCTGAACTTATTTGACCTAGACACTGGGGGATGGTTGAGTTGGTACACCAAATCAGATCGTTATTCCCGCTCCAAACTGAACGCAGACATTGAAACTCTGCGCTCCTACTATTTGACGCGCGGATATCTTGAATTCAACGTTGACTCCACCCAGGTCGCCATTTCTCCCAATAAAAAAGACATTGGCATCACCATCACCATCACTGAAGGTGAGCGGTACGTGGTGTCGGGCGTTCGCCTGCAGGGAAACTATTTGAGCAAAGACGAAGAATTCAAATCGCTCGTTGTCATTCGGCCAGGAGAAGCCTACAACGCCGATCTGGTAACCCAAACAACCAAGGCATTTACCGACTACTTTGGCAATTTTGGCTACGCCTTCGCCAGAGTTGAGGCCCGCCCGGATATCGACCGGGCCAACAATCGGGTTGCTTTGGTGCTGATTGGGGAGCCTTCGCGGCGGGCGTACGTTCGCCAGATCAACGTCGCGGGCAATAGCCGCACGCGGGATGAGGTTGTACGCCGTGAGTTTCGACAGTTCGAAGCCTCCTGGTACGACGCAGACAAAATCAAACTGTCACGTGACAGAGTTGACCGCCTTGGGTATTTCAAGGAGGTTGGCATTGAAACCCGTGAAGTGCCGGGCAGTCCAGACCAGGTTGATCTCACGGTGGCCGTGGTCGAAAAACCTACAGGGAGCTTGAACCTCGGCGGAAACTTTTCCAGCAGCGATGGTTTGGGCCTGTCCTTCGGCATCCGTCAAGACAATGCCTTTGGTTCAGGAAAATCTCTCGGAGTGAATGTCAATACCAGCAAGATCAACCGCACGGTTGTGATCAATTTCGTTGATCCCTACTTTACTGCGGACGGTGTCTCGCGTGCCTTTGACGTGTACCACCGCACCAGCAGCCCGTATCAAGACCAAAGCTACTACCAATTGATTACTTCTGGTGCAAGTGTCCGGTTTGGTGTGCCGTTTACGGAGTCCGACACTGTTTATTTTGGATTGGGCGTTGAGCGGACTGAAATTGTGCCGGGAACCTTGCTGCCCAATTCGTATTTGACCTACGCGAACCAATTTGGGTACTCCAGCCTTGCAGTTCCGTTGACTGTCGGTTGGGCTCGTGATCGACGCGATAGTGCCTTGGCACCTAGTAGCGGCGTTTTCCAGCGGGTATATGGAGAATTGGGCGTTGGAGGCGACGCCAGGTATGCCAGGGCGACTTACCAATATCAACAGTATTTCCCAATCAATAAGCAATTGACGGGCGCCGTCAACGCGGAGATCGGATGGGGGGCGACCATTGGCGACAGGCCTTATCCGTTGTTTAAGAACTTTTTTGGCGGTGGCCTCGGCTCAGTGCGTGGTTTCGAGCAAGCCAGTTTGGGCCCCCGTGACCCGGCGACCGACATTAGCCTGGGAGGCACCAAAAAATTCAGTGTTAACTCCGAATTATTGTTCCCGTTTCCAGGCGCAGGCAACGACCGCACGCTTCGTCTGTATGGCTTCTTTGACATGGGCAACGTGTACGGAGAAAATGAGTCCTTTTCTCTGGGTGATCTGAGATCGTCGACAGGGTTTGGGGTGAGCTGGATATCTCCGGTCGGGCCGTTGCGTCTCGCCTTTTCAAAACCTGTACGTACCTTTAACGGCGATAGAATCCAGTCATTGCAATTCCAGATTGGTTCTTCTTTCTAATGAAGCAAACTTTACGTATAGGCCGGTTGGCCATTTTGACAGCCAGTGTGCTGTGGTTTTCGGCTGCGTGTGCGCAAGAATTCCGAATTGGTTTTGTCAACACGGACAGAATTTTCAAAGAGGCCAACTCTGCAAAGGCTGCACAGGCCAAATTGGAGCAAGAGTTTTCCAAACGCGAAAAGGACTTGCAGGAGCTTGGAGTCAGCCTGAAATCCAGCGCCGACAAGCTTGAGCGTGAAGCGCCAACCTTATCGGAGAGTCAGCGAAGCAGCCGTCAAAAGCAACTGGTGGATCTAGATCGTGATTTTCAGCGAAAACGCAGGGAGTTCCAGGAAGACCTCACTGCTAGAAAAAACGAGGAGCTCCAGCAGGTTCTGGAAAGGGCCAATCGTGTCGTAAAAACCGTTGCTGAAGCCGAGAAATACGATCTGGTGCTACAGGAAGCGGTATACGTCAATCCCAAGCATGACATTACCGAAAAGGTCATCAGGGCATTGAATTCGGGATCGGCTCGGTAGTTGTTTTGACTACGGTGGCCTGAAGCCTAAAAGCGTGACCTTGCGTCTGGGTTCCATCATTGACGCATTGGGGGGGCTCCTCCACGGTGATCGCGACACCCCAATTGACAGCATTGCACCCTTGGCAGTTGCCACAGCAGGTGCCCTGAGTTTTCTCAGCCATGCCCGCTACCAAGCCGACCTGAAAATTTCGAAAGCCGCTTGCGTCATCGTGGCACCGCAGATGCAGGCCGAGGCATTGGCGCGCGGCGCTTGTATCGTCGTGGAGCAGCCCTATCTGTACTTTGCAAAGGTCACGCAGTTGTGGAAGTTGCACATCTCGACTAATAGCAATGCAGTTGTACCCAAAATTCATCCCACCGCTGTGGTCGACGCAAGCGCCCAGGTGCACGCAAGTGCCGAAGTGGGCCCGCTGTGTGTCATTGAACGTGGAGCGCAGGTGGGAAAAGGCACGGTTCTCAAATCAAGGGTCACAATTGGTGAAAACTGTGTGCTTGGTGAGCGCTGCATTCTGCATTCCGGGGTGGTCATAGGCGCAGACGGCTTTGGATTTGCCCCCAACGACGGCGCATGGGAAAAAATTGAGCAACTGGGCGCAGTCAGAATTGGCGATGATGTAGAAATTGGCGCCAACACGTGTATCGACAGGGGGGCACTGCTAGACACGGTGATCGAAGATGGCGTCAAGCTCGACAATCTGATACAGATTGGCCATAACGTCCACATTGGCAAACACACTGCCATCGCCGGCTGTGCAGGCGTTGCTGGCAGCGCGGAAATCGGAGCCCATTGCACGGTCGGTGGTGGCGCGGTCATTCTTGGCCACCTCAATATCGCGGACAAAGTGCATATTTCCGCAGCTTCGGTGGTCACCCGGTCAATTTTCAAACCAGGCCACTACACTGGCGTATTTCCAATCGATGACAATGCCGTTTGGGAGAAAAACGCGGCAACCCTCAAGCAGTTACATGGCCTGAGGGATCGCCTAAGGGCTCTTGAAAAGACCAATGTCAGAACAGAATAGGCGCAATGGACATTCACGAAATTCTCAGAAAACTCCCCCATCGTTACCCGATACTTTTAGTTGATCGTGTGCTGGAGCTTGAAAAGGGGGTGCGCATCAAGGCGCTGAAAAACGTCACAATCAATGAGCCGTTTTTTGCCGGCCATTTTCCGCATCGCCCCGTGATGCCGGGCGTCTTGATGCTCGAAGCCATGGCCCAGGCGGCGGCGTTGCTGGCATTTGAAACCTTGGGCGTTGTTCCTGACGACAAAACCGTCTACTACTTTGCCGGCATAGATGGCGCACGGTTCAAACGACCCGTAGAGCCGGGCGATCAGTTGATCATGGACGTCACGCTGGATCGAATGAAAGCGGGGATCTTCAAGTTCAAGGGCACGGCCATGGTTGGCGGCCAGCTTGCTTGCGAAGCCGAGTTGATGTGTACGATGCGCACGATCGCCTAGTTAAATTGCCGGTGCATAGTTGAGCCTTATTCACGCCACAGCGATTGTCGACAAAGATGCCGAGCTGGATTCCTCGGTCTCGGTGGGCCCGTATTCAGTGGTTGGCCCACATGTGAAGGTCGCAGCGGGCACCACGATTGGCCCACACTGCGTGATTGAAGGCCATACGACGATTGGGCGAGACAACCAGATATTCCAGTTCAATTCGCTGGGTGCGATTCCACAAGACAAGAAATATGCAGGTGAGCCTTGTGAATTGGTCATTGGCGATTGCAACACCATCCGCGAATTTTGCACCTTCAATATCGGTTCGCCAGGTGATTTGGGTGTCACGCGCATTGGCAACGACAATTGGATCATGGCCTACGTGCATTTGGCCCATGACTGCCAGGTGGGCAACCATACGATATTTGCCAACAACTCCCAATTGGCGGGCCACGTCCACGTGGACGACTGGGCGATTCTGGGTGGCTTTACTGTTGTGCACCAGTTTGTCCGCGTCGGTGCCCATTGCATGACGGCCATGTGTTCGCTGTTGTTCGCCGATTTGCCACCTTTTGTCATGTGCCAAGGCCAACCTGCCGCCGCGCGGGCGATGAACCTCGAAGGGCTGCGCCGCCGTGGGTTCTCGCCCAGCCGGATTGCCGCTGTGAAGGCCATGCACAAAGCGTTGTACCGCGATCAACTGACGCTGCAACAGGCGCAGGCCGCCATTGCACGGATTGCCACAAGCCACGTCGAAGCGGTCGAAGATGTGCAAATGATGCTTTCGTTTCTGGAAAAAACGCCGCCGCAGCGCGGCATCGTGCGTTAACCAACGATGGCCGCAGGTGCGCCACAGTTCGCGATGGTGGCGGGAGAAGCGTCCGGTGAGTTATTGGCCCAGTCGCTCATCGGCGGCATGAAGTTGCGTTGGCCCCAGGCCTCTTTTGTCGGCATTGGCGGCGCCAACATGGTCAAGCAAGGTTTTAACGCCTGGTGGCCCAGTGAAAAGCTTGCAGTTCGTGGCTATGTCGAAGTCCTGCGCCATTACCGGGAAATTGTGGGCATCCGCTCGCAACTACGTGGGCGTCTGCTTGTGCGAACGCCTGATCTGTTCATTGGCGTTGACGCCCCTGACTTCAATCTCGATCTCGAAAAGGACCTGAAGGCCGCAGGCATCAAGACCCTACATTTCGTGTGTCCGTCGGTTTGGGCCTGGCGCGCCGAACGTCTTAAAAAAATCCGCGAAAGCGCGGATCACGTGTTGTGCATCTTCCCATTTGAAGTTGAGCTGCTGCGCGAGAACGGCATTGGCGCAAGTTATGTCGGCCACCCCTTGGCGAATCTCATCCCGATGCAGGTTGACCGAGCAGCCGTCCGCAAGGCACTGGGGCTGGATGGCGATGCCCGTGTCATTGCCGTCTTGCCGGGCAGCCGAAAGTCTGAGATCGAATATCTGGCGCCAAGATTTTTTGAGGCGGCAGACCTAGTATATAAAGCATACCCAGCTACGAAATTTGTAGTTCCCTCGGTTCCATCTTTGCACCAACTTGTTGCAGAAGCAGCGCAGAAGGCCAATGTTTCACATTTCGTGCAAATTCTGGACGGCCAATCCCACCAGGCCTTGGCCGCCTGTGACGTCACCCTGATCGCCAGCGGCACCGCCACGTTGGAGGCCGCTTTGTTCAAGCGACCGATGGTGATCGCTTACAACATGAACTGGTTTTCCTGGCAGATCATGCGCCGGAAAAAACTGCAACCCTGGGTCGGTTTGCCCAATATTCTTTGCCGCGACTTCGTCGTGCCAGAGTTTTTGCAGGATGAGGCGACGCCCAAAGCGCTTGCCAATGCATTGATTGGCTGGCTTGACAGCCCTGAGAAAGCGGCCAGTTTGACGCAAAAATTTGAAACCCTGCACGTTCTGCTCAAACGCGACACTAACCAACTGGCGACCGATGCGATCCAAAAAGTACTCGAAGCCTGAGCAAAGCATCCTGATCTGGGACGTGCCAGGCCTCGTCGCAGGCGTGGACGAAGCCGGTCGCGGCCCGCTGGCCGGGCCCGTCGTGGCCGCAGCGGTCATTCTGGACGACCATAACCCGATCCAAGGTTTGGCTGACTCGAAAGTATTGACCGAACTCAAACGCGAACGCCTCTACGACGAAATACGCGCCAAGGCCCTGTGTTGCGCCATCGCCGAAGCCAGTGTCGAAGAAATCGACAGGCTCAATATCTTGCAGGCGACTTTGCTGGCTATGCAACGGGCAGTTGCCGGTTTGCGCCTCAAACCCGTCAAGGTGTTGGTGGACGGCAACCGGCTTCCGGTGTTGGACATGTTGGCAGAAGCCATTGTGAAGGGCGACAGCAAAATACCTGCGATATCGGCGGCGTCGATATTGGCCAAAGTACACCGTGACCGCTGGTGCGCGCAATTGGATATCAGCTATCCCCAGTACGGTTTTGCGGTCCACAAGGGATACGGCACCCAGGCCCACATGTCGGCGCTCCAGCAGTTTGGCCCTTGCCCTGAACACCGGAAAACTTTTCACCCTGTCAGCAGCTTTTTTGACCCCAATGGGCGAACGCATGACCCAGCCTAGCCAGTCCCCGCCAGCGCCGGAAGTGCACATCAGCTCCCGGGACAACCCGCTTTTCAAAGAATTGCGCGTATTGGCGCATGACAATGCGGCTTACAAAAAACAGGGTCGAATTTGGGTTGAAGGTGAGCACCTGTGCCAAGCGGCATTGTCGCGCGGCCTGCAACCTGCCTTGGGCGTGTTCTCTGAGTCATTTAGGCCTCTGGGTCACGCATTGTTTATGCATGCAGCTATTAAAAATATAGTCTTATCTGACCGCTTGTTTAAAGAACTCAGTGCATTGGAGTCCCCTGTCGGCCTTGGTTTTGTGTTGGACTTGGCGCAGCCCGCTGCCGTCGAACCAAGGGCAAACACGGTGGTTCTGGATCGTCTGCAAGACGCCGGCAACGTCGGCTCCATTTTACGCAGCGCAGCGGCGTTTGGATTTCATCAGGTGTTGGCTCTCAAAGGCAGTGCGCTCTTGTGGTCGCCCAAGGTTTTGCGGGCTGGCATGGGGGCGCATTTTGGCCTTCGTTTACTTGAGGGCCTGGAGTTGGCCCAACTCGATGCCTTGAAGGTTCCTCTGTTGGCGACCAGCTCCCATCTGGGCGGCTTAATACACAGCCAGATTTTTCCTTCTCCTTGCGCCTGGGTGTTGGGTCATGAAGGGCAGGGCGTGAACCCTGAACTTTTGTCGCGTGCGGCATTGACTGTGCGCATCGCCCAGCCCGGCGGTGAAGAGTCGCTGAACGTGGCTGCCGCTGCCGCCATTTGCCTGCATGCAAGTTCGAGTGCTGGCGAAGCCGATTCTGGCAATTTTTCGCAAGGCCGCCCCAAGAAAAATTAGCCATCTCGGGGGGCAGCGAGCCACACGCAGTGGGCGAGCGTGGGGGCATCGTATAATCAGAGGCTTTTCTAAGTACAAACCCACCCAAGCGTCTTACAGGCCACACCACTCACAAAGCAGCGTTCAAAAGCAGCGGCGACAGTCGTCACTTGATCACGCTTGGGTCCACCGCATTCAATTCGGAGAACCCAGTGCTTTTGTCTCTCAAGGCCACCGCGCCCAAAGCCATTCTGGCGCTCGCAGACGGCACCGTCTACAGCGGAACGTCCATCGGTGCCGCCGGTTCCACGTTGGGTGAAGTTGTTTTCAACACATCCATGACGGGTTACCAGGAAATCCTCACAGATCCGAGCTACTGCCAGCAAATTGTCACACTCACCTACCCGCACATCGGCAACTATGGCGTCAACGGGCAAGATGTCGAGTCGCGCCAGGTATTTGCGGCGGGTTTGATCATCCGTGATTTGTCGCAGCTTGCCTCCAACTTCCGCTCGACATCGAGCCTGGCGGACTACCTCCAGCAGGCCGGTACCATCGCCATCGCCAACATCGACACCCGCCAGTTGACGCGCCAGTTGCGCACACAGGGCGCGCAAAACGGCTGCATCCTGGCGCTGGCGCCGGGCGCCGGGATCACGCAGGCGGCGATTGACCAGGCCATTGCCGCCGCCCGCGCTGCGCCAAGCATGGCCGGGCTGGACCTGGCCAAAGTGGTCAGCGCCAAAGCGCCGTACGACTGGCGGCAAACCGAATGGCGTTTGAGCCAACCTGCCTTGCATGGCCAACCGGGTTTTGGTGAACAGGTGGATGCGCGCTTTCAGGTTGTCGCCTACGATTTCGGCGTCAAGTTGAACATCCTGCGCATGCTGGCCGAACGCGGCTGCAAAGTGACCGTGGTTCCCGCGCAGACCAGCGCCCAGGACGCCCTCGCGCTCAAACCGGATGGCGTGTTCCTCTCCAACGGCCCGGGTGACCCGGAGCCTTGCGACTACGCCACTGCCGCCGCAGGCGAGCTCATTGAAACCGGCATCCCCACCTTCGGCATCTGTCTGGGCCACCAGATCATGGCGCTGGCCTCGGGCGCCAAAACCTTCAAGATGAAGTTCGGCCACCATGGCGCCAACCACCCGGTCAAAGACCTCGACAGCGGCCGTGTCAGCATCACCAGCCAAAACCACGGCTTTGCCGTCGATGAAAAGACACTGCCCGCCACGCTGCGCGCCACACACGTGAGCCTGTTTGACGGTACGTTGCAGGGTTTGGCACGCACTGACAAACCGGCGTTTTGCTTTCAGGGCCACCCGGAAGCGTCGCCCGGCCCCCATGACATCAGTTATCTTTTTGACCGCTTCATCTCGCTGATGGAGGTTGCATAACATGCCCAAGCGCACAGACATCCAGAGCATCCTTATCATCGGCGCCGGCCCCATCATCATCGGCCAGGCCTGCGAGTTTGACTACTCGGGCGTGCAAGCCTGCAAGGCGCTGCGCGAGGAGGGCTACAAGGTCATCCTGATCAACAGCAACCCGGCGACAATCATGACCGACCCGGCCACCGCCGATGTCACCTACATCGAACCCATCACCTGGCAGACGGTTGAGAAAATCATCGCCAAGGAGCGGCCTGACGCGATTTTGCCCACCATGGGCGGGCAGACGGCGCTCAACTGCGCGCTTGACCTGTGGCACAACGGCGTGTTGACCAAATACACGGGCGCGGCCACCGGCAAGCCCGTGGAACTGATCGGCGCCACACCCGAAGCCATCGACAAAGCCGAAGACCGCCTGAAGTTCAAGGACGCGATGACCAAAATCGGCCTGGGTTCCGCGCGCTCAGGCATCGCCCACACGATGGCTGAAGCTTGGGTGGCCCAAAAAGCGTTGGGCTTCCCAACCGTGATTCGCCCTAGCTTCACGCTGGGTGGCACTGGCGGCGGCATCGCCTACAACGCAGAAGAGTTCGAGACCATCTGCAAGCGCGGCCTGGAAGCCTCGCCCACCAACGAGTTGCTGATCGAAGAGTCGCTCTTGGGCTGGAAAGAGTACGAGATGGAGGTTGTGCGCGACAAGGCAGACAACTGCATCATCGTCTGCTCCATCGAAAACCTGGACCCCATGGGCGTGCACACCGGCGACTCGATCACCGTGGCGCCGGCGCAGACCCTGACGGACCGCGAATACCAGATTTTGCGCAATGCATCTCTCGCTGTGCTGCGTGAAATTGGCGTCGATACCGGCGGCAGCAACGTGCAGTTCGCCATCAACCCGGAAGATGGGCGCATGGTGGTGATCGAGATGAACCCGCGCGTCTCGCGCTCGTCCGCGCTCGCCTCAAAAGCCACGGGTTTCCCGATTGCCAAGGTGGCGGCCAAACTGGCCTGTGGCTACCTGCTTGATGAACTGAAAAACGAAATCACCGGCGGCGCCACACACGCGAGTTTCGAGCCCAGCATCGATTACGTGGTTACCAAAATTCCGCGCTTCGCTTTTGAGAAGTTCCCTGCCGCGGACTCACGCCTGACGACTCAGATGAAGTCGGTGGGCGAGGTGATGGCCATGGGCCGCACCTTTCAGGAATCCTTCCAGAAGGCCCTGCGCGGCCTCGAAGTCGGCGTGGACGGCATGAACGAGAAAACCCAGGACCGCGAAGTGCTGGAGCGCGAACTGGGCCACCCCGGCCCCGAGCGCATCTGGTACGTGGGCGACGCCTTTGCTCAGGGCATGAGTGTGGACGAAGTCTTTGCCCTGACCAAAATCGACCGCTGGTTTCTGGTGCAGATCGAGCAGATCGTGCAGATCGAGCTGGAGCTTGAAACGAAATCTCTCGACGACATCGACGCGGAAACAATGCGCGCGTTGAAGCAGAAAGGTTTTTCTGACCGCCGCCTTGCGCGCCAACTCAAGACCACCGATACCGCCATCCGCGAGAAGCGCCGTGCCTTGAACGTGCGGCCGGTGTACAAGCGGGTGGACACCTGCGCCGCCGAGTTCGCCACCCATACCGCCTACCTGTATTCAACTTACGAAGCAGAAGGCAGCGAGTGTGAAGCCGAGCCGACGACCAACAGGAAGATCATGGTCTTGGGCGGTGGCCCCAACCGCATTGGCCAGGGCATCGAGTTCGACTACTGCTGCGTGCATGCCGCGCTGGCCATGCGCGAAGACGGCTACGAGACCATCATGGTCAACTGCAACCCCGAGACGGTGTCTACCGACTACGACACCTCGGACCGCCTGTATTTCGAGCCGCTCACGCTTGAAGATGTGCTTGAAATTGTGGACAAAGAGAAGCCGCTGGGCGTGATCGTGCAATACGGCGGCCAGACGCCGCTCAAACTTGCGCTGGGCCTGGAAGCCAATGGCGTGCCCATCATCGGCACCACACCTGACATGATCGACGCGGCCGAAGACCGCGAGCGTTTCCAGAAGCTGCTGCAAGCGCTGGACTTGCGCCAGCCGCCCAATGCCACCGCTCGCGCCGAGCCAGAGGCGTTGGAAAAAGCTGCCGCACTGGGGTACCCGCTGGTGGTGCGCCCCAGCTATGTGCTGGGTGGCCGCGCGATGGAGATCGTGCACGAGCAGCGCGACCTGGAGCGCTACATGCGCGAGGCCGTCAAGGTGAGCAACGATTCGCCGGTTCTGCTGGACCGTTTTTTGAACGATGCCATCGAATGTGACGTGGACTGCATCCGTGACAACACAGGCGCCACGTTCATCGGCGGCGTGATGGAACACATCGAACAGGCCGGCGTGCACAGCGGCGACTCGGCCTGTTCGCTGCCGCCCTACAGCCTGAGTGCCGCGACGGTGGACGAAATCAAGCGCCAGACCCGCGCCATGGCCCAGGCGCTGAACGTGGTGGGCTTGATGAACGTGCAGTTCGCCATTCAACACGTGGACGGCCAGGACGTGATCTACGTGCTCGAAGTCAACCCGCGCGCGTCCCGCACCGTGCCTTTCGTGTCCAAGGCCACGGGTGTCCAGCTGGCCAAGGTGGCGGCGCGCTGCATGGCCGGGCAGACGCTGGCCGCGCAAGGCGTCACCGCCGAGGTGAACCCGCCGTATTTCAGCGTAAAGGAGGCTGTCTTCCCGTTCGTGAAGTTCCCGGGTGTGGACACCATCCTCGGCCCCGAGATGAAATCTACTGGCGAAGTGATGGGTGTGGGTTACACCTTCGGGCAGGCCTTCGTGAAATCGCAGATCGGCGCGGGCACGCGCTTCCCCAACACCGGCCTGGCCTTCATTTCCGTCAAGCAGAGCGACAAACCGCGTGCCGTGGCCGTGGCGCGGGAACTCGCCGCGATGAGTTTCGATTTGATCGCCACGCGTGGCACGGCAGCGGCCCTGCAGGCGGCAGGCCTGCCGTGCAAGGTGGTCAACAAGTTCACCGAGGGGCGCCCGAACATTGTGGACATGATCAAGAACGACGAGATCGCGCTGGTCATCAACACGGTGGAGCAGCGGCGCAACGCCATCAGCGACTCGCGCCACATCCGCACCTCGGCGCTGCTGGCCCGCGTGACGACGATCACCACTATCGCCGGGGCCGAAGCCGCTGCCGAGGGCATGAAATACATTGACCGGCTGGGTGTGATCTCGGTGCAGGAGATGCATTCACGGCTCGGCGCTGCGGCGCAGACGTGATCCGTCGTTGCGGGGCCCGTCCGTCAATCCTCACGCACCCAAAGTGCGCCGCGGTTGACGGCCACCCGCGCCCAGGCTGACGCCTGCTCGCTACGCGCTAAAATCGCCGTGCTGCCACGCCTGTTCGTGGCTTTTCTTTTTTGCGGATGTTTATTCCAGAGACCCACACATGGCCACCATTCCGATCACCAAGCGCGGCGCTGAAAAACTTAAGGCCGAGCTGCAAAACCTCAAAACCGTTGAGCGGCCTGCGATCATCCGCGCCATTGCCGAAGCGCGCGCGCAAGGAGACATCAGCGAAAACGCCGAGTACGAAACCGCCAAGGACCGTCAGGGTTTCATTGAGGGGCGCATCGCCGAGGTGGAGGGCAAACTCTCGGCCTGCCAAATCATCGACCCTTCCACGCTGGACGCTGGCGGCAAGGTGGTGTTTGGCAGCACGGTCGAACTTGAAGACGAGGACAGCGGCAAGAAGGTGACTTACCAGATCGTTGGCGAAGACGAGGCCGACCTGAAGCTGGGCCTGATCAATATTTCCTCACCCATCGCGCGCGCGCTGATCGGCAAACTTGAGGGTGACTCCGCCGAGGTTCAGGCACCCGGCGGCATCAAAAGTTACGAAATTATTTCTGTAAAATATCTTTAAGATAAAAAAAGGAAAGGGGTCTCATAAAATAACATAGTTTAGCTATAAAAATTGACCTATAAATAACTAAAATATAGTCAAATTTATTGTTGAGGTCGCTTTTTAACACTAATTTGTTTGCGTTTCGCCCGTTTGATCTCGCCGCCCTGGGTCAGGCGCTGGTTGCCTAAAACACGCAGGGTTTTCACTTCGGGCCGCTGGCCACCGCGGGTGCCGTCATCTGGCATTTGAATCCGATGATTTATTGCGGGTATGATAAAATGTCATACCATGAGTAAATCCAAAATCGCCATCACTGTTAGCCCACTGGTTCTGAATCGGCTCGACGCTTGGGTCCAAAACGAGCACTTTGCCAGCCGCAGTGAGGCCATAGAGCAGGCCGTGGAAGCGCAGTTGCAGCGGCTTGAGCGCACTCGGCTGTCTGCGCAATGTGCCTTGCTCGATGCAGACGACGAGCAGGCCATGGCGGATGAAGGTTTGACAGCAGACACTGCGGCATGGCCAGCATTCTGAGGGGCGAAATCCGCTGGGCTGAGCTCGATCCCACCCGAGGCAACGAGCAGCAAGGCACGCGCCCTGTGCTGGTCATCAGCCACGACGTGTTCAACGAACGCTCCGGCACCGTGGTGGCCATGGCAATCACCTCCCAGCCACAACGCGCGGGCTTTCCGTTGACGTTGCCGATGGGCAAGATTGGCGGCAAAGACGCGTGGCTCAAGATTAGCCAAGTGCGTGTTTTGTCTACCCTGCGTATGGGCAGAAAAATCGGCAAAGTCGAGCCACAGCTACTCTTACAGGCGATAGACGGGCTGAATGAAATCGTGGGCGTCTGAGCGTCCCTAAAACCTTAGGCCGTCAAGTTTGACTTGGACGGTTGGGGACTTTGCAGTTTGATCCTCGGGTTTCTCTGGCCCTCGAGTTTCGTTAGTCCGTTCAGCTTTTCAGCGCCATCAAGAACGAACCTTAACAGCATCCCTGAACAACCACGTTGTGCAAAAAAATCACCAGCAGAAAGAATGACGCTGCTGTGCCCAAAATTAGGCGCTGAACCTTATTGATGTTTGGAGTGTTCGTAATCGCGCTGTTCTTTGCTGTAGTCTGCGGTATTGAGGCTGCCCCGTTGAGGCTACATGTTAACACCCATATTAACAAATCGTCAAAACCACCCATCAAAACCGAATACGTGAAGTTTTAAGGCTCTCTTCCGTTTCGGGTGGCACACCACAGCCCACCTCAGCTTGAAGGTATTGTGGTTGCCCGTAGAAGCGGATTGGCAGGCAAGTGCGTGAGCTTGCCGGCGATCAGGAAAGCCATGGCGATGAAGTGGCGGGTTGTGCCATAGCCGCGCGCCTTGGCTTTGGCCGCTTGCAACAACGAATT
>JANLYO010000085.1:0-5622 GCA_031365665.1 Rhodoferax sp. | reverse complement strand
CGTGGAGGTCTCACTTGCGCAACAAGACTTTGACGCCTCCCCGGCGATTGCGCTGAACGGTATTGCGCCTTTTGGCGTGACCCCTGGGCAACACCTCAAAATGAACGTGCTGGGCCTGAAACTTAAACTGGCCGGTGATGCCGTGTTGGACAGCGACACCTGGATGCCGCAAATAGCCGTCGGCCTGGAGCACAAAAGCCTGGGCGCAGGCTCGCTGGGCTCGGTGTTGACGTTTTTGGGTGCACGAACCAGCGGCACCGACGTGTATTTGAACGCCACCAAACTGTTTCTCGCGCAAAGCCTGCTGGTGAACACCACCTTGCGGCTGACCAACGGCAACCAAAACGGCCTGTTGGGTTTTGGCTCGTTTGCACCTGGAAAAGACGTGCTCAGCTTGGTGCCCGAAGTTTCGGTGGCGTATTTGCTCAATAAAAACTGGGCGATCGGTGCGGAATACCGGGGCAAACCCAACAATTTAGAGGCACTGGGGCGCGCAGCGGGCTTGGGCGACGCGTTGGCCGAAGACGATTGGAAAGACATCTTTATCGCCTGGGCACCCAATAAAAACCTCTCTGTCACCCTGGCTTACGTCGATTTGGGCCGCATCGTGCCCGGTATCACGGGCGGGCGCAAACAGACCGGTTTCTACCTCTCGGCCCAAATGGCGTTTTGACTGTTTGGTTAACCCGGCAATTTCGACAAGGAAACACCATGAAACCTCTGCTTATCGCCATGCTGCTGGCTGCCGCCACGCTGTTGGCCCCGCTCGCGCAAGCACAATCCACACCAGCTGATTCACTGTATGCCAAGCTGGGCGAAAAGCCAGGTTTGGTCAAACTGATGGACGATTTTGTGCCGCGTTTGTTCAGTGACGCCAAAATCGGCGTGCATTTCAAGCAATCCAACGTCAAAAACCTCAAAGAGCAACTCACCGACCAAATTTGCATGGTCTCAGGCGGGCCCTGCGCGTACAAAGGGGGTGACATGAAATCCGTGCACAACAACCTGGACATCACCAAGGCCGACTTCAACACCTTGGTCGAACTGCTGCAAGTCTCGATGGATGCCCAAGGCATCGCCTTCAGCGCGCAAAACCAGCTTTTGGCCCGGTTGGCACCGATGCACCGCGATGTCATCACCGTCAAATGAAAAATGAGGCCGCCATGAAAATCACCAGCTGCGCAAACCCGCTTGCCGAACCGCGGTTCCACACCACATTCCGTCGCACCCAGCCGCACTTTTATCGCCGAATTGCGGCTGTAGCCTGCCTGTGGCTGGCCCACGCTGCGGCTATCCACGCCGCATCACTGCAAGTCACCGTGGTGGACCGCGAAGGCAAACCGCTGGCGGACGCGGTGGTGATCGTGGTGCCAGCGGCCACCGGGGCAGCGCGGGGCGCGGCCAAATCCCCCCCACCCATGCAGGCCACCATCAACCAAGAAAAAATGCAGTTTGTGCCCGCCGTGACCGTGGTGGCACCCGGTGCCAAAGTGCGTTTTGTCAACAGCGACGCCTGGGACCACCATGTGCGTTTGAGCGCGCCTGGCCTGACCAACTTTGGTACAGCGGCTGCCCCCGAGGGCATCGCCATGCGGATGGAGGGCAAGACTGAGGGCAAACCGGCTAAGTCAGTTGAGGTGACTTTGGACAAAGCCGGCCCCCTAGGCGCCAACTTGTTGGGCTGTTACATCCACGGCTCGATGAGCGGGCACGTGTATGTGGCCGACTCTCCGTGGGCGCTCAAAACCGGCGCCGATGGCGCTGTGGCCATGGACGACCTGCCCGACGGCGCGGCGACCGTGCAGGTGTGGCACCCGCTGCTCACGGTGCCCCCCAAGTTACAACCCACGACGCTCGGTGCTGCGCTTGGCAAACTGAACGTGCAATTGGATGTGGTGCCACGCAGGCGGCGCAACTAGAGGCCACTAGCCGAAAAAGTCCACCAAAAACCTGCACCGTACACCTGCAACGCAAAGCAGCGCTCCAAACTTCCCGCCACGCAGAGAAATAGGCTAAAGTGGCCCAGCCTATCCGGCGGCTTAACCAGGAGTTCCTCGTGCAAGTTTTCAACAGGGCAACAAAGCGGGTTTTAGCTTTTGTGTGCATGGCGGCCAGTGCGGCGGTGTTGATAAGCTGCGCCACGCCTGAATCTGAAAAACCGATAGTCGGGCGCATCTCGGAATTGCCGCCGATCGTGCACCCGCAAGACAACCCGACGAGCGCCGAGAAAATCGCCCTGGGGGCCCAGCTTTTTGTAGACAAACGCCTCTCGGGCAACGCCAGCATGTCGTGCCAGGGTTGCCATTACCGCGAGCTGGGCTGGACACACGGCATCGCGTTCTCCACCCGTGTCGATGGTGTGACCAACACGCGCCGTTCGCCGCCGCTCTATAACGTGGGCCACCAAACCATCTGGTACTGGGATGGCCGCGCCGCCACCATGGAGGGCCAAACTTTGGCCGCGTGGCGCAACCAAATGTCTGCCGACCCCGTCAAAGTGGCGCAGGTCTTGAACGCCATTCCCGCATACAAAACCCAGTTCAACCGCGTGTATGGCGCTAACGCCAGCGGCGACAACATCGTCAAATCGCTCACCGCGTATTTGCGCACGAAAAACTCGGACAACTCGCCCTGGGACCAGTATGAAAAGGGCAACCTGCGGGCGGTCTCCAAAGACGCCATCGAGGGATTCACCCTGTTCATGGGCAAGGGCCGCTGCGCCGCCTGCCACACCCCGCCACATTACGGCAACAGCACGTTTTTCAACATTGGTTTGGAGGCCGGCAAAGCCAAACCCGACGTGGGCCGCTTCAACGTGACCAAAGTGGCCGCCGACACCAGCGCCTTCAAAACGCCTTCTTTACGCTCGGTCGCGCTCAAAGCGCCGTTTTTCCACGACGGCAGCGCACCCACGCTAGAGGCTGCGGTGCGTTACATGGCTGGCGGCGGCGGGGCAGACGCGAACAAATCGCCCATCATGGAGGCCACCGGCATGACTGACGACGAGATCAAGAAGGTCGTGAAATACCTTGAATCGCTCACCAGCACCGAAAGCTGGACGGCGCCGGCGCTGCCCTGAGTGTGTTGCGCTCGAGTGGTGCATGTGGTGTTCAGCAGGTCCGTTCTGGGTTTGCTGCGTCGCACTGTGTGTTAAATAAATAATTTTAAAAAAATTAATTAAATTATTTCGCTATTAAGCCACGTAAATATTATATAATTCGCTATATAATTAGTACTAATATAGACTATTAATTAATCTAAATTTAGTTTAAGATTAATAATTTGGCGGGCGTTTTTCACGTAAACTTGCGATGCCCTCTTTCACGTCCGGCCCGCCAAAGCCCATGAATTCAAGCGCCAGGGAGGTGTCAAACGCGGGCCCCGCTTGGCGCAGCCAATTGTTGAGTGAATATTTCGTCCAACGGATGGCCGTTTGGCTGCCAGCGGCCAAGCGATCGGCAATTTCGTACGCCTTGGGGAGCAACTCAGCGTCTTCCACGGCGAGCGACACCAGGCCGATGCGCTCGGCCTCTTCGCCGCTGATCGGCTCACACAGCAGCAAATAGTATTTCGCCTTGGCCATGCTGCACAACAGCGGCCAGACGATGGCGGCGTGGTCGCCCGCCGCCACACCCAAACGGGTGTGGCCGTCCACAATCTTGGCGGTTTTGGTGGCGATGGAGATATCGGCCAACAACCCGGCCACCAGCCCCGCGCCTACCGCCGGGCCGTGCATCGCGCTGACAATGGGTTTGTCGCAGTTGATCACGTTGTAAACCAGGTCGCGCGCTTCTTTCCAGACGCGGCTTCGCACATTGAAATCGGCGGCCATTTCGCTTACCAGCGACAGATCGCCGCCGCCCGAGAACCCCAGGCCGTCGCCGCGCAACACCGCCGCGCGCACCGAGTCGTCTGCGCCCACGTCGCGCCAGATGTCGCACAACTCGCGGTGGCCATCGTGCCCTGCGGTGGGCAATTTGCCGTTGCCGCCGGGGCCGTCGGCGCGCATTTGGATATCGAGCACGGCATTGTCGTTGCCTCGGCGGGTGATGTTGAGCGTCTGGTAGCGGGTGTAGTCCAAGGCTGTCTCCAGTGTGTGATGGGCGTCATTCTCCCGGATTCGCCGTCCTGCTATCCTGCGAAGGCCCCGGCGGTCAAGAAACCCGGCTGCCTGCGGGATTGCGCCATGAACTACAACTTCCTCTCCGCTACGATTTTGCTGATCCTGATCACAGACCCGGTCGGCAACATCCCCATTTTTGCCAACGCGCTGAAAAACGTCGCCCCCGCGCGCCGCCCGATGGTGATCCTGCGCGAAGTGCTGATCGCCTTTGCGCTGCTGCTGGGCTTCATGTTTGTCGGCGACGGCTTCCTGCGTGTGATGAATTTGAGCCCGCTGTCTTTGCAGATTGCGGGCGGTGTGATCCTTTTTCTGATCGCGCTGCGCATGATTTTCCCGCCGCCGCTGCCGCCGCACGAACCCGAATCATTGGCGGAGCCGCTGATCGTGCCGCTGGCCATTCCCGCCCTGGCCGGGCCATCGGCGCTGGCGACGGTACTGCTGCTGGTCTCGCAGGCACCCGAGCGGCGCATGGAGTGGATTGGCGCTTTGTGCGTCACCATGGCGGTGTGTGCGGTGGTGCTGGTGCTGGCCGAGCGCATTCAACGCGTGGTGGGCGAGCGCTTCATCGTGGCGGTGGAACGTCTGATGGGCTTGATTTTGGTGGCCGTGGCGGTGGAGATGCTGCTGCGCGGCTTCAAGGTGTTCGCCGGGCAGATTGGCGCGGCCTGAGGGCCTATGTGACAGGTGGGGCACACGGCAACTTTACAAAAGAACGCCAAACTTTACCCGCCGGAACTTCCCTCTCGAGACGGACTCACAACAATCAGTGCCATGGCCTCCAAGCGCGCTGTGCCTTGCGAGACCCAAGCGAACAGGGGCAATTCACCATGGACACACGCATGACTTCACTTCACCACCTTCAAAACTCCCGGAGCCTGAACCGGCGCGCCGTGCTGGCCGCTTCTATGGCCGCTTTTGTCGCCGCGCCCTGGGTGTGGACCGGCGCCCGCGCCCAGACCCCCGCCGCCCGCCGACCCACGCCATCGCAAATGGAGGGGCCGTATTACCCGGTGGCACTGCCCAAAGACACTGACTACGACTTGCTCAAAAATGGCCCGATGAGTTATGGCAAGGGCGAGCCCGCGTGGGTCAGCGGCACGGTGGTCGATGTGGCGGGCAAGCCGGTGGCAGGTGCGCAGGTCGAGATCTGGCAGTGCGACGCGGCCGGCCACTACGATCACCCGGCGGACGGCAGCAAGATCGACCCGGCCTTCCAGGGTTTTGGCAAAGTGGTGGTCGGCGCCGACGGCAGTTACAAATTCCGCACCATCAAACCCGTGCCTTACACCGGCCGCACGCCGCACATCCACGTGAAAGTCAAACTCGGCAGCAAAGAACTGCTGACCAGCCAGCTCTACGTGCAGGATGACCCTGGCAACGCCAAAGACTTCTTGTGGCGCAGCCTGCGCGATGATGACGACCGCAAAGCGCTGACCGTGCCGTTTGTGAGTGGCAGCGACGGTTTGCAGGCGAAGTTTGAGATTGTGGTGCGGGCCTGA
>JANLYO010000104.1:0-3308 GCA_031365665.1 Rhodoferax sp. | reverse complement strand
AGAAACAAAATGCCAACCTGTTGCACTGCCTCACCCTCACATTCAAAGGGCAACCTACCCAGCCTCAAATGTGAGTCGCCCTTGCTGCGCAACTGGAAGGGAGCTGAGTAGTTACATAAATTTAAGAATTTCAGACCTCTAGGCCACGTATTTAATGGTGTTGCAGCTATAAAAATGTAGTAATCTACATCAGATCAAGCGCCGTTTCAAGCGCCTCATTTCTGTCCATTGTGGCTCACGCTCACCATTTTCATGGCCGAAGCAATCAGCGCCGACACTTCGGTCATATTGGAAGGAACAATCAGCGTGGTCGTGGCGTCGGTGGCGACTTTAGAGTAGGCCTCGACGGCTTTTTCAGCGACCTTGAGCTGCACGGCCTGTTCGCCGCCAGGCTGGCGGATGGCGGCGGCGATGCGTTCGATGGCGCCGGCCGTGGCCTCGGCCACGGCGGTGATGGAGGCCGCTTCACCGGCTGCCTTGTTGATCACAGCCTGTTTTTCACCCTCGGAGCGGGCAATGAAGGCCTCGCGCTCACCAGTGGCAATATTGATCTGCTCCTGGCGGCGGCCTTCTGAGGCGGCGATCAAGGCGCGTTTTTCACGCTCGGCGGTGATCTGCGCCTGCATGGCGTGCAGGATTTCCTTCGGCGGTGTGAGGTCCTTGATCTCATACCGCAACACTTTGACGCCCCAGTTCAGCGCAGCTTCGTCGATGGCCTGCACGACTTGCGCGTTGATGATGTCGCGCTCTTCAAAGGTTTTGTCGAGCTCGAGTTTGCCAATCACCGAGCGCAGCGAGGTTTGCGCGAGCTGCGAGATGGCGACGATGTAGTTGCTGGAGCCATAACTGGCGCGCATCGCATCGGTCACCTGGAAATACAAGATGCCGTCCACCTGCAACTGCGTGTTGTCGCGCGTGATGCAGACCTGGCTGGCGATGTCCAGCGGAATCTCTTTGAGCACGTGTTTGTAAGCGACTTTGTCGATAAATGGGATCAGGATATTGAGGCCGGGCGTCAGCGTCTTGTGGTATTTGCCCAGGCGCTCGACCACCCATGCGTGTTGCTGCGGGACGATGCGGACGGCTTGTGCGGCGAAAACCACAGCGATGATGAGAAGGATGATGCCAGTGGTCATTTTGGTTTTCTAAATAAGGGGAAGGTTCAGATTTTTTCGACGATCAGGCGGTTGCCCACCACTTCGACGATGCGGTGGTTGCCCGAGCTGCCGGTGACGCCAGGGCGCACTGCGACGCTCCATTTGGCGCCCCGGTAAGTCGCCGTGGCGGTACCGTCAAACTGCCAGGCCCCGACGTAAATGCTCTCGCCTATATCCAGATTCACGTCGCGGTTTTTGCTGGCATCGGCGGGTTGCACTTGTTTGCCGCGCAGCAGGCGCAGCAGCAGCACAGCGCCGCCGCCCACCAGCGCCGCTGCCGCCAACTGCATGGGAACGCCCAAGCCCAGATGCGCCGCAATGGCACCCGCCGCCAGGCCGATGGCGAGCATGAGCAGATAAAAGGTGCCCGTCAGCAATTCAACGACGACCATGCCGCCTGCCAACAGCCACCAGATTGAAGATTCCGCCAATGTGTCCATGCCACCACATTTTGAGTCAATTCCTTGCAAACGCAAGTGCAGGGGCGCGATATTTCAATACACTTCGCGCCTGTTTTCCGTTTTTTGCCCGTTTGTTCTCGCTCGTCCCCGAAAGCCAGCCATGAAATTCCGTTTTCCCATCGTCATCATTGACGAGGATTTCCGTTCTGAAAACACCTCGGGTTTGGGCATTCGCGCGTTGGCGCATGCGATAGAAACGGAAGGTTTTGAAATCCTCGGCGTGACCAGTTACGGCGACCTGAGCCAGTTTGCCCAGCAGCAAAGCCGCGCCAGCGCGTTCATCCTCTCAGTGGATGACGACGAATTCACCCCCGGCCCGGACCTGGATCCGGCCGTTTTGAACCTGCGCCACTTCATCGAAGAAGTGCGCCGCAAAAACCTTGATGTGCCGATTTACGTCTACGGCGAAACCAAAACTTCGCGCCATATCCCGAATGACATCCTGCGCGAGCTGCATGGTTTCATCCACATGTTTGAAGACACGCCGGAGTTTGTGGCGCGCCACATCATCCGTGAAGCAAAAAGTTACCTTGAGGGTGTGCAGCCGCCGTTTTTCAAAGCCTTGCTCGATTACGCCGAAGACGGCTCTTACTCCTGGCACTGCCCCGGTCACTCTGGCGGCGTAGCCTTTTTGAAGAGCCCTGTAGGCCAGATGTTCCACCAGTTTTTCGGCGAGAACATGCTGCGTGCCGACGTGTGCAACGCGGTGGAAGAACTCGGCCAGTTGCTCGACCACGACGGCGCCATCGGCGCCAGCGAGCGCAACGCCGCGCGCATTTTCAATGCAGACCACTGCTTTTTTGTCACCAACGGCACGAGCACGTCGAACAAGATGGTGTGGCATCACACCGTGGCGCCGGGCGACGTGGTGGTGGTGGACCGCAACTGCCACAAATCGATCTTGCACGCCATCATCATGACCGGTTCGATCCCGGTGTTTTTGAAACCGACGCGCAACCATTTCGGCATCATCGGGCCGATCCCGCAGGAAGAATTCCAGCCTGCAACTATCCAGGCCAAGATCAAGGCGAATCCGCTGATGAAAGGCGTGGACGCTAAAAACGTGAAGCCGCGCGTGTTGACGATTACACAATCGACCTATGACGGCGTTTTGTACAACACCGAAACCATCAAGAACATGCTCGACGGCTACGTGGACAACCTGCATTTTGACGAAGCCTGGCTGCCGCATGCGGCTTTCCACCCGTTTTATGGCACTTACCACGCCATGGGACGCAGCCGCGAGAGGCCCAAGGAGGCGGTGGTTTACGCCACACAATCCATCCACAAACTGCTGGCTGGCATCAGCCAGGCCAGCCACGTGCTGGTGCAGGACTCACAGACCGTGAAGCTGGACAAACACCTCTTCAACGAGGCGTATTTGATGCACACCTCAACCAGCCCGCAGTACAGCATCATCGCAAGTTGTGACGTGGCCGCAGCCATGATGGAGCCGCCCGGCGGCACCGCGCTGGTTGAAGAGAGCATTGCCGAGGCGCTCGACTTCCGGCGCGCCATGCGAAAAATCGACGACGAGTACGGCAGCGACTGGTGGTTTAAGGTCTGGGGACCCGACAAACTGGTCGAAGAAGGCATTGGCGAGGCCAAGGACTGGATCATCAAGGGCGAGTCACGCAGCGCCAAGACGGCCAAAAACGGTGCCAACAACTGGCACGGCTTCGGCCTGATG
>JANLYO010000097.1:0-15993 GCA_031365665.1 Rhodoferax sp. | reverse complement strand
GAACAGCTCGGCCATTGGCAGCTTTGAGTTTGCAGACGGCACCACGCTGACGCTGGCGCAACTGCTGGAGCGCGGCTTTGACATTGTGGGCACCGAGGGCGACGACGTGCTGGCGGGTACCAATGTGAATGACAGGATATTCGGGTTTGGGGGCAATGACAATGCTATACAAAAGATACCGAACTTTGCAATGATGACGGGGGCTGTAGGTCAATTTTACAAACATACACCAAGAGGGAGCTGGGCATGAAGATTATTTTGCTGTGTGAATCGCTTTTGAACAAACTGCTGCCATCAACCGCTTTGGCCATCTGCCTGTGCGCGTGCGGCGCCCTGCCCGCCAATGGAGCAGACAGCTGGCAGGAAGAGGTGATTCTGCAAGACGGCAACCGCCTCATCGTCGGCCGCACAGTCGAGCGCGGGGGGCGGCGAGAGGTGGGGCAGTCGCCTCCTATCAAAGAGCAAAACCTGTCGTTCGTCCACCCCCAAACTGGCGAGCGCATCGTGTGGGAGGACAAACCCACACCTGACATTGGGGGTGCAAACTTTTTGCCCATGCTGCTCAATATCGATAAAGGCGTGCCCTACCTGGTGGCCTATCCCATGGGCTGTCTGGCCTACAACAAATGGGGCAGGCCCAATCCGCCGTATGTGGTGTTCAAGCGCGGGCAAGCCGCGTGGCAAACCGTAGGCCTGGACGAGTTGCCACTGAGCCTTGCCACACCCAACCTGATTTTTAGCTCACCCGATGAAACGGCCCAAAAGATGGGGAGTTCTGTCGTTTCGGCGCAGGCGATTCGGGGGTTGGTTGAGGTCGCGCGGGTGCCGGAATACAGGACGATTTTGAGAGCGCGGATTCAAGATCCCGCACCAAATTGCGGAGAAATGTTCGGCAATGGGAAAGGCCTTTGGCAAGGGGCAGCCTTTTTTACTGACTACCCTGACTTGCCGTCTTGCCAGGGCTATTGCAAGCGTGAGAAATACGACGATTCAACCTGCCCGTGTAAAAAACTCCTTGAAAGAAAATAACCATGTCAACCATTCTCGAATTGGCCTTGATGTCTGGCGGTTCTTATATCAGCACCAGGGGACCGATCAATCAATATCCCACGCCCGCGAACTGGACTGAGTCAATCGACCGTCGGAAGGAAGACCCACAAACAGGCTTCGAAGCCACAAGCTTCCAATCCCCTGCGGAAATCGTCATCAGCTACGCGGGCACCTACGAAAATGGCGGCCCCTTAAGTACCAACCCCGACAAGCAAGCTGACGCTAAATTGGGAGCCGGCTTCTGGCATGACCAACTGGGCCAGGCGGCAGCCTACTATTTGCAAATCAAGGCCAACCCGCTGAACGCGGGCAAGACTATCACCTTGACTGGCCATTCACTGGGCGGCGGCCTCGCGTCCTTGATTGGCGTGTTCTTTGGCGTGACGACCCAGACCTTTGACCAAGCTCCTTTTCTCGCCGCAAAGCTCCAGGCCGTCAACCTCAAGGCCTACCTGCTAGCACAAGGGCCCGGCGTCATAGCGCCCGCCGTCTACCAGCAGCTACTTGAACCGTTGACGCGCTTCATCGCCGCTGAAGACCCGAACAACTTCTCGGCCAACCCAGCCGACAGTTTTGCCATGCGCAAAACTTTGGTGACCAACCTCAATGTCCAAGGTGAATTTCTGTCTGTAGACTTACCCTACAAATTGGCTGGGCGCATTGGTGTCAGCAGCGATATCAACGACAACACTGCCAATATTTCCAGCGGCGATCTCCATTCACAAGCCCTACTTGCGGCCTACCTGCAAAGCCGTGACACCGCCCCGCTGAACAAAACACTGGGCGACGTGACCTTCAAGCTTCCTGAATTGTTGAAGATGCTGTTCGACAAGAACTTGTTTTGGTTCACCAGCGACCGCGCCAATACGCAAAATGAAAACTTTCTGGACCGTCTGGTGCGCCATGAAACTGGTGTTCAAGGTTCGTTCACCGCAGACGCCATGCTCACCCGCTTCACCAAAGACCTGTGGAAGCTGGCCCAGGACGGTGGCATGACGCTGAGCGACGGCATCAGCGGCGCACCCAACCTGAATGCGCTGAGCAGGGCCCTGACCGCCTTCGCCATGCAGTTCTATTACGAGAACTCGGCCAATGCCACGGATACAACCAAGACGCTTTTCAAAGACGTCACTGGCGGTGTGCAGTTCGACATGGCCGATGTGTCCAACACCTTCGCCACCGCGTTTCAGAATGGCGGCAAGCTCAACCTCAGCGATGCCAAAGGCTTTGACTACGCTTTCAAAGACTTCCTCAAAGGCAGCAGCTTCACTGATGCAGAGCGCAGCCTCATCCAATCCGCCTTGCCCACTCTGCGCGACTGGTACGTGCAAGCCGGTGCCAGCGGTTTGGCGGAAACCCACAACGGCGAGCACAACGCCTTCATGCTCGGGGGCATCAACAGCGATGCACTCATAGGCGGCGCGGCAGCCGACCTGCTGGTGGGCCTGGGCGACAACGACATCCTGCAAGGCAGGGGCGGCAATGACACCCTACTCGGAGGCACAGGCAACGACACCTATATCTACCAGACGGGCGACGGCCGCGACATCATCCTGGACAGCGACGGCAGCGGCAGCATCCTGATGAACGGCGCAACCCTCGCAGGCGGCGCGCAGTTTGGCGACGACCGGGTCAGCAAAGACGCCCAAGGCCACATCTACACCAAGGTCGGCAATAGCCGCTTGATCGTGGATGGAAACATCATCATTGAAGGCTGGAGCGCAGGCAACCTGGGCCTGAACATGACGGGGCCCGTGGCCTTCACCAACCCCGCCAACACCTTGACCTGGCCCAACACCCCCGCCAGCGCCGGCACATCCGGCCCCACGATCTACGGCGACCGCAAGCCCGCAGACACCGACCCTGCGCAAGCGGGCGTGCAAACCGGCATTGATGCCCTGGGCAACCTGCTGGTCACCGCAGAACTGGAGGCTGACCGCATCGACACCCTGTACGACAGCACGGGCAACGACCGCATCGAAGCCGGTGGCGGGGCGGACACCGTCATCGCCAACCAAGGCGGCAACGACAGCATCAGCCTGGGCGCGGGCCAAGACTGGGGCTTTGGCGGCACAGGCGCAGACGTGATCGAGGGCGGCGCAGACACCGACGTCATCGTGGCCGAAGCGGGAGACGACTGGCTGTACGCCGATGCGCAAGTGGACGTGTCAGCGGCCATCGCCCAAGGCAACTTGCCCACCGGCACAGGCCAGCGCGGCGATTGGCTCAACGGCGGCCAGGGCGATGACGTAGCCATTGGCGGCAACGGCAACGACCTGCTGGCGGGCAGCGGCGGCGCAGACCTGTTGATTGGCGGCGCGGGAGACGACGACATCTGGGGCGATGCAGACATCATCGCGCAAGACCAAGGCTGGACGTTTGGCACGGCCACCGCAAGCGCCACCCCCGCCAGCCTGCGCACCCCCAGCGGCCTGCAAGGCGTGCTGCAAGCGGCCAACGGCGCGGGCGACGTGATCTACGCGGGCGCGGGCGATGACTATGTAAAAGGTGGCACAGGCTCCGACTGGGTGTATGGCCAGGCGGGCGACGACAACCTCAACGGCGACGAGGGGGATGACTGGCTGCTGGGCGGGGCTGGAAGGGACATCGCCTACGGCGGCACTGAAGATGACGTGATTGAAGGCGGCGCGGATGGCGACATCCTGGTGGGCGAGGACGGCAATGACCGCCTGTACGCCGATGAGCAGATGGACGTGGCTGCGGCTGTTGCCGCAGGCAACAGCCAAACCGGCACCGGCCAGAAGGGCGACTGGCTCAATGGCGGCCAGGGCGACGATGTGCTCGTAGGCGGCGCGGGCAACGACGTGCTCACCGGCAGCGGCGGCGCGGACCTGGTGATTGGCGGGGCCGGGGACGATGACATTTGGGCTGATGGCGACCTGACTGCACAAAGCCATGCATGGACGGTGACGATGGGCAACAACGTGCGCACCTACAACGGTTCGCTGGGCGTGCTGGCCGCCGCCAATGGCGCGGGCGACGTGGTGTACGCGGGCTTGGGCAACGATTTTGTGTGGGGCGGCGCGGGCGCCGACGTGTTGTGGGGGGAAGACGGCAATGACCAGCTTGTCGCAGGTGACGGCAACGACATTGCCATGGGTGGCGCGGGCATTGACCACCTCTATGGCGAAGCCGGAGACGACTACCTGGACGGTGGCGCGGGTGCCGATGTGCTCGACGGCTGGGCTGGCCAGGACATCCTGATAGGCGGTGCGGGCGACGACGCCCTGTACGGCGGCGAAGGCCAGGACATCTACATCTTCAACCGGGGCGATGGCAAGGACACGGTTTATGACACCTTGGGGGAGAACAATGTTTTTCGGTTTGGGGCGGGGTTCAGCGCCAGCGATGTGACGCTGCGCCTGGGCTCGCTGATGCTGGACTTGGGCGGTGGCGACCAGATCCACATTGAAGGCTTTGACAAGGGCGATGCGCTGAACAGCTCGGCCATTGGCAGCTTTGAGTTTGCAGACGGCACCACGCTGACGCTGGCGCAACTGCTGGAGCGCGGCTTTGACATTGTGGGCACCGAGGGCGACGACGTGCTGGTGGGCACCAATGTGAATGACCGGATATTCGGGCTTGGGGGCAATGACAAACTGACCGGCAATGCCGGGGCCGACTACCTTGACGGCGGCGCGGGCAATGACACGCTGGAAGCTGGCGCGGGCGACTACGTGACAGACAGCAATGGCGTGAATGCCTTGAAGCTGATGGACGGAACGCCAGCAGCAACCAGCGCCAACGGCGCAGACTTGCTGCTGGACTATGGCGCGGCAGGCACCCTGACTGTCGCCAGCGCCCTGCGCGGCAGCATGGCCACTATCAGTTGTAGTGGTGATTTATTGCCAAGAAGAAACTCAGTAACGTTAAACCGGCCGCAAACGATCGCTGCTAACGAGGAAATTTTCCCATGCACCGCTTGATTTACAAGTTTCTTTTGTCGGCTGCTGCCATGGCCTCTACCGGCTGTACTCCAGAAAAAGCCCGTCTAGACGCAGAAGTTAAACGTTTGTGCGCGATTGATGGTGGAATCAAGATACTGGAAAAAGTGACCCTACCTCCCGAGGCGTTTTACGAGAACGGATTGCCCAAGTTGGCTAACGACAAAGAGGCAGAACTTCGCTGGGGATATAAAAAAGTCTTCAATTACACGAATTTAAAAGCGAATTTTGATGAGCCAACTTTGATTCGGAGCGAATATCGGATCTTGCGCATAAGTGATTCGAAAGTTATCGCTACCAGCATAGTTTATCGGCGCTCAGGCGGCAGTTGGTGGGGCGGAGTGGTTCATGGCGACGAGTATCACTGCCCAAGTGATGAAATTAACACCAGCTATTACAAGCAAGTATTTATTCCGGGAGTAAAAAATTGAGCCCCATTTCCAATTTGGCCGTCCAGTCTGAGCTTGCGTTTGCAGCCTATGCCAATCTCCAGCTAGGGGAAAACACGCGAGCCGATTTTATTTCCAATAACAGCAAAGTGCCTGAAGCCTTAGCAGACTCTCTAGCGGCCCGGTACCGAGTCATCGACATACTGAATGATGCTTTCAGCGGTGCCTATGCAGTCGTTTTCGAAGACAAAACGACTGGTTCCAGAACCCTTGGGGTACGCGGTACAACGTTCAGCCTAGCCGATATTGCAGCTGACACGCTTCTATTGATCGGCGTTCCATCGAATCTCAATCCACAATATCAGGCGCTGAAAGCCAAAGTCCTCCAGTGGCAAAGCATGGGTGTTGTCAACTCCACCACCACGTTGACAGGTCACTCGTTGGGTGGGTACTTGGTCACAGCACTCAAGTCGACTACGCCTGCGGCGTTGGGTACCACCTATACCTACAACGCCCCCGGGCTAGGTTCAGTTTTTGGCAGTGCAGCACAGTTCTTTCAAAACACCTTCGGCGTGACTGCAATTACCTCCGACGTTTATGATGTGCGTGGCACCCAAGGTTTGTCTTTTATTGGTGGTCTCGGGCTGCACTGGGGTGCACCAGTGCCGGTGGAAATAGAGGCTGCTTCAGGCGCCGGAACGGACAACCATTCAATTGGTCGAATAAACCAGTCTGTGACTTTGTTGAGGCTGCTGGCACAGATCGACACAAGCCTTACCCTAGATCGCGGTAATCAGTTCCTGCAAGCGGCCAGCACTCAAGCGAGTGACACGATAGAGCAACTGCTGAATGCAGCATATAAATTTTTCAACGGCAGTTCGATAGCAATTGGTACTGGTGATGATCAAGCTCTGTATCAGCGGTTCACTGCCTTGCAAGCCAACGCCACGTTCCAATCCTTCAGCGGCAAAGCCACCCTTACCTTGGCCAACAACGCCGACTTGGCCGCCAAAGCCAAGACCGACTTTGGAGCCTTCCTGAGCCTGTCTGCGCTGAGCCCCGTGCTCATCAGCACAACGGATGCCGCCGCCATCGCTTCGCTCAAGTCTGCCAATTCCAACTTGGCCACCTTGTGGCAAGCCGACGTTGACCTGCGCGCGCAAGGCAAAGACGCAGCCAACTTCACCGATGCTTATTTGAACGACCGCCAGGCCCTGCTGCAACGGCTCATCACCGCGAACATCAACGACGCCCTGCCCAACCCCGACGGTTACCTGGCCGTGCAAGGCACCCAAGGCGGAAGCACCAACATCCGTTACATCGACATCACCAGCGGCACACTCTTGCAAGTCAACCAGGTTGCCATCAGCCCCAGCACGGCGCCCAACCGGTATGTGATGTTCGGCGATGGCAATGCCAATGTCATCAACGGTTCTGAGCAAGATGACCGGGCCTACGGCGGCGCAGGCAACGACACCCTCAACGGCCTGGGCGGCAATGACTACATCGAGGGTAACGCCGGAAACGACAGTTTGAACGGCGGCGACGGCAACGACGTGCTGGTAGGCGGCAAAGACAACGACACTTACACCTTCACAGGCAGCTTCGGAAGCGATACCGTCGTGGATTCCGACGGCCAGGGCCAAATCAAAATTGGCAGTGGCAACCCCCTGACCGGCGGCAAGAAGCTGCGCGACGGCGTCTGGGAGTCTGACGACAAAGCCATCCTCTACACCCAGCGCGGCAATGACTTGGTCATTGAAGCCCGGAACACCGGAGCCGGCTCGGCCAGCGGCAGCGTCACCCTCAAAGACTGGAGCCCTCAGAAGAGCCTGGGCATCACGCTGGCAGATGCCGCCACCCCGCCACCGCCGCCCCAGTCAGCCACTGTTTTTACAGGCGACCAGCGCGCCAAGCTGATTGGCATTGAAACCCAACTCAATGTGGCCGAGGGCCAGGCCGGGTACAACAGCTACGCCTGGAGCGAAGTGAACTGGGCGCAAGACGGCACGCTGGCCAATGGGGTGGTGCAAGCCGGTTTCAATGACGTGATCTATGGCAATGCCACAGATGACAAGATCGAGGGCCAGGGCGGCAACGACGCGCTGGATGGGGGCGCAGGCAAAGATGTGATCGATGGCGGTGCTGGCGATGACCTGATCGCAGGCGGCGCAGGCAGCGACAACATCCTGGGCGGGGATGGCAACGACGTGGTCTTCAGCGCCATGGGCATGGCTGCGCCGCAGCGTGTGGGCCCCAATGACGGCTGGACGCCCACGGTGGCCAACAGCATGGGCCCGGCAGGCAGCCAGGACAGCGCGCCAGACGTGGTTGACGCGGGCGGCGGGAACGACCGCATCACCGCCGGGGGCGGCGCCGACCAGGTGTCTGGCGGCGCCGGCAATGACAGGGTCTGGGGCCTTGCTGGTTCAGACACCTTGGACGGCGGCGCGGGCGATGATGTGATGGAGGGCGACGGCACCAATGACGCCGGTTATTACAGCTCCACACCAGCCGACCAGCACGGCAACGACTACCTGTACGGTGCAGAGGGCAATGACCAGCTGATGGGGCAAGGGGGTGCTGACGTGCTCCTGGGTGGCAGCGGCAACGACAGTTTGTGGGGCGACACCGCAGCGCCATTTGGACAATATTTTGCCGTTGCAGGGCAGTTCCATGGCAGCGATTTTCTGGATGGCGGCGATGGCGACGACTATGTCTCGGGTGACGGCGGCGCCGACATTGTGTTTGGCGGCGCGGGCGCAGACGTGTTGTGGGGAGATATCACGTCCGACCTTCTGGCGGGCGAATTCAATGGGGCCGACCAGGTCTATGGCGAAGACGGCAACGACGACGTTTTTGGAGGCGGGAGCGCAGACCAGCTCTTCGGCGGCAATGGCGACGACCGCATCTGGGGCGACGGCTCGATGCGGCTGCCGGGCGCAGTGGGTTATCTCACGGGCCAATTCCATGGTGCCGATTTCATCAACGGCGGCGACGGCGCAGACCAGATCTGGGGCGACGGCGGGGCTGACACGATCTATGGCGGGGCGGGCAATGACGTCATTTACGGTGACAACACGGTCGAACTGCTCGCAGCTGAATTCCACGGCGCGGACTACCTTGATGGCGGTGCGGGTGACGACACCCTTTATGGTGGCGGGGGCGCTGACGCGCTTGTGGGCGGTGATGGAAACGACAAGCTGGTGGGCGGCGACGGCGCTGACTACTTGAATGGCGGCGCTGGCAATGACATCTATGAGGCCGATGCCGGCGACTTTGTCACCGACGCGGGCGGCGCCAATGCAATCTCATTTGCGGCGACTGGCGTCACGTCTGTCGTTTCGGCGGGCGCCGACGTTTTGGTCAACTACGGCACAGACGGCACTTTGACCGTGGCTGACGCCCTGCGCGGCAGCATGGCCACCGTGAATGGCCAAAGCATTGCCAGCTGGTTGCAGGCCAACCTGACGGGAGGCGCCATTGTGGCCACCTCCCAGGCAGGGCAGACCCTGCAGGGTGGCGCTGGCAATGACACCTTGACTGCTCTGCACGAGGGCAGCACGCTCAAAGGGGGCAAAGGCGCCAACACTCTGGTGGGCAGCAGTTTTGCCGACATCCTGCATGCCGGGCCTGGCAACGACACCCTGGCGGGAGGCGCCGGCAAAGACACCTATGTGCTGGGTTTTGGCACCCGCAAGGCGGTGTTGGTGGATGCTTCGCCCGAGGGTTCAGTGATCGGGCTGGACGGCTCGGGGCTCAAAATTGCAGACCTCACTGGCGCTAGAAATGGCGACGACCTGATTGTCAAGGTTCGAGGCACCGAAACGGCGTTGACTGTGCTTGACTACTACAACGGAGGGCAAGGCCTCTGGGCGGTCCAAGGCGCGGATGGCAGCCTGCTGCCGCTGCAAGAGCTGCCCAATGAATCGCAGGTGGATTGGAACAACCTTCGGCAATCGCTGATGGCCGGCTTCAACAGCGACGCAGCTGCCCTGGTCAGCCAGACGCTGTTTGGCCTGGGCTACACCCGCCAGGGGGATGGCAGTTGGTACCTGCCGCGTTATGAGAATCCAGCCCAGGGCAATGACTATGTCAATGTGCAAACGCAATTGCAGACCGCCACGTCCGTGCTGCATCAACCCCTGGACAACGCCAACCCATCCTATATCACCACCACGGTTGAACCACCCACCACCAGCTGGATGATTGGCAGCTTTTACAACGGGGGGTTCGGCTCCTCTGACCAAACCGTTGTTTTGGGACAGCAGACCCGCGTGTTGACAGAAGCTGAGCTGGACCATGGTGAAGGTGATTTTGTGCCCATCGCCACGCGCACAAGCACCTTGCAACTGGCCTGGACGCCCGCCGCATGGGCTCAAACCGGCAGCCAAACCAGCACGGTGCAAGGCATTCCCTGGACCCACTTGTCAGCCGCCGGCCAGCCACCCGAAGCTTTGACGGAAGTGGTCACCCGCACGACGACAAGCACATCGTGGGCGGCGCAGCTCGGCGGGTTGACCACGCAAGACCCTGGTTCGCAGTTGACCGAAGGGCCTTTGCCCGCCTATTTGGACAGCACATATATTCACGAGCACACCACGTTCGAACTGGGTGCCACCACGATGGCGGACGGCAACGCCCATGTGAATGGCACCATGATCTCCAGCATTGTCGGAGGCGTGGGCGACTACAACATCTACGGCACCGGATTTGCCTATGGAGGCATTGGAAATTCGACGCTGCGCAACGGCAATGTGCTGATGGCAGGCACGGGCGAACAAACCCTGGTGAACGGCAAGACCATGGTGGTCGGTGACGGGCACGACACCGTGGTGGGTAAAAATCCCGATTTATCGGAGTGGACCAGCTCGAACCCGCCGACTGGCACGCAACTATTCACCGGGCTCGGCAACTCGGATTCGCGCTGGCTGCACAGCACAGGGCAGCCGATGGAGACGCAAATCCTGGTCGATCCCCACAACACCGGCGTTGATTTGCTGGTGTTTCAAACGGGCTGGTTTGACGAATCCATCCGCTTCGGGCCCGGCCTTTCCCTTGGCGACATCAGCCTGTCATGGGGCTCGGCACTGTCGCCCCTGAATTTCCAGGAGCATGCAACGCTGGAGTTGAACTGGGGCATCGACCAGGGCATCCACATCATTTACGAACGGCCAGATTTTGCAGAATTTGAGTTCCCAGACGGCTTGGCGGTCTCGGCCAGCGATCTGGCCGCCATGGCGCCCATCGGCCAGCGGTTCACGGGTTCCAATGCTGCTGAATCGCTGTATGGCTCTGGCGGGGACGATGCCATTGACGGCAAAGCCGGTGCAGACACGATGGCCGGTTATGAAGGGGATGACCTCTACTTTGTGGACAACGCTCTGGACAAAGCAGTTGAAAAGCTCAACCAAGGGCACGATGCGGTTCAGGCTCTGGTGTCTTACACCTTGGGGGCTAACGTGGAAGACCTGGTGCTCAAAGGCCTTCAGGCCATCGACGGCACCGGCAACACCGTGGCCAACAGCATCACCGGCAACAGCAAAGACAACAAGCTCAATGGCGGCGCGGGCAACGACATTCTGCTGGGCATGGCGGGCGACGACCGCCTGACGGGCGGCACCGGCGCCGACCAGATGCTGGGTGGCGTGGGTGACGACTTCTACGAGGTGGACAACGCGCTGGATACTGTCGCCGAACTGGCCAACGAAGGCATAGATATTGTTGAAACCAGCGTCAGCTACGCGCTGGGCGCGAATGTGGAGAACCTGATCCTCACCGGCACAGCGGCCATCAACGCCATGGGCAACGCGCTGGACAACGATTTGCAGGGCAACGACGCGGCCAACATGCTGACGGGAGACGCAGGCGACGACACCCTGAATGGCAAAAAGGGGCTGGACACCCTGGTCGGCGGCGCAGGCAATGACACCTACCTGTTTGAAGACGACGTGGACAGCATCGTCGAAGCCGCTGGCGACGCGGGCGGGCGCGACATGGTCATCAGCCGCCAGTCCTTCACGCTGGCCGCGAATGTGGAAGACGGCATTTTGCTGGGCACGGCCGCCACCATCACCGGCAATGAACTGGCCAATGTGCTCAGCGGCAATGGCGCGGCCAACACCATTGACGGCGGCGCGGGCACAGATGTGATGCTGGGCGGCAAGGGCAATGACCTTTACATTGTGGACAACCAGGCCGACACGATTGTTGAAATTGCCGCAGAAGGCACCGACACTGTCCAGGCCAGCGTCAACTACAGCCTGGCCGACAACCTGGAGAACCTCACCCTCACCGGCACGGCAGAGGCCGGCATGGGCAACGCGCTGAATAACCTGATCACCGGCAACGCCACCTCCAACAAGCTCTGGGGCCTGGAGGGCAATGACACGCTGGACGGCGGCGCCGGCGCCGACATCCTGATCGGCGGCGCGGGCAATGACAAATATGTTGTGGACAACGCCAACGACCTGGTGGTGGAAAACGCCGCCGAAGGCACAGACACAGTGTATTCAAGCGTCTCGCATGCGCTGCAAGACAACGTGGAGAACCTGGTGCTCACGGGTGCGGCCAACATCAACGGCGTGGGCAATGCGCTGAACAATCGCATTGAAGGCAACGCCGGCAACAACATCCTGTTTGGCGGCCTGGGCAATGACACCTATGTGTTCGGGCGCGGCAGCGGGCAGGACATCATCGTCAATTTCGACGCGGGCAAGCCCTCCGGCGACCTGGTGCAATTGGGCGCGGGCATCGCCACCGGCGATGTGGCCATGGCCCAGCGCGGCGATGACCTGGTGCTGCGCATCAATGGCTCCAGCGACCAGTTGACGGTGACGAATTACTTCCTGAACGGTGGCACCGGCGCCAACGCGCTGGAGAAGATTCGTTTTGCCGATGGCAGCAGCTGGAACCATGCGGCCGTTGTGGCACTGACCACGGTGGAGGCTGCGCCTTCACCCGCCATCGGGATTTCTCAAGACGTGAAGGCGGGCAACCCGACGACCTTGTTCGACGCGCCCGTGGCCGCAGCCACCAAGGTGAGCGATGCCACAACGACACCGGCCAACGTTGCAGAGTCCATCGCCGCAGCCCGCGCCCGGTTCGAGCAGGGTTTGCGGACGCTGAAGTACAACGTGGATGAAGCGGGGACGTTGAGCCGGGCCGAATTTACGCAGCGCCGGGCTTTGCCATTGTTGTGGAATTTGCAGGATGCCTTGCTGGACTGGCAACTGGCCAAAAACGCCGATGGCCGGTTCACCGCCGACATATCGATCGATAGTCGGGCGGCGCGCGACTTGGGTTTGGGCATTACGGTGCTGGGTGCAACCTATGGCATTGATGGCCGGTTGAACCAAGTCACCCGCGCACAGACAGTGCAGCAATTCGATTTGGCGAATTTGAGTTGATGGCGATCATGAGAGGTTTTTCCAAATAGGATCGTTGATATTTTAAATCATACCCAATTTAGGTATAATTGAGTTAAAATCAGGCTCAAATTGGAAATTTTTATAAAATTTGCCCCTTAGTCTGATTTTTATTGAATAGATTGCTATTTATTTGATAGCGTATGAATTCTCAATTCATCGGCATTTTAGGTGCGCAACACACCGGCAAACGTTGGCTGGCCACCGCGCTTGTACAGGCCAATGCGAAGCTTCAAGTCGCGCCGCTGGCGCATGCCAACGAGGCGGCGGCCTGCCCCATCGTTTTGTTGATGGGCCTCGATTTGCCCACACCCATGCTAGGCCAGATGCAAGAAGACACTCAACTTCGTCGCACACTGGCAGACGCTGGCGTCAGTTTTCACGTCGTGTATGGAACGGGTGCCGAGCGTTTGCTACAGGCGCAGCGGGCCATCCTGCGCAGCCTGGGCGGTGCCGCTGACCTGCACGGCAATACAGCCGGAACGGGTGGCAGCAGCAGCAGCACAGGCCATGATGCTTGGCAGTGGTCGTGTGACAAATGCAGCGATCCGGCTTGCGAGCACCACCTGTTCAGCGGCCTGCTGGCAGGTCAGGATTCAATTTGAACTGGTTTTAAACCGCCTTCGACCAGATTTCAATCGCTATCGATTTAAAAGCTACTGTAGTCCATTGGGTATGACCTGCAGGCCGGTGGGCTCTATGAAAAGTTGCGCGGCGTCCACGGCATCAAAGCGGTACTGCTGGCCACAAAATTCGCAGCCCACTTCAATGTCACCACGCTCGGCGATGATGCTGTCGGCCTCGGCGGCGCCCAGGCTGCGGATCATGCGGCCCACACGGTCGCGGCTGCAAGTGCAAGCGAATTTTGGCGTTTGCTCGCCCGCCATCGGCTCAAAGCGCAGCAAGGGCTCTTCCCAAAACAGGCGGTGAAGGATGGTGTCGACGTCCAGGCTCAGCAACTCAGCGTGCGTGAGGCTGGCCGTCAGAATCGAGATGCGGTTGTAGGCGTCGAGGTAGTCGGGGTCTACAGCGCGTTCGGCCGACACCGCCTTGCCGCCCTGCCCGGGCATTTTTTGGATCAGCAGGCCCGCAGCTACATTGCCGTCTGCCGCCAAGACCAGGGTGGTTTCAAGCTGTTCACTTTGCAGCATGTAATGCGCCAGCACATCGCTGATGCACTCGAGTTTTTCGCGCCGGTCGCCAAACAGCGGCACCACGCCCTGATAGGCCTGCTGGCCGGGGCGGCGGGTTTTGGGGTCGAGCGTGATGGCGCATTTACCTGTGTTGTTGACGTTGACCATCTGGCTCAAACGCGTGTCAGAAGCCACTTCGCCGATCAGCGTCGCGGTGGCGCGCAAACTCAAATCACCATTGACTTCCACCACCGCCAGTTTCACCGGGCCGTCGCCCTGGATTTGCAAAATCAGTGCGCCATCGAATTTGATGTTGGACTGCATCAGCACGCCCGCCGCCGCCATTTCGCCGAGCAGGTTTTGCAAAGGCGCGGGGTAGGCACCGCTGCTGGAGTTCGCGGCCCGGCGGCGCAATATCTCGCCCCAGGCGTCGTCCAGGCGCACGATGGCGCCGCGCACCGGCAGGCCCTCGAACATGAATTTGTGCAGCTCTGACACGCCCGCCACTTCCCTGCGCCTCAGCCGATCTTCTTCAGCCCGGCCTTGAAGCGTTTGCCATTGGCCACGTAATGGCCGCCAATGCCGTGCACGCCCGCAATCTGCTCGGGCGCGAGCTGGCGCACCAGCTTGGCCGGGCTGCCCATGATCATCGAGCCGTCGGGGAACTCCTTGCCCTCAGTCACCAGCGAGTTCGCGCCGACGATGCAGTTTTTGCCGATCTTCGCGTCATTCAACACAATCGCGCCAATACCAATCAAACTGCCATCTCCCACCGTGCATCCGTGCAACATCACCATGTGGCCCACGCTGACGTTGTCGCCGATCACCAGCGGCTTGCCGGCGTCGGCATGCAGCACCGATCCGTCCTGGATGTTGCTGCCCCGCCCAATGGTGATCTTCTCGGAATCCCCCCGCGCGATCACGCCAAACCACAGGCTCGCACCCTCGCCCAGCACCACGTCGCCCATCACCTGCGCGCTGTCGGCGATGTAGACGTCTTTGCCCAAGGTGGGGGCGACGCCGTCGAGTTCGTAGATTGCCATCATTTTTTCCTGTTCGCCGGCCTTGCGACCTGAATTGATTGCTAATTGTAGGAGGCGGTCAGCGCATTGTTGGCACAATCCACCTGTGCAAAATTCAACACGCCAACTGCCTCAGATACGTCAACAAGCCCTGCAAGCGCTGGTCGAGCAAGACCCTTCAATAAAATCCGATTTAGCCCTCGCCGATTCTACTTACTTAGCTTCTCATTTTATAGCGAATTCAGCCATCCCCGGCCGCCCCGCCCGCCCCGATCTGCTGCACCCTGCCAAAGTCCCCCGCCGCGCGCCGTCCACGCTGGAGGGCCGCGCAGCTCTGATTCACTCGATCTGCCACATCGAATTCAACGCGATCAACTTGGCGCTGGACGCAGTGTGGCGTTTTGACGGCCTGCCGGATCAGTTTTATGCCGACTGGGCGCAGGTGGCGCGCGAGGAGGCGTATCACTTCACGCTCTTGCGCGGGCATTTGCGCGGCATGGATTCAGTACCCGGTGCAAACCGCCAGCCCGCGCCGCGGTGGGACTACGGCGATTTCCCGGCGCACGACGGCCTGTGGGAAATGTGTGGCAAAACCGCGCACGATGTGGTCGCCCGCATGGCGCTGGTGCCGCGCACGCTAGAAGCGCGCGGGCTGGACGCCACGCCGCAAATCCAGGCCAAACTCAAACAAGTGAACACGCCAGACGCCTTGCGCGCAGTGGCGATTCTGGACATCATCCTGCGGGATGAAATCGGCCATGTGACCATTGGCAACCATTGGTACAACTGGCTGTGCGCGCGTGACGGGCTCGATCCGGTGGCGCATTACGCCCTGCTCACCGAGCGCTACAAAGCGCCAAAATTACGGCCGCCGTTCAACGAGGCGGCTCGACGCCAGGCCGGTTTCAGCGCGGCAGAGATTGATGCGCTGAGATCAACAGACCGTTCGCCCTGCGCTTGTCGAAGGGGCCTTCGACAAGCTCAGGGCGAACGGTCGTTTGGCTACC
>JANLYO010000083.1:0-10653 GCA_031365665.1 Rhodoferax sp. | reverse complement strand
CATAAAGCGCTTGGTTGGGCATGGCGGAAGAGTTGTTCAACGGCGGGTGTTCAGGCGGGGAGTTCAGCGGCAGCTTAGCGCCCCGGCGTGTCCCACGAGGCCGAAGCGCGCAGCAGGCGTTCAATGTCGCGCTTGGATTTGGCGGCGGCGGTCAAATCAAGTTTGGCCGGAAAACGCATCATCCAGTTGCCCATCGGATCCACCAGGTACAGGTGGTCGTCCAGCTTCTGCCCTTGCGCGGCCTGCAGCCAGGTGCCCAATGCTTGCGCCGACAGGCGAAGAATGGTGGCGTCGGTGATGGCAGCGCGCAGTTTGCCGTCGACGGGTTGGTCGTCAGACACCAGCCAAACGCGGTCCACACGGTCTTTCTCCTTGCCCAGGCTGGTGTGCAATTGGCGCTGCAAATACAGGTTATGGGCACAGTTCTCGTCGCAGGCGCCGCTGCCCACCGCCACCAGCAGCCATTGGCCTTTGAGCGTTTTCAGGTTGAAGCTTTTGCCGTCCAGGCTGGCGGCTGCCAGGTCGGGCAGGCTGCGCTGCGGTTCGATCAAGTCGCCAAAATTGCGCCGCCCATCGGGGCGCACCACGTAATAGGTGACGTAAGACGCGATGACGGGCGCAGCGCACACGAGCATCACGAGCAGCATCTTCCAGCGGCCCAGCAGCGTGCGTTTGCCATCGAGCCCCAGGGCATCCGAGGGGTTGGGCAAACTGTGCACCGTCAGGCCCAGCGGCTCATCACGCGGGGCCGCTGGCCCGGAGGATTCAGGATTTGCGCTCAGAGACATACCGTTTACCGAATTGAAACCAGCCATAAAGAATTGCGATCAGCGCGCTCAAGGCAAACCACTGAAATGCGTAGCCATAATTTTTACCCGCCCCGGTCGCTGCCTGCGGCCAGTGGCGCAACAGGCCGTCATCGCCGCCCGTTGTTTGGACTACCGAAAGCGGCAACAACGCCAGCCCGGTTTCACGACCAAACGCTGTCAGGTCGATATTTTGCCGGATTGGCCCTTTCTCGTCGCCACCAAGGTCATAGAGCTTCGCGGGCAGCGACGCCACGCGGCCCTCGACGTCCACCATGCCGCCGGGGGTTTGCACTGTCGGCAACTGGCTGCGATCCTGAAAATTGCGCTGCACCCAGCCGCGTTGCACCAACACCGCCACTTTGGCACCCTGCAGTTGCAGCGGCGTCACCACATAAAAGCCGGGTTTGGCGTCCATCTGCCGATTGTCCAAAAACACGGTGTGCGGCAATGCCCAGGTGCCGCGCAGTTTGGCGGGTCGGTGCAAATTGGCCGCCGTTTGCTGTGCGGAATCCGCAGCACCTGTCACTGCTGCATTGTCCAAGGGCACACGTTGGGCCTGGTTTTCAATGGCTGCCTGGAGGCCCTCTTTTTCCCAAGCGCGCGTCAATTGCCAGTGGCCCAATTTCAGCGTGGCCAACACCGACAGCAGCGCGGCCACACCCAGCAGCCACATTTTTGTGGACGCTTTGACGGGCTGCTCTGGGCTCACGGGATAATCCAAGCCATGAAGTATTTTGTGATCCTGGCGTTTGTCGCCATTTTGGGCAGCTTGGCCAGTGCGCTTTTTTTCATGATGCGCGGCGGCAAAGATGACAAACAACAATCCAACAACATGTTCCGGGCCTTGGCCTTGCGGGTGGGCGTGTCCATTTTCCTGTTTGTTTGCGTGTTGATCGCCTGGAAACTCGGGTATGTGCAACCGACCGGCATTCCAGCCGGGCAATAGTCAAACGGAATTCCTCGGCCATAAAAAAGGCACCGCGAGCGATGCCTTTTTTTGCTTCACGGCGCGCTCTTATTCCGTTTCCAAATCATTTGTGAAGTAGACGCGCCGACGACGACAGTGCCACAGCACGGCTGGGAGGCACAACGACCTGCACGGATGATTTTGAAATGGAATTAGAGCCAATACACCAGCAGGTAGAGCCCCAACCACACCACGTCAACAAAGTGCCAGTACCAGGCTGCGCCTTCAAAACCAAAATGGCTGTCAGCGGTGAAATGGCCTTTTTGCAAACGCAGGGTAATGAAAAACAACATCAACATGCCGACGAACACGTGAAAGCCGTGAAAACCGGTCAGCATGAAAAACGTCGAACCGTAAACGCCGGAGGTAAGCTTCAGGTTTAAATCACTGTAAGCGTGGGCGTATTCATACCCCTGCACAAACAGGAAAACCAGCCCCAACACCACCGTCAACCACATAAAGGCAATGGTGCGGGCGCGGTTGCCATGCTGCAAGGCATGGTGGGCAATCGTCAAAGTGACGCCAGACGTCAACAACAAGGCGGTGTTGATGGTCGGCAGCCAAAACGGCGTCATCGTCGTGAAGGGCTCGATCATCGCTGCGGGTGCGGCCGTCACACCTGCTGCCAGGCTCGGCCAGACGGCTTTGAAATCCGGCCACAACACGGCGTTCTCAAGGCTGCCCAGCGCCGGCACCGAATGCGCACGCACCCACCACAAGGCGGAGAAAAACGCGCCAAAAAACATGACTTCCGAGAAGATGAACCAGCTCATGCTCCAGCGAAAGGAGATATCCACTTTATGGCCGTATTTGTGGCCTTCGCTCTCGCCTATCGCGTCACTGAACCAGTTGAAGAGAACCCACAGGAACCACAACAGGCCCGCTGCCATGGCCCATTTGCCCCAATCAGCGCCGTTCATCCATTGGGCAGCGCCAAAAAATGTGAAAAACAGGCCGAGCGATGCCATGGCCGGGTGGCGCGAGGGCTCCGGCACAAAATAATACGGGGTGCCACCGTGTGATGATGAACTCATTTCAGCTCCAGACCTTTCCAATTGTCAAAACCCAATTCCACCTCATTTGTCGCGCCAAAACCCCAATCGGCTTTCAATCGGCCTTATTTGGCGACGACCCAATTCACAAAAAAAATCAAACCTACAACAAACATCAGCACGCCCGCAATCGCCACCAGCATTACGTGCAGCGGGTTGACCTGCGCCAGGTCATTTTGGTACTCGCTGTGTTTGCGGATTCCGATGAAAGACCAGGCGACGGTCTTGATGCTGCGGGCAAACGACATTTTTGGCGCAGCGCCGACGCCCAAAGGGGCTTGGTTCATGCGCCCGCTCCATTGACAACGACTCTGCCACCGCCAGCCGTGGGCGCAGGCGGCGTCTTGCTGCCCACCTCAAAAAACGTGTACGACAGGGTGATGGTGGTCACGTCGCGCGACAACTTCGGGTCAATCACAAAAGCCACGGGCCACTGCTTCTTTTCGCCCGGATCCAGCGTGTATTGGTTAAAGCAAAAACACTCCAGCTTGTTGAAGTGCGCCGCTGCCTGCATGGGCGCATAACTCGGGATCGCCTGCGCGGCCATGCGCCGGTTTTGCGTGTTTTGGAACTCGTACATCACCGTGGCCAACTCGCCGGGATGTACTTGGAGCGAGGACTTCTGCGGCTTGAACTCCCAAGGCCCACGCGCATTGGCGTCAAACTCCACCGTGATCGTGCGCGTCATGTCCACCTGCGTATTGGCCACATCTTTGGCCGTCAACCGGGCGGTGCCGGGCAAATTGCGTTCACCCAAGGCCAAAATGTTGATGCCCGTCGCCTCACAAATGGCTTTGTACAGCGGAATCAAGGCATAACCAAAGCCAAACATGCCCGCAGTAACGACCGCCAGCTTGCCCAGCAGTTTGGCGTTTTCCAGGCGGAGATTCATGCTGGCAATTGATCTGACGCGGTCAAGGGCCTATTTGCCCAAAAGCGCCATCTTGGCGACGTAACCCAGCAAAAACGCAAGCGCAATCGAAAACAGCACCAGCGCGGTTTTGGTGTTGGTTTTTTTTTGTTCAGGGCTCATGGCGTCAAGACGTTGTTGAACGGTGCAACCCGTGCTCAGCCGATCACTTTGTTGGCCGCCGCATTGAGCTTGGGTGGCGTCTCGAAGGTATGGAAAGGTGCAGGTGACGGCAGCTCCCACTCCAGGCCTTCAGCGCCCTCCCATGGGCTGGCGCTGGCTTTTTCACCCTTGCCGCGCATGGTGGGCAGCACGATGAAGAAGAAGAAATACACCTGCGCAAATCCGAAGGCAAAGGCGCCGATGGACGCCAGCATGTTGAAGTCGGCGAACTGCATGGGGTAATCGGCGTAGCGGCGCGGCATGCCCGCCAGGCCCAGGAAGTGCATCGGGAAGAAGGTGACGTTGAACGCAATCAGCGACCACCAGAAGTGGATCTTGCCGCGAGTCTCGTTGTACATCACACCCGTCCACTTCGGGCTCCAGTAGTAATACCCGGCGAACATGGCATAGAGTGAACCTGCCACCAACACGTAGTGGAAGTGCGCCACAACGTAGTAGGTGTCCTGCAACTGGATGTCAATCGGCGCCATCGCCAGGATCAGGCCCGTAAAGCCGCCCATCGTGAAGACAAAGATGAAGCCGACCGCGAACAGCATCGGCGTCTCGAAGGTCATGGAGCCCTGCCACATGGTGGCGATCCAGTTGAAGATTTTCACGGCAGTGGGCACTGCGATCAGCATCGTGGCATACATGAAGAAGAGCTGGCCCGTGACCGGCATGCCGGTGGTGAACATGTGGTGCGCCCACACGATGAAGGAAAGGATGGCGATCGATGACGTGGCGTAGACCATCGACGCGTAACCAAACAGGCGCTTGCGGGCAAAGGCTGGCACCACGTGGCTGATAATGCCGAAGGCCGGCAAAATCATGATGTAGACCTCAGGGTGGCCGAAGAACCAGAAAATGTGCTGGAACATCACCGGGTCGCCACCGGCGGCCGGGTTGAAGAAACTCGTGCCAAAGTGGCGGTCGGTCAAGGTCATGGTGATGGCGCCTGCCAGCACCGGCATCACGGCGATCAGCAGGTAGGCCGTGATCAGCCAGGTCCAGCAGAACATCGGCATCTTCATCAGCGTCATGCCGGGCGCGCGCATGTTCAGGATGGTGACGATGATATTGATGGAGCCCATGATGGAGCTGGCACCCAGGATGTGCAGCGCAAAAATGCCGGCGTCCATGCTCGGACCCATTTGCAGCGTCAGGGGGGCATAAAAAGTCCAGCCCGCAGCCGGTGCCCCGCCTGGCATGAAGAACGACAACACCACCAGCACGCCGGCCGGAATCACCAACCAGAAACTGAAGTTGTTCATGCGGGCGAAAGCCATGTCAGCAGCGCCGATTTGCATCGGCACCATCCAGTTGGCAAAACCAACAAAGGCCGGCATGATCGCGCCAAACACCATCACCACGCCGTGCATGGTGGTGAGCTGGTTGAAGAGCTCGGGGTTGACCAATTGCAGGCCCGGCTTGAACAGCTCGGCGCGGATCATCAGCGCCAAAAAGCCGCCAAACATCAACATCGTGAAGGCAAACAGCAAATACAGGGTGCCAATGTCTTTGTGGTTGGTCGCAAACACCCAACGCCGCCAACCGGCGGGTGCGCCATGGTGGTCGTCACCAGGGGCATGGTCATGATGGTCTAAAACGGCGCTCATGCTGGATTCCTTCTCAATTCTCTAATTTCGCAAAATTTTGGGCTGGCGTGGGGCGATCTCTGGCGCTTATTTGCGCGCCGACGCGATTTCAGACGGTTGCACCAATTGGCCCGTCTTGTTCGACCAGTTGTTCTTGGTGAACGTGATCACGGCCGCGATATCGGTGTCGCTCAGTTGTTTCCAGGCCGGCATGGCGCCCTGGTTTTGGCCATTGAGCAAGACGGCGATCTGCTTGCCTTTGTCGGCGTCAAGCACCACAGCGGCGGCATCCAGCGCTTTGATCGGGCCGGCGCCCTTGCCGTTGGCTTGGTGGCAGGCCGCACAGTTGGCCGCATAGACTTTTTCACCGCGTTTGATGATGTCTTCGGCGGTCCAGACTTTGGCCGGGTCGTCCAGCTTGGCGGCCATTTTTTTCTTTTCGGCAAGCACCCATTTGGCGTAATCTTCTGCGGACAACACCTTCACATGGATTGGCATGTAGGCGTGTTCTTTGCCACACAACTCGGCGCACTGGCCGTAATAGTCGCCGATTTTTTCGGAGCGGAACCAGGTGTCGCGCACGAAGCCGGGCACCGCGTCTTGTTTGATGCCGAATGAGGGCACCATGAAGGCGTGGATCACGTCCACCGCGGTGACAATCACGCGCACTTTTTTGTTGACCGGCACCACCAGCGGGTTGTCGACTTTCAGCAGGTAATCGTCCACCACCTGGCCCGGTTTGGGGCCGCCGTTGTTGGACATTTCGCGGTGGGTGCTGTCGAGTTGCGAGACAAAACCGATGCCTTCACCTTCACCCTTGAGGTAGTCGTAACCCCACTTCCACTGGTAACCGGTGGCCTTGATCGTGAGATCGGCGTTGGTGGTGTCTTTCATCGCCACAATCACTTTGGTGGCGGGCAGCGCCATCAGGATCACGATGATGAAGGGAACGATGGTCCAGATCACCTCGACCGTCACCGATTCATGGAAATTCGCGGCCTTGTAACCTTTGTCTTTGCGGTGTTTCCAGATGGAATAAAACATCACGCCAAATACGGCCACAAAAATCACCGTGCAGACGATCATCATGAACCAGTGCAACCAAGCCTGCTCTTCAGCGATTTTGGTGACCGCAGGATGCAGGTTGAGCTGGTTGACCGCCGGGCCACCCGGAAGATCGTTGACTGCATGTGCCGCAGTCAGCGCCACAGACATGGCCCACGCCCCAAGCGCTGCCAAAAACAGGGTGAATGGTTTGAAAATGCTCTTCATCGTGTTCACTTCTTCATTGCCTCAGACTAAAACTGCCAAATACTTTCAAATCTCTTCAAACTCAAGCTCTCACCGTTCACTCGGACCGCCACCCTAGGGCCTAAAGCGTCAAGCGCCGCGCAAAGCCATGCGGATTTCGCGCGCCAAGAGCGGCCTCAGCTCCGGCCGCACAAAACGCCCTACCGTGATGGTGCGGCCCTGGCCCGAAAGCTCGATCAGCGAGCCGTCGCCTTGGTGCGGCTCCACACGAACCCATTCGCGGCGAAACTCGGCGCGCTCCAGCTTGCCAGCGTTTTCAAGCTCCACCACCAACTGGGGGCCGGCCAGCGAAATGCGCTCGCCGTCACCCACGTGCCGGGCAAACACCAAAAACGCAATTCCGACAACGATCAGTTCAGCCCAGGCAAACGGCAACACAAAGGTTGCCCCCTGGAACCAAAACGCTGTGCCGATGCCCAAAGACACGACACACAGCGACAGGTACAGCAGACCCAGTTGCCCCGGCGTGACCGAACAGTTACGCCGCAAAAACCACTGGATGCTTTGACCTTTGACCGTAGCAAAGCGAAAAATCAAGTCTGTCACGCGTTTTGCCTGAACTTTTGCCTGGACATCAGCGTGCCAAACCAGCTTGGCCCGACCACAATCCAGGGGAAATACCGGACTTTTGAGAGGACGCTCAAGAAATCCAACTGCACGGGATTGTAGCCCAGAGCCTTGGGCCAATTGGGAGCAAAAAGAGTAGCCAGCAGCGCAACAGGGCCAAGCAACGCCGTACCCGCCAAGCCTTAAGGCCGGGCAGGCCTGCCACCCTTCAAAGCCATGCGCATTTCGTCCAGCGACAAGCTGGTTTGGGCTTGCAAGGCCAGGCGTCGCTGGGGTTTGATGGCATGGCCGTAGACCACCTCGAAGGTCAACTTGAGGCGGCCCTGATCGGCGGGATCCGCCAGGGTTTTCTTCAATGCCGCCAGCAGCTTGGCGTGCCAACCACGCCCGCGCAGGGCGGGAAACCGCGCCAGATGCAGGTTGCGCCCCAGGCTGCGCAGCTCGGCCAGCAGGCGTTCGGGCGTCTCGTAGGTCAGCACGATGCGCTCCATGTCCAGCACCGGCTCGGCAAACCCGCTGGCCACCAACATGTCGCCCCAATCGTGCATGTCGGTGAAATCGTGGGCCGACGCGGGCCAGCCGAGTTGCTGGTAGACAGCGCGCAATTCGCGCAGGGTATCCGGGCCGAAGCAGGAAAACATCAGAAAACCATCCACCGCCAGCGCTTGGTGCCACAGGGCAATCAGCGCTTGCGGGTCGGCCGCCATGTGCAGCGCCATGTTGGCCCACAACATCTGCACGGCACCGGCTTGTGGCGCTTCAAAACGCAGTGGCGCAGCCTTCCATCGGCTGGGTTTCCACCACGGTTTTGCTATTAATTTAGAAGCAATTTTAGCATGGTCTGCATGACCTGCCACCACAAAACACTGGGCATCCGGGTAACGGGCTGCCAACAGGGTATGGCCTGCGGTGCCGCCCCGCAGCGGCTCCCAATGGCCCCAAGCGGTGGGCACGAGTTTGATGATGTCCAGCCGCTCCTGCATGCGCCGCGCCACTTCCTCGTGCAGCCAGGGCGATGCGGCCACGGGCAGGCGCTGCCAGCGCTGGGCGGCGGTGCTGTCGATGCTGGGCGGGCGTTCGGTGGCCATGGGTTGTGCAGGGTGGTGCGCAGGAGGCAAGAGATCGAAACTGATGGCCGCGAGTATATTGACAGGATGATGTCCCAGCCACTCCCCGCATGTTGCGCCGCTTGATCCAGCGGGCGGGCGACGCCCTGTCCAGCCAGTGCACGGTGTGCCGCGTCTGGCCGTGCGCCGAGCCGGTGTGTGAGGACTGCGTCACCGCCTTTGCCCAACCCGAGCCGCGCTGCGCCACCTGCGCGCTGCCTGTGGCGGGGGGCGCGGTGCAATGCGGCGCCTGTGTGCTGTCGCCGCCGCCGCTGGACGCCTGTTTGGCCGGCGTGGCCTACCACTACCCGTGGCAAGAACTCGTGGCTGACTTCAAATTCCGCGACAAACCGGGCTGGGCCGGCATGTTCGCGCTTTTGCTCAAAAGCATGCACGGCGTGGAAGCGGCCATTGACGACGCTGACCTGCTGCTGCCGGTTCCTTTAAGCGCCAGCCGCATGTTGCAGCGCGGCTTCAACCAGGCACTCGAATTGGCCCTGGCGCTGGACGCCGCCAAAACGCGCGCCCAGCTCTTGCTGCGCATCAAAGACACGCCGCCGCAAAGCCTGCTGGACCGCGCGGCCCGCCTGCGCGACGTCAACAGCGCGTTTGCCGTCGATCCGCTCCTGGCCTTTGAAGTCAAGGGCAAAAAAATTGTGCTCGTTGACGACGTGATGACCACGGGCGCGACGCTCTACGCGGCGGCCCGTGCCCTGCGGGCCGCAGGTGCCGTTCACGTGACGGGGCTGGTCTTCGCAAGAACGCCTGAAGAATAATCGGCCCATGTTCAACATCGTCCTGGTCCACCCCGAAATCCCGCCCAACACCGGCAACGTGATCCGTCTGGCGGCCAACACCGGCTGCCGGCTGCACCTCGTCGAGCCGCTGGGATTCACGATGCAAGACGCGCAGTTGCGCCGTGCAGGGCTGGATTACCACGAATATGCGCCGGTGGCTCGGCATGCCAGCTGGCAGGCGTTCATTGAAACGCAAGCGCCCGACATGGCGCGGCTCTTTGCGCTCACCACCCAGGGCCGGAATTCGGTCTTCGACGCGGCGTTCCAGGCCGGCGACTGGCTCGTTTTTGGCTCAGAAACGAAGGGCCTGCCAGACGATATTCGCTCCGCCATCGCCAGCGCGCATTGGCTCAAACTGCCCATGCGCGAGGGCCAGCGCAGCCTGAATCTGTCCAACGCTGTCGCGGTGACGGTGTTTGAAGCCTGGCGGCAGAATGGGTTTGGGTAGCAGTTTGTGCAGGCCAATAATTTTGTTAACACCCATATCAACAAAATGGGATTTTCAAGCTGTTTTTCGAAATTTATGATAAAAATAGGCCTCTAGGCCACATGAAATGGCACTATTATGCTATATAAATAGTAGCGTTCCAATTTCATACCCCTGCCCTGCTGCGATCAAGGGTAGCTGCGCCCAATCGATTCGGCCACACAGACGGGTTTGTCAGAGCCTTCGCGCTCCACGGTGACGGCCCAGGTGAACTGCTTGCCATTGCGGTCGATCTCTTCGACTTTGAGCAGCTTCAAGCGGCTGCGCAGGCGGCAGCCCACCGGCGCGGGCGAGGTGAAGCGCACTTTGTTGAGGCCGTAGTTCACGCCCATGCCTTTTTGCAGCACCTCAAAGGTGTTGGCCATGAGTTTGGGCAGCAGCGACAAGGTCAAAAACCCGTGCGCAATCGGCGCGCCGAACGGGCCAGCCTTGGCGCGCTCCACGTCCACGTGGATCCACTGGTGGTCGCCGGTGGCTTCGGCAAACAGGTTCACCTGTTGCTGCGTGATGGTGATCCAGTCGCTGGTGCCCACGTCTTGCCCCACGCAGGCGGCCAGGTCGGCGATGGTTTGAAAAGTTCTCATGGTGTCTCCTTGTCGAAGGTTTCTGAATTCAAGCAACCGTTCGCCCTGAGCTTGTCGAAGGGCCCTTCGACAGGCCCAGGGCGAACGGACACAAGATTGGTTTGCTAATTGTCCAGCCAGCGGCAGATCGATTCCCACTGCGCGAGGTCTTTCTCGACCCGCCCCGGCGCCACGTCAAACAGCGTCAGGCCCCGCGCGGCCAGATGCACGGAGTTTTGCGTGTCGCGCACGGAGCCCAACACGCGCAGCCTGAGTGAATCGACAAATTCGTGCAGCTTGTCTGAGGCGATGGTGCGGCCATCGACC
>JANLYO010000064.1:0-10700 GCA_031365665.1 Rhodoferax sp. | reverse complement strand
CCGAAAGCCGTCGGGGCGATCCTTCATCACCGCAGCCATCATTTCGTGATCCGCCACGATCAACAAGCGCCGGCGCCCCAAGGTCACTTGAAACAGGGTGCCGTACTGCCGCGCCCAGGCTTCCATGTTCTGGTGGATTCGAGCCCGTTGGACCTGCAAAATGCTGCCGAGCAGCGGCCAGGTGCGCGGGCCGGGCAGGTCGCTGATCTGACGCAAAGCAGTGGTGGTCATGGGATGTAAAAAGCTGGGTTCAAACGCCGGAGTGATCTTACTGCGCCTTCGCTGGCGAAGGCAGTACGGAGGAACCCGAGTCTGCGGTGGTGGGATGTGGCTGCAGGTTTTTTGGAAACGCGTCAATAATCCACGCCAATGATTCGCACTGAACAACTGAGTTATCGCTACACAAACGCCGCGCCGATTCTTTTCCCTGATATTGACGTGCCCCAGGGTGCCGTATTGCTGCTCAAGGGTTCCTCGGGCTCTGGAAAATCTACCTGGCTGGCCTTGGCTGCGGCGCTGTTGCACCCCAACAGTGGCCAGATCACCGTGGCCGGGCAGGGCTTGGGAGCGCTGAAAAAGTGGGCAGGTGACGCCTGGCGGGCTAAAACGATTGGCTTTTTGCCACAAAAATTGCATTTGAGCCCGGCCTTGACGGTGCTGGGCAACCTTGCGCTGGCGCAGTGGGCCGCCGGGGTCGCCAATGATCCGGCGCAGATCGCTCAGGTGCTGGAAAACCTGGGTTTGAGTGAACTGGCCCAGCGCAAACCGTCGCAGCTCTCGGGCGGGCAGGCCCAGCGGGTGGCGCTGGCGCGCGCCGTGCTGCTCTCGCCCAAAGTCATCCTGGCCGATGAACCGACCGCGAGTCTGGACGACGATTCAGCGCAGCAAGCCCTCGCCCTCCTGTCTGCCACCGCCCAGGCTTGCGCGGCAACCCTGGTGATCTCCACCCACGATGGGAGAGTGGCCCAGGCATTGCCGCAGGCGACCCATTGCCAAATCGGTCGGCCACCAACTCGGCCAACCGCTCGGGATGGAGGGGGCCGATCCGCATGAAAATCCTGGCCATTGCGCACCGTTACCTGTGGTCGCGTCCGCTGTCGGCGGCGCTGAACCTGCTGCTGCTGTCGCTGAGCCTGGCGTCGATCACGTTTGTGCTTCTGACCTCTGAGCAAATGGATCGGGCGTTTGAACGTGACATGGCGGGCATTGACTTGGTGGTGGGGGCCAAAGGAAGCCCAATGCAATTGATTCTGGCGGGTGTTTTCCATATCGACGTGCCAACGGGCAACATTCCACTTGCAGCAGTGCAGGAGTTGGCCAAACACCCGCAGATCGCAACGCTCATTCCATTGAGCCTGGGTGACACGTTCAAAGGTTTTCGAATTGTTGGCACCACACCCGCCTATGCTAACCACTACCGGATGACGCTGGCGCTCGGTGAAAATTGGACTTTGCCTATGCAGGCGGTGGCAGGCGCCCAGGCGGCGCGCGAAGCAGGTTTGGCAGTGGGCGCGCGTTTTGCGGGTTCGCACGGTTTGGGTGGCAAAGGCCATAGCCACGGAGGCAATCTTTATCAAATGACCGGTGTGTTTGCGCCTTGTGGGTGTGTATTGGACCGGCTGATCCTCACTTCCACCGAATCGGTTTGGCAGGTTCACGAAAAAGCGACAGCGAACGACCCTTCAGACCTCAAGGCCCTGCAGGCCGAGCGAGAAGTGACCTTGGCTTTGATCACTTACAAAAGCCCGCTGGCGGCTGTGAGCATGCCACGCTTTGTCAACACCACTACGGAGATGCAAGCGGCGGCTCCAGCCATTGAGATCACCCGCCTGTTGCGCATGGTGGGGGTAGGGACAGACGTTTTGCGCGGTTTTGGGGCGGTGTTGCTGCTGACAGCAGGCTTGAGCGTTTTCATCGCGCTATGGAGCGCTGTACGTGAGCGCCGCGCGGATTTGGCCATGTTGCGCATGTTGGGCGCCTCGCCGCAAAAGGTGGCCGGGCTGCTGCTGAGTGAAGCACTGCTGTTGGCCCTCTTGGCAACCGCATTGGGCTTGCTGGCGGGTCATGCCTTGACGGAATTGATCGGCACCTGGCTGGCCACAGAGCGTTCTGTCACCTTGACAGGCTGGATTTGGCTTTCGGCTGAGTGGTGGGTGTTGGCGATGGGGGTCACGGTGGCGATCCTGGCGGCATCGCTGCCGGCGATCAGCGCGTATCGCCTGGATGTCACCACTTTGCTGAACTCCCAATAAGTCGAACCTGATTCGCGTCTGCAATGAGGCAAAATTCGACCTGGACTTGCGGAGCACATGAAGGAGTTGTCATGAAATTTGGGTTTTTCAGCTTAGCTGCTGCTGCGGTCGTCTTGTTGGCCTCTTCTATGGCCATTTCCGCGGCCATTGCCGCAACTAACGATAAAGAGACCCAGGAAGACATCGCACGGCACCGGGCGATGGCGGCGGCGCACGAGGCGGCCGCCAAATGCCGCGAGTCGGGTAAGGGCGAAGAGGTGTGTGTCAAGGCTTTGCAGGCCGCCTGCAAGGGCCTCGCGATTGGCAAATATTGCGGCATGAAACACGAACATTGAACCTTCCGGCATTTGGGTATCCAATACGGGCAGACAGGAGAAAGACATGAAACTGCATCAAATCGGGACTAAGGGTGTGCTGGTGGGTATGCTGGCAGCTTGGCTGGCCCTGGCCTCGGCGACTTCGGCTTGGTCCCAGGGCATTGCCTTGCCGTCTGGCAGCGGTCCCGGCGTCCACGGGGCGAACAGCCTGTTTGAGCCAATCAAGGAGCGCGCTGATGTGTTGCCTTGGTCGATGCTGACCGAAGTGAAAACAAAAGCCGAGAACAACAAACTTTTGCCCGTCTTTACGGCGCCCATTCAAGCGCTGAACCAGAAAACCCAGCGTATCCAGGGCTTCATGATGCCGCTGGAGCCAGGTGACAAACAAAAGCACTTTTTGCTGAGTTCCGTGCCGCTCACCTGTGGTTTCTGCGTTGCAGGCGGCCCGGAAAGCATGGTTGAGGTGAAGACCAAAACGCCAGTGAAGTATTCCATGGACATTGTGGTTGTTGAAGGCAAGTTCAATGTCTTGAGTGACGACCCTTACGGACTGTATTACCGCATCACGGACGCTGTAAGCGTCAAATAGGCGGAATGCTCTTGGGGCATCTGCCCGGTAAACACTGCAGGCCACACCGCACGGTGGGTGTTTTCATCTTGGTCTTGGCGCTGTTGCTGGCGCAAACCTTGGCACTGCTGCACGGCGTTTTGCACAGCCCGCTTCCGCTTTCAGGGTCTGGCCAATTCATGCCATTGGCGGGTGAACATAAGCACCGGCAAGACCAGCCGGGTGGTCACGTTGGTGTCGCAAAACACAGCGGCCAGGGGATGTTTGCCAATCTGTTCTCCGAACATCTGACTGACACCGACTGTCGCATTTACGATCAGCTTTGCCACGCTGATGCGTTGGATGATTTTGCTGCGCCCCTGCTGCCATTGCCATTGCTCTCATTTGCACTGGCCATCCGTGACGGCCTTGCAAAGATCCGCTGGCACGCGCAATACCAGGCGCGCGGCCCTCCCTCTCCTCGTTGAAATCCTGATTTGAATTCGCCCCGCTGTGCAATGCCGCAGCGGGGCTCTGTGTTCGTTTCCTATTTCTTCGAGGATCTCATGAAAAGCTTTCATTCGGGCCTAGCTGCCAGCTTGGCAACTCTTACATTTTTTGCATTTTTTTCGAACAGGGCCGTTGCGCAAAACCAGCCGACCGTGCCAGCCGCGCCTTCACTGAAGGAAATTACCGTGATTGCCAATCCTCTGGGCGCAACCGACACAATTGCGCCGGCTAGCCAGTATTCGGGGGCGAAACTATTGCTGCGTTCCCAGGCCACATTGGGCGAAACATTGGATGGCAGCCCTGGCATCAGCAGCAGCTACTTTGGCCCCAATGCCAGTCGGCCCATCATTCGAGGGCTGGATGGAGACCGCATTCGCATTCTGCAAAACAACGGGGCCAGCATCGATGCTTCTGGCCTCAGTTTCGACCATGCGGTTCCCAGTGACCCGATCAGCATCGAGCGTATCGAGGTATTGCGCGGCCCCGGAGCCCTGCTGTATGGCGGCAGCGCGGTGGGAGGTGCCGTGAATGTGATTGACAACCGAATCCCACGTGAGCCGCTGTTTGACCGCCAGGGCGGCATCATCGGCAAGTTTGATCTTGGGTTCGCCAACGGAAATGCTGAACAGGGCGGTGCCGTCATGCTGGAGGCGGGACAGGACCGCTATGCGATCCACGTTGATGCTTTCAACCGAGAAACCGGCAACACATCGGTGCCGGTTGAGCTTGCCTGTACCAAGCCGGGGTCGCCCGCGATGGATAGAAAAATCTGCAACTCAGCGGCTCGGACACAGGGTGGCGCGCTTGGTGCTTCGGTATTTTTTGACAAAGGATATATGGGCCTGTCTACCAGCACGTTCAAGTCGGACTATGGCACGGTTGCGGAAGACCAAGTGGCAATCGCAATGAAATCAAACCGCACCAGCATTGAGGGTGAAATCCGTGGGCTGGGTGGGCTGTTCCAAAGCATCAAGGCACAGGCCAGCCGCAGCGACTACCAGCATGTCGAATTCGACGCGGGTGTGCCTGGCACGGTGTTCAAAAATGCGGGCAATGACTTGCGGTTGGTGGCTCGCCATGCGCGTTTGGGGCCGTTTGAGGGCCTGGTGGGGTTTCAGGCAGAAAACAGCCAGTTTTCAGCGGATGGTGCTGAAGCGTTTGCGCCCTACAGCAGAACGGAACAAAAGGCCCTGTTCGCCTACGAAGAGCTGCCCTTGTCGTGGGGCAAGTTGAGTTTTGGCGCCCGTTTTGAATCGGTCGACGTGGCATCACTGGGCAATCCGTTGGTCGCACGCTTCGCGCCAGCCAGCCGCAGTTTTTCCACCGGAAGTTATGCACTGGGTGTCTTGTGGAAAGTGTCTGCCGAATGGCAATTCACGTCCAACCTGGCTTACAGCGAACGTGCTCCCAAAGACTATGAGTTGTTTGCAGACGGCCCGCACGTGGCGACCAACGCCTATGAGGTCGGCAACGCCGGCTTCAACAAAGAGAGGTCTGCCAACCTGGATATCGGCGTGCAATGGAAAAAGGGAGCCAACACGTTTGGGTTGAGCGCATTCGTCAACCAATTCAGCGACTTCATCACCCTGGACGCCACAGGCACTCTGCGCGACAGTGACGGCAATGGTGGTGCGGGCGTCAGCGTGACCGACTCCGGCAATGGCGACAACACGTCACTGGAGTCGGGCGGCACAGCGGGCATCTTGCCGGAGTTCGTTTACTTGCAGGTGCCTGCGCGATTTACCGGTTTGGAGGCCAACGGCAATATCCGCCTGCTGGATGCGGGGCAAACGCTTGACCTGGAGCTCACGGGCGACATGGTGCGTGCAGTCAACAGCGCAACGGGCCAATACCTGCCTCGCATCGCGCCGGTACGCTTGGGCGCTGCGCTGGTGTGGGCCCAGGGGCCGTGGGGTCTTCGCTTCGGGGCCAAACACGTGGCAGCGCAAAACGAGATTGCAGCCGGACAGGTTGCCACGGCAGCCTACACGTTGATGAACGTCAACGCCAGCTATCGGCAAAAGCTTGGATCGGTCAACCTCTTTTGGTTTGCGCGTATCGACAATTTTGGTGATGTGTTGGCGTATGCCGCCAGCTCCATCCTGACACAAACGGCCCCCGGCAAGGCGCCATTGCCGGGCCGCAATATCAAGCTGGGTTTGCAAGTGACGTTCTAACTGCGCTTGAGGGGCCTCCGGTGAACTTGATGCGCCGCGCGGCCCCGAACGACGCCACACGGCGCGGCGCGGGCTTGGTAGACTTGCCCACCTTGCGCCTTGTCCATGAACCTGCTTGTACTGTCGTCACTGATTCCCGTCATTTTGCTGATCGCAACAGGTAGCGTTGCCGCCCGCGCAGGCTGGTTGCGGCCCGACAGCGTCAAAGACCTGTCGGCCATCGTGTTCTTCGTCTTGACGCCCTCGCTGATGTTTCGCACCATGAGCCAGGTGCATCTGGACCAACTCAATCTGATGCCGATTGCGGCGTATTTTTCTGCGGCGATTTTGCTTTTCTTCGCCGTGGTTTGGCTCGGTCGCGCGACGCGCAAAGCCGCTGCTATGGCCATTTCAGCAAGTTTTGGCAACACGGTGGCCATTGGGATTCCGTTGGTTAGCCTGGCCTATGGTGAGGCCGCACTGGTGACCCTCTTCACCATCGTGGCCGTCCATGCGCTGATTTTGCTGACGCTCTCGACGATTGTTTTTGAACTGGCGGTGGCCCGTGAAAATCACGACCACTCTGCCCAGGGCCTGCGTTCATTGGCAACGAATATTTTGATGGCGCTGAAAAACGGGATTCTGAACCCCGCCACCTTGCCCACGATGCTGGGTCTGGCGTTTGCGCTGACCGGATGGCAGCTTCCGAATGTGCTGGACAACACGCTCAAGCTGATGTCCCAAGCGATGGGTCCCTTGGCCCTGATCCTTGTGGGGGCTGCACTTTGGGGCGCGCGGGTGGGGCATTTGCTAGGCGCTGCCGTGGGGCTGACAATTTTGAAAAACGGCATCTTGCCCCTGCTGGTGGCATTGTCGGGTTGGGCCTACGGATTGCAGGGGATGACCTTGACGGTGATGGTCGTTGCCGCCGCCATGCCCATTGGCGCCAACGCGTTCATGTTTGCGCAGCGTTACAACGTGGCCCAGGAACTGGTGACGGCCTCTGTCGCTGTTTCCACAAGTCTGGCGCTCGTGACGGTGTCACTCATCATGGCGCTGCTGGCTGTGTTGGTGTAGCCACCCGAAGTCGCCGTGCCACTCAACGTAACCCTGTCAGCTGACGCGATGGGGCCATCGTATTATGTGGCTTTGTTTTCAACTGAAATTGCCTGAACGTGTTCGCATCCCTGAATCAAACGCCGATTCCACCGCAAGACGAAGCACTGCGTGAGCCTGTCCGCGCTTTCCTGGGCGAGGCCTTGCGCGCTGTGCCAGCGCACATCCGCGCCAAATCGTGGATGGGATACGACGCAGCCTTCAGCCGCGAATTGGGCCGCCGTGGCTGGCTGGGTTTGACCCTGCCCACCGCGTATGGCGGTGCCGGACGCAGCGCGTTTGCGCGCTACGTGCTGGTCGAGGAGTTTCTGTGTGCAGGCGCGCCCGTGGGTTCGCACTGGATCGCCGACCGGCAAAGCGCGCCACTGATCCTGAAATATGGCAGCGAAGCGCAAAAGCAGCGCTACATCCCGCCGATCTGCCGTGGCGAGTCGTTCTTTTGCATCGGCATGAGTGAGCCCAATGCTGGATCTGACCTTGCAAGCGTGCGTACACGCGCCGTGAAAACGGCCACAGGCTGGTTGCTCAACGGCCAGAAAATCTGGACCAGCAACGCGCACAACTGCCACTACATGATTGCCTTGGTGCGCACCTCGGGCGATGCGGCAGACCGGCAAAAAGGCCTGTCGCAGGTGATTGTTGATTTAAAACTGCCGGGCGTGTTGGTGCGCCCGATCAAAGACCTTTCAGGCGACAGCCAGTTCTGTGAAGTGTTTTTTGACAATGTGGCGCTGGACGATGCTGCCTTGATCGGCGCTGAAGGGCAGGGTTGGGCGCAGGTCACGGCGGAGCTGGCATTTGAACGCAGCGGGCCCGAGCGCATCTACTCCAGCCTGGTGCTGTTTGACGAGTGGCTCGCATTTGTCCGCACACCGCAGGAGCAACGCGAAGCATCGACCCAACTCGCCGGCCGGATTTTCAGCCAGCTCGCGCCTTTGCGGGCGATGTCAATCGCGGTGACCGAGAAAATCACACGGGGAGAAAGCCCGGTGGTCGAAGCCGCCCTGGTGAAAGAATTAGGCGTGACGCTGGAGCAACTCATTCCCACGCTTTTGGCCGACGACCTTTTTGGCCGAGACGATGCCGCCGTTCCGCTGGAGCTTTTGCAGGCGCTCAGTTACGTGACGCAAGTCGCCCCCTCCTTTTCGCTTCGGGGCGGCACCCGCGACATCCTGCGCGGCATGATCGCGCGTGGGCTGGGTTTGCGGTGATGGCAGGGCTGGACGGAGCTGAAACACACATGAGCCACACCACTGAATCCACCGCTTCATCCGCGAGCACGCCGCAATCCATCGACCCGCTTTTGGTAGAGGCCTTGCAAGAGCTGCTGGCGACCCATTGCACGCCCTCTGTGGTGCGTGCCGTGGAGCAGGGTGATGCGCGAGTGGCCAAAACACTTTGGCAGGCCATTGAAGGTGCCGGTTTTGCCGACGCCATGGTGCCTGAAGCACTGGGCGGCGCTGGACTCACTTTGGCGCAAAGCTTCGCCCTTTTTGAACTGTGCGGCCGCCACGTGTTGCCTTTGCCCTTGGCGGAAACCACGGTGGCGCGCGCCTGGGCGGTGCAGCACCAGATGCCCAGCCCCATCGGGCCGGTCGCGCTGCATTGGATTGAGGAAGCCGCTAAAACCTTGCCTGCAACAGCCCAGTCTATGGTGAAACTCGACACCCGCCTGCTGTGCGCCGCACTCACCGCTGCCCAGATGGCGGGCGCTATGCAACGCGTGCTGGAGATGACGCTGCACTTCGCCAGCGAGCGAGAGCAGTTCGGCAAACCGCTGGGTAAATTCCAGGCGATTCAACACCAGCTGGCGGTAATGGCGGAGCAGGTTTTTGCCGCGCGCATGGCTGCGCAAATCGGCTGCTCGCAGGCGGCGGGCGGACCAGCCGCCGACCGCTCTGCGTTGGAGCCGGAAGCACTCAGAGCCGCGATAGCCAAAGCGCGCGCCAGCGAGGCTGCTGTGGAGGTCGCTGCGATGGCACATTCAATCCATGGCGCCATCGGCTTCACCGAAGCGTTTGACTTGCAGCTGTTCACGCGCCGTCTGCATGCCTGGCGGCAGCTCGCGGGTTCAGAATCGTTTTGGCACAAACGCATTGGCGAGGCGATGATGCAGGCGCATGGCCCGACCCTCGACCTGTTGCAAGCGGCCACCGACGTGGCTTAGCTGAGCCCGATACCCGCCAGTTTTACTTCAAACGCACTCGACCCTTTTCACATTCGCAAAGCAAAAATGAGCCCATTTCTAAAACAAACGCGTGACGGCGCCATCCTCACGCTCACCATGAGCCAGCCCGAAACCCGCAACGCGCTGACCGGCAACACGGCAGTGCAGGAATTTGTCGACGCCTGCGCGGCGATCACCTTGGACACCAGCGTGCGCGTGGTCATTCTCACAGGCGAGGGCCCGGTATTTTCATCGGGCGGCAATGTGAAAGACATGCGGCGCTTTTTTGAAAAGGACATCTCCCCCGAGCTGATCCGCGAGGAATACCGCAATGGCATCCAGCGCCTGCCCAAAGCGCTTTGCAACCTCGATGTGCCGGTGATCGCCGCCGTGAACGGCGCGGCCATTGGCGCCGGCATGGATTTGAGCTGCATGTGTGACATCCGCATCGCCGCAGACACGGCCACCTTTGCCGAAAGCTTTGTGCGCGTGGGCATCATCCCCGGTGACGGCGGCGCTTGGTTGTTGCCGCGCATTGTGGGCAAGTCCAAAGCGGCGGAAATGGCCTACACCGGTGAGTCGCTCACCGCCGCTGAGGCCTTGGCCTGCGGCTTGGTGTCACGCGTGGTCGCCCCTGACGCGTTGATGCAGGAGGCACGCCAACTGGCCGCCAAAATCGCTGCCAACCCCGGGGGCGTGTTGCGCATGACCAAACGCCTGCTGCGCGAGGGGGAGCACAGCAGCCTCGCGTCGCTGTTGGAGTTGTCCGCCGGCTACCAGGCCATCGCACACAAAACAGCAGACCACAAAGAAGCGGTGATGGCCTTCGTGGAGAAACGCAGGCCAGTGTTCAAAAATTAAAAATATTTATTGAAATATAATTTGTTAAAATAATTGAAACCTATTCCACGTATTAATTGAGAATTTTGCTATTATAATATAATGTATTTATGATGAATATTAAATCATTTTACACAAAATAATACTAAATAAATGAATTTTTCATTCAATCGTACCTATTATGGGTATGATTGAATGAAATGAAAATTAAAGCGCCGCGCGTCAGCGTTATGCGCCCAACACGCAGAACCCGTAGATCCAGTGGCCACGCCTTTGGCTGTGAACCGGCCGAGCAAAAAAAGCCAAAAACCAAAAGGCCGTTTGTTCTGCCGCTACCCGCCGTCGCTTCTGGTGCAAGCGGCTTGGCGCTTGCTAAACCCACAAAGCAAGGCTCGAGTTACCGCACCAGCGCCCCGTACACCAAGCCTTTATAGAGCATGCGGGTCTGTACGCGGGTGGACGGCCCTTGCGTCATCAAGATGCCGACCAGTTTCTCTTTGGGGTCGATCCAGAAACTGGTGCCCCAGGCACCGGCCCACATCGCGTCGCCTTTGGAGCCCGGCGTCCAGCCCATGCCTTCATCCAGGCGCACGCCGTAGCCCAGGCCAAAGCCGTAGCCGGGGCCGGTGGTCGCGATGGTGGTGCCCGTCATGCCGACGATGTGGTTGGAGAGCATCAACTCCACGGTTTTGCGCGAGAGGTAACGCCGCCCGTCGTATTCGCCGCCGTTGACCATCATCTGCGCGTATTTCAGATAGTCGCTGGCGGTGCTGACCAGGCCCGCTCCGCCTCTGA
>JANLYO010000311.1:0-4728 GCA_031365665.1 Rhodoferax sp. | reverse complement strand
TCTGGCGATAATTCAACGCAAGGGGAGGGGCGGAAGATGCGATACCAGGGAAAGCTGAAGAAGTGGAACGCCGAACGTGGCTTTGGCTTTGTTGTGGCCAACGATGGCGGGCAAGACATCTTTGTGCACGTGTCCGCCTTCTCACGGGATGGCAAGCAGGCTACTTAGGGCGAAGTTCTCAGCTTTGAGATAGTGCCTGACCGCGACGGCAAATAGAAGGCCGTGCGCGTGAGCCGCCCCGGCGCGCAGGCGCCCATGCGCCCCTACAAAGGCACCTACACGCCCGCCTACACACCGGCCCCGGTTCATGCCCGCCGCATGAGCCGTTCATCCAAAGGGGCTGGATTTGGCAGCAAACTGATCACACTGGGGATATTGGCCGCGCTGGGCTGGTATGGGTACAGACACTTTGCCGCGCGCACTGTCCAGTTGCGGACTGAACAGCCAATACCTGCTGCCGAATTGACCCCGCCAATGCCTTCCACTTTTCAATGTGATGGCCGAAAGTACTGCTCGCAAATGACCTCGTGCACCGAAGCCAGGCTCTTCCTCAAAAACTGCCCCGGCGTGCAAATGGACGGCAACCATGATGGCGTGCCTTGTGAGCAGCAGTGGTGCAAGAGCCCGTTGGCAAAATGGCTGAGAAGAGGCCATTTTTCCACTGAAATTGGCCTGTAGACCTCATGGACTATGCGTAGGTAGCTATATAAAACGAAGCAGTTTCAATCCGCAACCTTCACCGATTGCCGCTTCAACTCGTCCAGCGTTTTGCCATTGGCGGCCTTCCACTCCAGCCAGCCGTTGGCCGAGCGGCCTTGCAGTGCAACGGCCGCCATGCTCGGGCTGGAAAAGAGGTGGTCACGGGTGAACACGACGTTGTTGCCGTTGGCCGCCATGATGCCGCCCGCAATCAGCTTTTCCCGAAAACGTTCTGACGACCTGCCTTGCAGTGATGCCACGTTTTCCAACCGCCCACGGGAGCCCTTGAGCACGACAAAGCCCTCCGTCGTGTACTCACCCACACCGTCCGCGCCCGAGCCCTTGCAATAAAACAGTTCCTTCTCGCCTTTGGCAGTGGGCGCATTAGTCAGCGGCTCAAAGATGGGCTGGCCCAATGTGGCCAGCAGGGTGGCGGCGGTTTCGTGAATCTCGTGGCAGTCCGCCTCCAGCGGCGCGGGCGTGTGGGGCCGCGCACCGGTGTTGCCGTTCTCCAGGCTGTAACGCGCGGCCTTGGTCGCCTCGGATATGGCAAACCATTCCAGAAACAGCGCGTGCGTCTGCGTCATGCTGTTGGTGAGCGAGATGACGACCATCGCGCGGTTCCAGAAGTCTTTGCTCTGGTTGTGCTGCACCAGTCGGCTGCCAACGTTGCCGGACTGGCCGATGTAAACACGCGGCAACCCGGCTTCAGACAGCTCGCCCATCAAAAAGTACACGCCCACCTGCTGAGCCTCTGGCGTCTTGATGAACTCAGGCAACTGGCTGCGTGGCACTTCGATCACACGAACGATGCGCGTCGTGATCTCGGCCACGCGCATGCCGCGCGGGTCACCGGCAGGGAGGTAGATTTGGATGGTTTGGGGGCGGGGCATTGGGTTTTATCGCTTTACCTGTGCAAATGCAGCCGCCCGTGCATGCAGTGACACGGCAAAGTTGCGGATAGCCAGTTCTGGATTGGGTTGCTTGAAGAGACCCTTTGCTCCGGCATCCGCGCTAGAGGTGAAAAAGCAGGCGCTGTCGTACATCCGCTCGCGCACCAGGCGTAGGCAAACCTCTTCATATCGCTTGGCATATGAAAGCCCTTGAAAAGTCTCGTCAACAGGATAGGGTTCCAGCTTGATGCGTTTGGTCGGTTCGCTGGAACCGGGCGAGTCTTGCAGCATGAACGTAAGCGGTCAATTAACCCCGCCCTTGCGCGAGGCTGCCAAGTCGGATGGGGGGTTCAGGGGATAGCGATGGTCAGCGACCGGTCAGTTGGTAGGCATCGCAATCGACCAAGGCAGCAAGGCCTCGTAGTCGTCGGCCGTCTGGGCCTTGGGTAGCGCCACCAGCAATGCGCGCAGGTACCGGTAGCCATCAACACCGTTGACGGCGCAGGTTTGCAGCAGTGAATACAGATTGGCGCTGGCGTTCGCCCCGGCAACCGTGTCAGAAAAGAGCCAGTTTTTTCTGCCGACCACGAAGGGTCTGATGGAATTCTCGCAAGCGTTGTTGTCTATCGGATGAGCGCCATCGGTGACGTACAAGGAGAGCTTGGGCCACTGACTGCTCAAGTAGTGCAGCGCCTTGCCCAGCAAACTGCCAGGCAACACACCATGCAGGTGGGCCAGCAGCAAAGACTCGATCTTCTGCAGCACCGGCACGCTGTAGTGCTGACGCTGCTCAAGCAAGCCTTTGGCGTCAAGATCGCGCTCCCGCGCCTTTGCTTCGACCGCGTACAACTGCCCGATGAGCGCCATGAACTGCGCGGCCAACTGCTCTGGCCCGCGCGCATTCTTGGGCAAGGCCTGCAGCGCATCATTGAAATCGCGCCTGCAGTGGGCCCAGCATGCAAGGTGTACCAACTGGTGGGCTTGGGCGATCTGGTCATAGACCGCATACCCATCCGTCATCAGCACCGCCCCGCCTCGAATGCCCGCGTACAGGATCTGCGCCGCCGCCGTGCTGCGCGAAGGCGAATAGCCAAACAGGCGGATCGGCGGGCCGGCGCCACCCGGCCCTGAGCCCTGGGTCATCTGCGCCCACATGTAGCTTTTGGACTGCGCGCTCTTGCCCGGCTCCTTGAGAACCTGGATCTGGGTCTCATCGCCGTAGACCAGTGGCGCCTCCAGCAAATGGTCGCGCAACAAGTTGATGATGGGCTGCACCGCCTGGCCCACCCGCACGACACTGGCGGCCAGGGTGTTGCGCGACAGGTCACTGCCGCCAAAGCGGACCAGCAGCGCCGCCTGGCGGTACAGCGGCAGCCCATCGCAGTACTTGGAGGTGATGACCCAGGCCAGCAAGCCTTCGCTGAACAGGCCCTTGGGGATGATCTGTGCGGACTTGCAGGCCAGGCGCATGGCGCCATCGCAGCAGGGGCAGGCGTATTTGACCCGCTCGTGGCGGATCACGCGCACTTGCTGGGGGATGATGTCCATCTGCTCGCTGGCCTCAACACCGATTTCCGTCAGCGTTGCGCCATCGTGCGGGCAGACCCGCTCGGACAGCGGCAGTTCGTGGCGCACCACCTCGCGCGGCAGTGCCGCATCCAGAGCTTTGCGCCCGCGCTTGGCGCGTTTGTGCGCGGGGACATCAACCCCTTCATCATCGCCGCCGAGGTCTTCCTGCACCGCGGGCTGGGCCTGCGCGCCCAGGACTTCGGCTTCGTTGAAGAACATGTCCTTCTGATTTTGGCTGCTCGCCTCGCTCCTGGCGGCAAAGATCTTGCGCATGAACTTGTTCAGGCGCTCCTTGAGCAAATCGCGCTCGGTGCGCAGAATGCGGTTCTCGCCTTCGAGCGAGTGCTTCTGGCTGGTCAGTTCACCGAGCTCGGCTCTGAGGGTCTGAGCGTTTTGGAAGGCCGCGTCCAGAGCCTCTTGCAAGGCCTTGATTTGTTCGACGCCGGACTCGTTTGTCATTGCTGTTTTTGATCAAAGCAGCGATTTAAAAGTTCCTCAAAAACGATAGCAAATGCACAGCCAATGAATCTTTTTACGCCACCCTTTGGTAGTGCACCGGCGCGTGCCCGCGCATCGCCGCAAGATCAATGCCTTCGAGCAACCAGTGCAATTGCTGCACCGTGAGTTTCACCACCGCACTGTCCTCGCGGGGCCACACAAAACGCGAATCCTCCAGACGTTTTTGCAGCAGCCAGAAGCCGTTACGCTCCCAGCCGAGTATCTTAATGCGGTCCTTCCTACGGTTGCCAAACACAAACACCGCCTGCGCGAAGACATCCATCCCAAGGCCATGCTCGACCAGGCTGGCCAGCCCGTTTATGTTTTTGCGGAAATCGATGGCGTCGCGGTGCAGGTATACCGCGCGGGTCGCAGTTAGCTCGAACACGGCAGATGGCTGAGCATTTGCATGAGCGGCGATAACTCCTGCAGGCCAGCTTCACCCAGATCCACCCTGACCCCGTTTGGCAGATGCACCTGCAATCGCATCAACCCAGGCGCCGCGCGCAGACCACTGCGATCACGGCACGCACTTGGCCGTGCCGTCGCCGTGTGTGACGCACCAGGTTCAATCCGGACTGCCACAAAAGGGTTTGGCGCCGCCAGACCTCTCATGCCTGCAGGCGCCGGCGTGCCCATGCCACTTTGCCCGACGGAATTTGTGATCCACTTGCGAAGCAAATTCGCGTTGATGCCGTACCGCAGCGCCGTGCCGGCCACCGATACGCCGGGTTTCATGCACTCGCCAACCAACTCCAGCTTCGCTTGTGGGTCGTAGCGGCGCCGTCCGTCTCTGTCGCGACCCATCACCAGTCTGCTCAACAACTCTGAGTTCATCTCTGTCATAGGTGTCCACCTTGTTCTACATGGACACCTAGCATCCCTCAAAAACTGCGTTGCCGATAGACGTAGTTAAATGACCGCTTACTGACAAAGTAGTCCGCCAGGAATGCCGTGCGCAGCAACCGTCCCAATTGCACGCCGGCGTCATAGATCGGATCTCCCTTGGCAGCAGATCCAAACCGCGCCAGCGCCGCCACCGCACTGGCATGCCCGCTCATGACCGAGG
>JANLYO010000187.1:0-5409 GCA_031365665.1 Rhodoferax sp. | reverse complement strand
TATGCGCTGGTGGAGACCCAGTTGGCTGGGGCAGGCGTGCCACCGTCCGTGCGCCGCGTGCAAGTAGACGCCATCAGCACGTCTTTTGCGCAACTGGCCGAGTTGGACGCCGCCCATGGCGAGGCGCTTTTGACGACGCCGCTCTTTGACGAGCTGCGCAGCCAGCGCGATGTGTTGACGGCAAAAACGCAGCTCAGTGCGCCCGAGCAATTGGACATCCACACGCGCTACATCAATTTGCTGCGCAACCTGATGGTGCAGGCGGTTGACGGCTCGAACCTCACGCTGGACCCATCGTTTGATTCAAACTCGCTGTTGGACCTGGCGGTCGTCCGCCAGCCGGAGGTGATCGACATCATTTACCGCCTGATGGTCATCAACAGCCAGCGGCGCCAGGCCGTCGGCGCGCGCGGCGGTTACGAGCGCCTGCTGGCCAGTGCCATCGGCGTGCTGGACCACCAGGTCGAGCAAATGCGCATGTCCTTTGACAAAATCCAGCTGGCCAATCCCGCCCTGGCCGCTGAGGCTGGCCTGGCCGCGTTGGTGAAACAAACCAGCGCGATGGCGCAAGACATGCAGTTGATGGTGGTCGCAGCCGCCATGCCCAATGACCTGATCGGTGAGGGCGCGGCCATGCTGCAACTGGCCGACCAGCATTTCACTGCCAATGGCCGTTTGCTCAGTGCGCTGGAAAGTGCCTTGGAAAAACGCATCGACCATTTGTTGTGGACGCGCAATATCGCCGTGCTGGCGGTGCTGATGTTTGCAGCGCTGGCGGCAGTCGCGGTTATTTTTGCCTACCGTGTGATGCAGGCGCTGCGCCGGGCGCGCCGCAATGCCGAGTTGGCCACCGAAGCCAAAGGCCGTTTTCTGGCCAACATGAGCCATGAACTGCGTACCCCGATGAATGCGGTGCTGGGCATGCTCACGCTCTTGGGGCGCACCACGCTGGAGCCGCGCCAACGGGATTACGTGGACAAATCCGAGGGTGCAGCCAAATCCCTGATGGCGCTGCTCAACGACATTCTGGATTTCTCCAAGGCCGAATCCGGCAAGATGGCGCTGGATGTACAGCCGTTCCGGGTCGACCGCCTGATGCGCGACGTCGGCGTGATTTTGGCAGCGAATTTGCGCAACAAGCCGATTGAAATCCTCTACGACATTGCCCCGGACATTCCCAAAACCCTGATCGGCGACGCGCTGCGCCTGCAGCAGATTCTGCTCAATCTGGCGGGCAACGCGGTCAAGTTCACGGCCCAGGGCGAAGTGGTGATCCGCCTCTCGGTGGCGTCGCGCTCGGCCGGCCTTGCCGGCGACGCGTTGGGCCTGCACGTGGAGGTGAAAGACACCGGCATCGGTATCGCCAAAGAGCATCAAGCGCGCATTTTTGAGGGGTTTTCGCAGGCTGAAACCTCCACTACACGGCGCTTTGGCGGCACTGGCTTGGGTTTGTCGATCACCAAAATGCTGGTCGAGCTGATGGGTGGGCGCTTGCAACTGGAGAGCGAGCCGGGCAAAGGCAGCCGCTTTTATTTTGTGGCCGAGGTGGGTGTTGACGAAAGCCCGGCAGCATTGGCCCAAGACGCCAAACTCAAACCCGAAAACCTGCGGAAACTCAAGGTGCTGGTGGTCGACGACAACCCGTTGGCGCGCGACATCATGACCGACATGGTGCGCGCGCTGGGCTGGGAAGTCGACGCCGCCAACAGCGGCACGCAGGCGTTGGCGGCGGTGAAAGCCCGGCGCGACCAAGGCCAGGCAGCACATGATGTGATGTTTGTCGACTGGCAAATGCCCGGCCTGGACGGTTGGGCCACGTGTATGAAGATCCGCGAGATCACGCAGGGTGTGCCCGATGCCAAAGCACCGCTCCTGGTGATCGTCACGGCGCACGGGCGCGAGGCGCTGTCTGAACGGTCTGCCGAAGAGCAAGCGCAGGTCGATGACGTGTTGCTTAAACCCCTGACGGCGTCGATGTTGTTTGATTCGGTGGTCAGCGCACGCATGGCGCGCGTGGCACGCGTGGCGCAGGATGGGCCTCGGGCAAAAGGAGCAAAACCAGCGGGGGAGGCGGGGGTTGGTCTAGCGGCATTGACGTCCAGTCACCCGGTGTCGGATCAAGCTGGGTCGGGGGCCCTGGATGCACAGGCCGAACGGCCCACACAGTCCAAGGCCCGACAGCCGGCGGGCCGGCGCCTGTCGGGCCTGCGTTTGCTGGTGGTGGAAGACAACGCCATCAACCAACAAATTGCCCGTGAACTTTTGTTGGCCGAGGGCGCAGAAGTGGCGCTGGCAGACAACGGCGCCACGGGCCTGCAGGCAGTGCGAGGCAGCTTCACAGGCGACGCCCCCAAGATTGATTTGGTGCTGATGGACGTCCAAATGCCCGTCATGGACGGGCTGGAGGCGGCACGCGCCATCCGCAGCGAATTCGGCGGCGCTTTGGGTGCAGGGCCCGCCGACTTGGCAACCCATGTCTATCTGCCCATCGTCGCAATGACCGCCAACGCCATGCCAGCAGACCGGCAAGCGTGCCTCGCTGCTGGCATGAACGACCATATCGGCAAACCGTTTTCCATCGACCAACTGGTGGCCGTGGTGCAACGATTGATGCGGGCGAGAGACCCCGCCGCCGTGCTGGACAGCGGTTTTTCTGCCCTGGTGGCGTCCAACTGGTGGCAGGAGTCGAACGAGGCTGCGTTGCAGGGCGCGGATGTGGCTCAAGCGACAGAAGTTGCGGCCGCGGCTTCTGCACCTGAACTTGCACCTGTGACCGTGCCTGTGCCTGTGCCTGAAGAAGCCGACCTGGCACTTGCCGCAGCAGAGGTCAGGTCGGGCGCGTTTTTTCAAACCCTGGGGCCATCGCGTCAAGCCATCGACCTCAGCTTGGACGAGGCGGGGCCGTCTGGACGCGCGCCCGCGTCAAACGATGCAGGCACAGGGGAAGTCGAAGCTGAAATCAACACTGAAATTGACACGAAGGGCGCGCTCAACCGCATGGGCGGCAACACCGAGTTGTATGTGCGCACGGTGGGCCAGTTCACCAGCGACCTGGCGCGCCTGCCCGTGCAACTGCATGGCCTGCTGCGTAAAAACCAGTCCGAAGACGCGCGCAACATGGCGCACAGTGTCAAAGGCCTGGCGGCGACCCTGGGCGACAACAGCTTGTCCGCCGTGGCTGCGCGCGTCGAAAAAGCCTTGAAACAGGCCGGTGGAGCGTCGGCTGCCGCCCCGCAAGGCGGCCTGCCATTGCCCTCAGGCCTGTTTGAAGAATTCGAGCGGGCAACGCAGCGGTCCATCGAGGCATTGACGCAGGTGCGCCAGCGCCTGGTCGCCAGCTTGCAAAAGGCACCGGCTTCCACCCACCGCGCACCTGGTTTGCCCATTGACCACGCCGTGTTCGAAGCCCACTTGCGCCAATTGCACACCCTGCTGGCCAGCTCAGACATGGCCGCCCTGGCGCTGTACGACAAGATCAAACCCGATGGCTTCAAACTCGCGCCCCAACGATTCTCGCGGCTCGACGCCGCCATGGCCGCACTGGATTTTGCAGCGGCCACCCAGTGTTGTGATGAGATGTTGATCTGAGGGCGGCGCCGGATCTTCAGCGCCAGTTTTCAGCTGTGGGAGAGAATGTGAACGCTATAAAATATATAGCTGAATGTGCTTATTTTTCGTGACCTAGAGGCCCAAAAACTTTTAAAATGTCAGGGAAGGAAGGCCCCCGGAATATCCCGACTCATGTGGACCAGGCACAGCACCAACACTGGCCGCCTTGCTCTACGTAAAACAGCGCAAATGGAAACTTGTTCAGGCTCCAAAAGCGCAATCCCGGCATGTCAAGCTCAATGGCATAAGGTGGCGACCCGGTGCCTGGCGAGCGCTGAATGTAGGCGACTGCCCTCTCCAGTGAATCCAGAAAGTGGCTTGCCATATGAGGCGCTTCCAGCAGGTAATACGCCAATGCGTCTTCAACATCCGCCTGCGCTTTCGCACTGCGAATGGCAGGCAACTGCTTCGCCATCAGGCCACTTTTTGCGCGCTTGTTTTCAGGCCAGTGCGCAATTTGGCGAAGTAGGCTGCATCCATAGGCCCCGCTTGGCCCGATTGCAGCCCTGCCGTCAAATACGCCTTGAATTGGCGCCTGTCCTTGTCGCGGCGAATCAACTCGCGCACGTATTCGCTGGACGTGCCATAAGCTTCAGAGGCGACACGCTCGTCAACGAAGGGCTTGAGCGCGTCGGGGAGGGAAATGTTCATCGTGACCATGGCGGGAGAATAGTAGTTTTGGCAAAATTTGGCAAAACATGCGGCGCACCGCGCAGCTTTCGATTGCCCAGTTTCGGATTTTATGTAAAAATGCTTTTATGCGTACCACACTGGATCTGCCGGACCCGCTCATGCGTGAGCTCAAGGCCCGTGCCGCGATGGAAGGCGTCAAACTCAAGGACTACTTCGCCAAAATGGTTGAGACGGCATTGCAACGGTCAACGCTCGGGTCTACCGATCCCAGGCGCAGCCCGGTGCCGGTTTTCAGGCGCAAGGGCGCAAAACCCATGCCTGACATGACCAATGCCGAGTTGAACACCCTGCTGGACGCGCAGGATGCCGCCAAAATCACGAATAGCTGAGCGTATCGATGGCTGAGGCCGCGTTGCGGGGCGACCTGCCTGACGTCAATGTCTGGCTGGCGCTGTTGAACCCGCAGCATGTTCACCATGCAGCGGCCTCCACCTACTGGGAACAGACGGCCTTGTCCCGGATATTTCTGTGCCGCATCACCAAGCTGGGCATCCTGCGGCTCGTCACCCACAAAGTGGTGATGGGTGGCGCACCGTTCACCGTCAAGCAGGCCTGGGCGGCCCTGCAAAGCCTGGTTGATTTGCCAGAGGTGGCGTTTCAGGCGGAGCCTGAGGGTGTTGATGACATCATGCGCCAGTTCACCCAGCAGGCGCAATTTCGCCTTGCGGACTGGACAGATGCCTATCTGGCTGCGCTGGCGATGCGCACGGGGCTGCGCCTTGTCACATTTGACCGGGGGTTTGGGCGGTATGCGGGGCTGGGGTTGTTGACGCTTTGACGGCATGGACGGGGCAGGTCAAGACTGACCAGACCTTGTCTTGACGTGTCGATATTTTTTACATATCGATAGGGTTGAAACGGGGAAACCGGAGAAACTCCCATAGAAACATTGAGTTACACATGTGGCGCAACTATTGCTTGCTTGTTACATATCCGTTTTCGCAAAATTTTTTCAACCAAGCAACGGATCACAGAGAGGACCTCAAATGAAGCTCAAATCGCTGGCTAAGGCGGCCACAGTCGGCCTGTTTAGTATTGCCGGGGGGGGGGGGGTACGGGGACGACTCCGTAGCACACTAACCCCCACCCTTGCAATAATATCGACAC
>JANLYO010000060.1:0-53629 GCA_031365665.1 Rhodoferax sp. | reverse complement strand
GGCCTGCGGTGGCTCCTGCGTGGTCAGCCACTGGCCCATCGCCACGGCGGGTGAGGTGATGGTGTTGACCAGGGTCACGGCAAAACCGTCGAGGCACTGCACCAGCAGCGTGACCACTTCGTCGGCTTTTTTGGGGCTGCTGGCATCGATCACCAGGCTTTTGGCTTTCGGGTCGATCCACACCCACACACTGGCCAGTTTCGTGAAGGCCTGTGAGAGCAAGGCGTGGCGGATGTCTTCCTTGATGTCGCGGGTTTCCTTCTTGCCGGGTTTGCGGCCCGTGCTGGCCTCGATCTGCGCCAGCTTCTCAAGCGCTTTGCTGGCCACCACGCTGGCGGGCAGGAGTTTGGCCTCCAGGCAGAATTTCAGAATGTATTGCCCGCCGACGGATTCAACGAGCGGGCCGTGCGCGTGCCCTCGTGGCGCCACCCACCCAAAAGAGCGCTCCATGCTGGCGCCGCAGGGCACAAAACGCGCCGCCTGCAAGCCGGCCTCGATGCTGTCAACAGACTGCTCCCATCCGGGTGTGATCCGGTACACCAAAATATTCTTGAACAATTGCGCCTTCTCGGGTTATTTGCGGATTACGTGCGTGGCACGACATTGTGGTTCACAAAACCATCACCAAACTTTACCTTGCGTTCATGCGCAGACACTTGCGAATCACACAAAACGCGCAAACTTCTTTTCTACCGGATGCCAATTGGCGCATCTGGCTTTTGACTCCAGGAGCCCCCCTATGCCACGCTTGATCGCAACCCCGCTGCAACACCGCCTCAAACCCCTTTTGCTGGCCGGCCTTCTGGCCATCGGTGCCGCCAGCGCATTGGCCCAAACCCCGCCGCCCGCCGCCGATGGCGCACCCAAAGCCCAGCGTGGCATGCGCCAGGATATGCGGGAGGGTGGGCGTGAAGGCGCTTCACCCGAACGCATGCAGCAACACATGGCGCGCCGCCATGCCGACCTGAAGGCCAAGCTCAAAATCGAGCCTTCGCAGGAAGCCGCTTGGACGACCTTCACCGAAGCGATGAAACCGCCCGCTGACATGCACAAGCGCCGCACGGCGATCCGCGACGAGCTGCAAAAACTCAGCTCGCCCGAGCGTATCGACCGCATGCGCGCCCTGCGCACCGAGCGCCAGGCCGCCGTGGACAAACGCGGCGACGCCGTCAAAACCTTTTACGCAACGCTCAACCCCGAGCAGAAGAAAGTTTTCGACAGCCGCCCGATGATGCAAGGCCCGGGCGGGCACGGCATGAAACACAACTAAAGCTTGGAGGCGCTGCTGCTGAAATCACCAGCAGCAGCGCTGTGTTTTCAGCCAAACCAGAGGATCATGCCGTAGCGGAAACTTTTGTTAACATGGATGTTAACAAATGGCGGGTTTTTTGGCTCCGCCACTAAAATTTAAGATTTTTCAGCCCTTGGGCCACGTGTTATATGGCTATTGTGCTATACTAAATATAGCATCACTCGCCGTCTACCCCAGCAGTTTTTTCAGATCTCCGCTGGCCGCCAGCTTTTTCAAATCATCAAATCCGCCAACCAGTGTGCCTTTGACAAAAATTTGCGGCAGGGTCGGCCAACCCGTCCAGAACTTGATGGCGCTGCGTTCGCGCCAGGTGTTGAAGTAGTTGCCGTATTCCAGGTATTTGTAGGCCACGCCCGCCTCGTCCAGCAGCTTGCAGGCCTTTTTGGGGAACGGGTTCATGCCCATGCCGACCACCACGACCGCGTTGGCGGCGACGGCGTCTTGCACTTCTTTGACCAGGGCTTCATGATGCCGGCTGACTTTGTCGCGGATGGCGGGGTGGATGCGGGATTCTTCGAGTATGGCGCGGGGCATGGGTGTCCTGGGTTCAATAAAACGCCGATTATCCCAGCGGCCGCACGCCGATCAGCCAGCCATGCAGCAGAAAGGCAAAGACCGCGCAGGCCAGAAAGCTGCCAAACAGCACAACGTGCGCCAGGTTGCCGTTGGCCAGCAGGTGCGCCACAGCCCAGCACCAGGTAGCTCATGCTGCCACCACCCGGTTGCGCCCCGCATCTTTGGCTTGGTACATCGCGGCGTCGGCCCGGTCAATCGCATCCATGCCGCCCTCTTTCTCGCCCAGCTGCGCCACCCCCGCGCTGAAGGTGATGCGCACCGGTTCGCCGCCGCTGGAAAACGCGCGTTTGGCCAACTCACTGGCCAAGCGGCGGATGGCATCGACCCCGCGCTCCAGCACCGTGTCCGGCAACAGCACCACAAACTCTTCACCGCCATAACGCGCCACGGTGTCCTGCGGGCGCAGCACCTCGCGTGCCACCACCGCCAGATGGCGCAGCGCCGCGTCGCCCGCCGCGTGGCCCAGGCGGTCGTTGAGCTTCTTGAAGTGGTCGATATCCAGCATCGCCACGGCCAGCGGCGTGCCGGTGCGCCGCACTTTGGAGACTTCGCGGTTGACCGACTCGTCCATGCCTTTGCGGTTCAGCGCGCCGGTGAGCGGGTCGTGCCGCGCCAATATGTTCAGGCGGTCCAGCTCGGCGTGCAGGCGGGCGATCTGCTGGTCGGTGGTCAGCACTTTCTCTTGCATGCTGCTCAACTCGTCGTGCACGCCCTGGCTGTCGCGCGCCATGGCCCGGGTGGCGCTGAGCAAATCCTGCAACAAGCGCTCGATCTCGGGCACATCGTGCGCGCCGGCCATCTGCTGTGCGCTGTGTTCGAGCTGGCTGTGGTAACTGTCGCTGACCTCGGTGGCCGCTCGCAGGCGGCCCATGAAAGTCGTCAACAGCTCGTGCAGTTGCGCCTCCGAGGAGCTGAACTCTTCGTCCGGCGGCGGCTCTGCCGCGTTGTCGTTGCTGATATTGACCATGGGAACGCTCCTGCTGCGTGTCTGCCTGCTTGTTTGTTCCACGCAGGCCCCCATGTTACGGCTTTGTTACAGCCCCAGGAAGGCCCTCACTTCCGCCACCGTGGCTTTGGGGTCTTCTTCGTGTGGAACGTGGCCCAAAGCCTCAAATACCACCACCCTCGCGCCCGGAATATCGCGACCGAAGAGCTTAGCGTTGGCCGGTGGAATCAAGCGGTCCTGCCCGCCCCACAACACCAGTGTGGGCTGGCGCAGGGCCTTGATCTGCTCGGCGTTGCTGGCATAGCCCTGCGCCATGCGCCGCCCCAGCGCCCGGCGGTTGCCCTCGCGCAGCGTGAGTTCGTAATAACGGTCGATCAACGCGGGCGTCACCTTGGCCGGGTCGCCGTACACGTTTTTGATGCTGCGCTCAATAATGCCGCGCGGCAAGGTGTATTCCATCACCTGGCGCAGGCCCGGCATCCGCGCGATGCGAAAACCCAGCGGCACCGAGATCGACTCAATCGGGTAACCGCTCGAATCCACCAAGATCAGCCGCTCCACCCGCGCCGGCGCCACAAAGGCCGTGGCCGTGGCGATTTGCCCACCCAGCGAGTTGCCCGCCAACACACACCTTTGCACGCCGAGTTTGTCCAGCACCGCCAGCACGAACTTGGCATACGCCTCGAACGAATAATCGTCTTGCGCATTCGGCCCGGTCAGCCCAAAAGCCGGCAAGTCAAACCGGATCACCCGGCGCTGCGGCACGAGGGCCTGGGCCCAGCCATCCCAGGTGTGCAAGCTGGCTGAGGTGCCATGCAACAAGACGATGGGCGAAGGGTCATCGCGCGGGCCTTCGTCGCGCAGATGCACCTTGAGGCCCGCAAGCTCGATGAACTGCGAGGGCGGCGCTGCCCAGCGGGCCGCAAGCGCGGCCACCGGACGGTCGGGCGCCCAGGTGGCGATGACGCCGACCAGCGCAAACACCAGCACCGCGACCAAACTGACCCCCAGAATCCGCCAGGCAATTTTCATGGGGCCACTATACGCAGGCTTATCCACGCGCTTCCAGGCCAGCGCGGGCGTCCGCCGCCCGCCGCGCAAGAACTTCGTCAGCCCATCACCAGCCGCAGGTGGGTGATTTCCGAGGGCACACCAAAACGCTTGGGCGGGCCCCAATAACCGGTGCCGCGGTTGGTGTAGACCCACAGGTTTTTGAGCTTATTCAGCCCGGCGGTGAAGGGCTGCTGGAACTTCACAAAGTGCATCCACGGCCAGAACTGCCCGCCGTGGGTGTGGCCCGAGAGCTGCAAGTCAAAACCGGCCTCGGCCGCCGCCTGGGCGCTGCGCGGCTGGTGCGCCAGCAGGAGGCGCATGGCCGCATTCAAAGGCGCGTTGGCCATGGCGGCGGCCGGGCTGCTGCGGTGTGTTTCGTCAAAATGGTGGGCGCTGAAGTCGGCTACACCCGCCACCACCAGCGGGGCTGTGCCCGAGCGCAGCACCTCCCGGCCCTGCAAAGCCCCGCCAGCCGCAGTTACAGGCTGGTGGCCGCTGTCATGGTGCAGCACCACGTGTTCGTTCATCAGCACCGTCACGCCCAGACGGCGCAGCTCGTCTATCCAGGCGTGTGCGCCCGAGTAATACTCGTGGTTGCCGGTCACAAAAAACGTGCCGTGGGTCGAGGTGAGGCCCGAGAGCGGCGCCACATGGGCGTGCAGGTCGGCTACCCGGCCATCGACCAGGTCACCGGTGATGGCCACCATGTCGGCGCCCAGCGCGTTGACCCGCGCCACAATGCGCGAAAGATACTGGCGGCGGATGGTCGGCCCCACGTGGATATCTGAAATCTGCGCCACGGTAAAACCGTGCAGCGCAGCCGGCAGGCCGGCAATCGGCACGTCCACCCGCACCACCCGCGCGGTGCGCCGCGCGTTCCAAAAGCCGAGCACCGTGGCCAACAGGCCCAGCACCGGCACCGCCACGGCGCTGCCCGTCTGCAAGGCGTCCAGCACGGCCAGGTCCAGCCCCGCCAGCGCGGCCAGCCCGGTGGCGCCCAGCGCCAGCACCAAGAGCACGTCGCGCAGCAGCGTCAGCACAAACAGCGACGAAAACAGCCCCATACACAGCAGCCCCAGCCACGTCAGCACCACCACCGCCGGCCCGCGCGACACCCTTCGTGCCATGAAGCCCAGCGGCATCAAGAGCGCCGAGGCCACCACCAGCGCCGCAAACAGCGTGCCCCCCAGCGGAAAAGCCGCCACAGACGCCAGCGCAGGCGCCACGCGCCAGCCCACCCAGGCATGCATCAACACAGAAATCAGGAACAGCGGCGCAATGGCCATAGGGGGCAGTCAGAGGGGAACAGGTGGCTTAGATGGCGCTGGCGGCGGCATATTCAAGCGGGGGCCATCCATTCATCCCTCGGGCGAATCCGGTAATCCGCCTTCCAGCGCGTAGCCGCCCACAATCAGGTAGTCAACCCGGTTTGAGTGAAGTAACGCGGCAAACTCTTTGAAGTCTTCGTTCAGCATCCACGCCCCCCATTTGCCGCCGCAACTCCTCGACGGCCGCCACGCGCGCCTGCACAGGCTGTGACAGCCAGTATTGCAAGTCCGCCGACGGACCGCCGCCTGCGGGATGCAGGGCGGTTTTCGCCACAACGCGTTGCATTTTCATGACCTATTTTCCGCTATTTTGTCCGTTATTCCAGTAGTCAACGCGTAGGCCCGAACGCAGCATCCAGCGTGTCCAGCGCCGCCAGGCCGCGCGCCACGTCACCCCGGCTGGCACGCAGGACAAAGCGGGTTTGCGTGTCCTGCTGCGCAAGCGCAACGGTTGCCAGCTCTTCCATCAGTTTGTTGGCGCTGACGCCCCGCGAACGGGCCAATTCCTTCAGCCGGGAATGTTTGGCGTCGGGCAGGCGAATGGTCAATACAGACATTACGGGTTCTCCTTCATCCATTGGGCAGGGGTCATGACTTTCACCAGCGGAAACCGCAGCTCTGCGCTTGCGAAATCACGCACGTTCCAAGTCAGCAACACGGCATTCTGCGCGGCCACCGCCAGTTCAAACACATGGTTGTCGCCTTCGTCGCGCAGGTTGGGGTGCCAAGCGTAGTACACCTCAACCAGCGCGCAGCACGACAGCAGTGCGTCCACCACGGCCTCGCGCTCTTCGTCAGCCAGGGGGCAGCGCTCCAACACTTCGCGCCGGGAAAGCACGTCTTCGTATTCCGTAAACAGCGCCAGCGAAATCAAAGGGGCCCACCGCCCCTGCAGCGCACCACGCAACACCGCGCGCGAGGCACCCACCGGGCTGGTCAAAGCAGCCACCAGCACATTGGTATCCAGAATGATGCGATCAACCACACCGCCATGATAGCGCGGGCGCTGTCATTTTACAAGCAACACATGTGCCAAGCCGTACTAGCGGTTGACGCGCGGACGTGGACTTGAGACGGACGATGGATCGGGAGTTTTGCCAGATTTGTGGTTGCTTCTATTTTAATAGCAAACTGTGTTTGTTATTCGAGACCTAGAGGGCTAAAAAGCTTAAAAATCTGCGCCTTTTGCCATTTTGGTTAAATTGTTAATACCCATGTTAATTTATATCGCTCTTCAGCAAAAAGTCTTCTGTTGTCAGCCCAGGCAAAGCCCTGGGTCACAAGCCGGGGTTGCGTGCATACGCTTGGGGACTTCTTTGTTTTCAACATACTCCATGAACAACCCCATCAAAGACCTCCCCGACTGGGGCGAAATGCCAACCCGCCCCGGCCTGTATCTATCGCTTTCGCACGGGCGCGACTTCCCGCAGCAAACGGTTAAATCACGCGGCTTCGCTGGCCCCAAGATCGGCCCGCTGCTTTATGTACAAACGCTGTATGGGCAAGAGGTCACCTTGCGATTCGCCAATCGGCGAGATGCGAAGCGGTTTTTCCCTGGTGCGACGCTCGCCACCAACTTGCTACAGGTGGTTGAAGGCACGTTGGTTTACGCAGACAAGTGTTATGGGAACTGGGATGTTTGCTACATCGCACAGGAGTTTTGTATTCACCGGTAGGTCTTTGCAAACATTTGCCATGTGACAAATCTCCGATACTCCACTCATACATCGGAACGGGAGGCATCCATGTCAAGCAATCGCGCAGCATCCGTCAATTGGACTCGCCAGCACCTGCTGCCGACACTGCATCTCTACACCCAATTGCCCTTTGGAAAACTAGACGCCCGAAACCCCAAGGTGAAGCAATTGGCGCAGTGGCTCGGCAGATCAGTCAGCTCGGTTGCGATGAAACTCACCAACCTTTCCAGCCTAGACCCTGTCATTTCCGCAGGAGGTCTCAGCCGGTTGAAAGGGGCCTCCGCGCTTGACAGAGCCGTCTGGGATGAGTTGCATGCCAATCGGGACGCCATGTCTACAGAGGCCGCTCGTGAATATACAAAGCTCGCAAACGAAAACGGTCAACCGCTGCAAGAAGATTTGGCAGAAATCGCTCTGATCATTCCAGAGGCAAAGACCCGATCAGCCACCGTTGAAGTTCGCGTCAACCAATGGAGATTTCGGAAATCGATTCTGACAAACTATCGCTCTCAATGTTGCATCTCCGGCCTTGTTAGTGAGCAGCTCGTCAACGCAAGCCACATCCTTCCGTGGAGCCATGACCGCAAGAATCGGATGAATCCGCAGAATGGTCTTTGCTTATCTGCCTTGCATGACCGGGCATTCGATATCGGACTGATCACTGTTATGCCGGACTTCAAGGTTCGTGTCTCTCAAAGGCTAATTTCGGAAACAGCAGACTCCTTCATGAAACAGGCTTTGCTTCGGTTCAATAACAAAAAAATCCTCATGCCAGACCGCTGGGGCCCCAATCCCAAGTTTCTGGAATCGCATGCCCGCCGCTTCGGTTTCATCAATTAGTGTGAGGCTCAGTTTTCATAGTCGACGATCTGACATATACATAAGGCCACGCCATGCTCACCCTCCGCCCCAACTGCGAATGCTGCAACACAGACCTGCCGCCCGAATCCCTCGACGCGCGCATCTGCACGTTTGAATGCACCTTCTGCGCTGCGTGCGCCGAGCAGAAGCTCAAAGGCATTTGCCCCAATTGCGGCGGTGAGCTGGTGCGTCGGCCACGCAGGCCTGTGGGCAAGCTGGCGCAATACCCGGCGACTGCCGAGCGGGTTTACAAACCGGCGGGATGCGCGCCGACGTCAGCGCGGAGTTCATTGCGCCCATGATCGATATTGACAAACTCAACGAGGCCGATCTTGTCGACCTCAATCACCGGGTTGTGGCGCGCCTGAAATTTCTGCAACAGATGCGGGCGCATGGGCACATGCTGGATTTCTCCATCGGCCAAAAAGTGGCGTTTCAGCCCGATGGCCAACCCGTCTTGGTTGGCATCATCGCCAAATACAACCGCAAAACGGTGACAGTCATCACTGAAAACGGGCAGCAGTGGCGGGTGTCGCCGCAGTTTCTGTGTCGGGTAGAGGGGCAAGCCGGCCCTGGACAGGCGCGCGGCACACCGAAAATCCCCTGACCTCATTGAGACTGCGCCATGGCCTTTAACGAGATTGAGAACAAAAGCATCGAAAAGGCCGCCACAGCGTTTCTGGCTTTGCGCCGCCCGCAACCAGAGATCCGCGACCAAGTTGATCTTGGCTGGCGAACCAAGGGCCACAGCGTACTGTTGTTTGAGACTCGCCCCGTGTTCGACGACCCGTCGCGCAAGATTGAACACCTCATCGCCAAAACCACGTACAACCGTCGTCAAAACCTGTGGAAGATTTTCTGGTTGCGTCAGGACTTGAAGTGGCATGGCTATACGCCGCACCAATACGTAAAGTCTATCGACGCATTTTTGAAGCTTGTGGACGAAGACGCCTATGGCTGTTTTTGGGGATAACCAACCTCCGCAAGTGATGGCGGGTCAACGTGGCTTGCACGGGCTTGACGTTAAACCAGCAAGGTCATACCCGCGCCGCGCACAGCGGCTTTGTCAAAACTGACCGTATGCGTGCTGCCACGGCTGGCGGCAATCTGGGCGATCAGCACGTCGACCACGCCGGTTTTGCTGCTTTTGCGGGTGCGCAGGGTTTTGGTGGCGGCCTGCACAAGCTCGCGTTGCTCCACAAAAAAGCAGGGTGTGTTCAGCAGGTCGTCCAGCATGGCCACCAGTTCGTCGGGCGTCGCGCTGTAAATGCTGCCCAGCACCCAGCACAGCTCGGCCAGCACAATCAGGCTGATGAAGCCAGGCTTGTCTGGCGACAAGTCCCGCTCGATCAAGCGGGTTGCCACTGCCGACTGGCGCGCGTCGTCTTGCGCCAGATAGCGCGCCAGCACATTGGTGTCCAGGCCAATCATGGGCAGCGCAGCGGCCTACTTGCCGCCCGGGGTGTTGCGGAGGGCCGCTGCGCCAGCAATGGCGCGGTTCATGGCTTCAACACTTGCGGGTTTGCTGACCCGCCCGGCAAACCGCCCTTTCAAGCGGGCGACTTCGTTGCGTACGGGCACAACCTTGAAGCTGGCATGCGGGCCTGCGTCCTGCGAAACAAAATCCACCCGGCTGCCCGTGGTCAGCCCCAGCGCGGCGCGGACCGCCAAAGGCAGTGTGATTTGTCCTTTGCTGGTGAGAGTGGCAATGGGCATAACAAGCTCCTTACGATTGGTAAGGATTTTAGGGCCTGGCGAGGCGAATGTCAAGCATGCCGTTACACCGTAAAGCAAACTTCAAACGTCGATATTCCCCGCCCGCAGCGCATTGGTCTCGATGAAGTCGCGCCGTGGCTCAACCTCATCGCCCATCAGCATGGTAAAGACGCGGTCGGCTTCAATGGCGTCGTCGATCTGCACGCGCAGCAGGCGGCGCACGGTCGGGTCCATGGTGGTTTCCCACAGTTGGGCGGGGTTCATCTCGCCCAGGCCTTTGTAACGCTGGCGCGCGGTGGCGCCTTCGGCTTGGGTGATGAGCCAGGCCATGGCTTCGCGGAAGTCGCCCACTTTCTGTTCCTTCTGGCGCTCGCCCTCGCCGCGCATGACTTTGGCGCCTTCTCCGAGCAGGCCGCGGAAGGTGTTGGCGGCCTCAGAAAGCGCGGCGTAATCGGCGCCATGAACAAAGTCCTGCGTCAGCACGCTGCTCTTGATGTTGCCGTGATGGCGGCGGCTGATGCGCAGAATGGGTTTGTCGGTGCGCACGTCAAACTCGCCGGCCACTTCGGCGCCGCTGCCCAACTCGCGCAGCTTGGCCTGCAGGGCCATCGCACTGGCTTCGGCCTCGGGCACGGTGTCGAGGTTCAGCGCCACGCCGTCGGCGATGGAGCGCAGCGCTTCGGCGTCCATGAAGTTCTGCAAGCGGGCGATCACCGCCTCGGCCACCTGGTGTTTGCGGGCCAGCTCGGCCAGCGTGTCGCCGTTGATGGTGGTGCCATTCACGCCGCCGGTGTGCACCGAAGCGCTTACCAGCGCGATGCGCAGCAGGAAGCTGTCGAGCGCGCCCGCGTCTTTCAGGTAAAGCTCTTCCTTGCCGGCCTTGACTTTGTACAACGGCGGCTGCGCGATGTAGATGTGGCCGCGCTCCACCAGCTCGGGCATCTGACGGTAGAAAAACGTGAGCAGCAGCGTGCGGATGTGCGCGCCGTCCACGTCGGCGTCGGTCATGATGATGATGCGGTGGTAACGCAGCTTGGCGACGTTGAAGTCGTCATTGCCGGTGCTGCCGCCGGCCTTGCCGATACCGGTGCCCAGAGCAGTGATGAGCGTCAAAATTTCATTGCTGGTCAGCAGCTTTTCATAACGCGCTTTTTCCACGTTCAAAATCTTGCCGCGCAGGGGCAGGATCGCCTGGAACTTGCGGTCGCGGCCCTGCTTGGCCGAGCCGCCGGCGGAGTCGCCCTCGACGATGTAGATCTCGCACAGCGCCGGGTCTTTCTCTTGGCAGTCGGCCAGTTTGCCGGGCAGGCCCATGCCGTCGAGCACACCCTTGCGGCGCGTCATGTCACGGGCCTTGCGGGCGGCTTCACGCGCGCGGGCAGCTTCGATGATTTTGCCGACGATGATCTTGGCGTCGTTGGGCCGCTCCTGCAGGTAGTCAAACAGCAGTTTGCTGACGATGTCTTCCACCGGGCCGCGCACCTCGCTGCTGACCAGCTTGTCTTTGGTCTGGCTGCTGAATTTGGGCTCGGGCACTTTCACGCTCAGTACACAGGTCAGGCCTTCGCGCATGTCGTCGCCGGTGACTTCTACTTTGGCTTTTTTGGCGACCTCGGAGTCGTCAATGTATTTGTTGATGACACGTGTCATCGCGGCGCGAAGGCCGGTCAGGTGGGTGCCGCCGTCACGCTGGGGAATGTTGTTGGTGAAACACAGCACCTGCTCGTTGTAACCGCTGTTCCACTGCATGGCCACTTCGACACCGATGTTGGTTTGCTGGTCGCTTTGGCGGTCGCCCATGGCGTGGAAGATGTTGGGGTGCAAGACCGTCTTGCCCTTGTTGATGAAGTTCACAAAACCCTGCACGCCGCCCGCGCCGGCAAAGTCGTCTTCCTTGCCGGTGCGCTCGTCTTTGAGGCGGATGCGCACGCCGTTGTTCAGGAAGGACAACTCACGCAGGCGCTTGGCGAGGATGTCGTAGTGGAAGTCGTTGTTCTGCTGGAAGATGTCGGTATCAGGCAAAAAGTGCACCTCGGTGCCGCGCTTTTCGGTTTGGCCGATCACCTGCATGGGGGAGACTTCAACACCGTTTTGCGTCTCGACGATGCGGTTTTGCACAAAACCCTTGCTGAACTCCAACACATGCACCTTGCCGTCGCGGCGGATGGTCAGGCGCAGCATTTTGGAGAGCGCATTGACGCAACTCACCCCCACGCCGTGCAGGCCGCCCGAGACCTTGTAGCTGTTCTGGTTGAACTTGCCGCCCGCGTGCAATTCTGTGAGCGCAATCTCGGCTGCGCTGCGTTTGGGCTCGTGTTTGTCGTCCAGCTTCACGCCGGTGGGGATGCCGCGGCCGTTGTCCACCACGCTGATGGAGTTGTCGGAGTGGATGGTGACGAGGATGTCGTCGCAATGGCCGGCCAGCGACTCGTCAATCGAGTTGTCGACCACCTCAAACACCAGGTGGTGCAGGCCAGTGCCGTCGGACGTATCGCCGATGTACATGCCGGGGCGTTTGCGCACGGCTTCCAGGCCTTCGAGGATCTGGATCGAGCCTTCGCCATAGGCCTCGGTGGCGCCGGCCTGGTTGGTGTCGATGGTCGGCTGGTAGTTGGAGCTGTCGGCCGTGTTCTCGCCGGTGTGGATGCCTTCCGGCGTCGTCACAGAGGTGGTTTTCGGCTCTTTTTTGTCGGTCATGGGGGCTTCAATCAGGTCGGGAACAGCGGTTTCAAAGACTTCTTAAATGACCAAACCCCCTAAAACTGGGGGTTTGGTCATGGGGGTTACCAGCGGAAAGGCAGCGTCAAATTCGCATCGGCATCACCACGTATTTGAAGGTGGCGTTGTCGGGAATGGTCATCAACGCCGAACTGTTGGAGTCAGACAGTTCAACCCGCACCATCTCCTGCGTCATGTTGGCCAGCGCGTCAATGAGGTAGGTGACGTTGAAGCCGATCTCGATGCTGTCGCCGCCGTAGTCGATGTCGAGTTCGTCAATGGCTTCTTCCTGCTCGGCATTGTTGGACGCCACCTTGAGCGTGCCGGGGTCGATATTGAGACGCACACCCTTGAACTTGTCGCTGGTCAGGATGGCGGTGCGCTGCAAGCTGGCCAGCAGCGCTACGCGGCCCAGCGTGATGATGTTTTTGTGGTTCTTCGGGATGACGCGGTTGTAGTCGGGGAACTTGCCTTCCACCAGCTTGGAGACAAACTCCATGCCGCCAAAGCTGAACTTGGCCTGGTTGTTGGCAAACTGCATCTCGATGGCGCCGTCAGCGTCGCTGAGCAGGCGCTGCATTTCGATGACGGTTTTGCGCGGCAGGATCACCTCTTGCCGGGGTACTTCCACGTCCAGCGTGGCGCTGGCAAACGCCAGGCGGTGGCCGTCGGTGGCCACCAGGCTGAGTTGTTTGCCCTCGGCGACGAACAGGATGCCGTTGAGGTAATAACGGATGTCATGCACAGCCATCGCAAAGGACACCTGGCCGAGCAGGTCTTTGAGCGTCTTTTGCGGCACGCTGAAGACCGGCCCGAAACTGGCGGATTCCTGCACCAGCGGAAAGTCTTCTGCCGGCATGGTCTGCAAAGTGAACTTGCTCTTGCCACCTTTGAGGATGACTTTGGATGCGCTGGACTCGAGCGACACCGTCTGATCCGCTGGCATGGTGCGCAAAATATCAATCAATTTGCGCGCACCGATGGTCGTCGTGAAGTTTCCGCCGTCGCCGTCCAGCTCGGCGGTGGTGCGGATCTGGATTTCAAGATCACTGGTGGTGAACTGGACGGATGCACCGGTCTTTCGCACCAGCACGTTGGCCAAAATCGGCAAGGTATGCCGACGTTCAACAATGCCTGCTACCGATTGCAGAACCGATAACACTTTGTCTTGTGTTGCCTTCAGGACGATCATGTCAACCTCTTCTTTAATTTCTTTAATTTAAGTTAGTAGTAGTAGATAAGGGCGGCGCTTCTCTGTGTATAGCTGCATTTTCCCCTTTTTTATCAAGCACTTGGCTACTTTGAAAAGCTGTGGGTAGCCGATGTTCTCGATGTTTTCGGAAAATGAATAACTTGAGGTTTATGCGTTGTCATGTGGATAAGTCCCGGTTTTCATGTCATTTATCCCCAGCCTTGTCAAAGAGGGTAAAAATAGCTTGGAAGCATACCTTGGAAGGATAGTTTGGAAGCGCAATGCCCGGCGCTGAAGTGATCATGTTGGTTTTAGCCCTTGAGGGTCTGCTCCAGCACATGCAATTGCTGGTTCAGCTCAGTCATTTGCTGGCGCTCTCCCCCGATTTTACGAACGGCGTGTAATACGGTGGTGTGGTCACGGCCCCCAAACAGCTCACCAATTTCGGGCAGGCTCTTTTGGGTCAACTCCTTGGCCAGGTACATGGCGATCTGGCGCGGGCGTGCGATGCTGGCAGGGCGCTTTTTGGAATACATGTCCGCCACTTTGATCTTGTAATAATCGGCGACGGTCTTCTGGATGTTTTCGACGGAAATCTGGCGGTTTTGGATCGACAACAAGTCACGCAAGGCTTCGCGCGCCAGTTGGATGGAGATTTCTTTCTGGTTAAAACGTGAATACGCCAGTATTTTGCGCAGGGCACCCTCTAGCTCACGAACGTTGGAACGCACGTTTTTAGCGACAAAAAAGGCCACCTCTTCCGGCATCTCGGTGCCTTCAACACGGGCCTTGTTGATCAGGATGGCGACGCGCATTTCCAGCTCGGGCGGCTCGATCGCAACCGTCAAACCCGAATCAAAACGCGACACCAGACGCTCGTGGATATCCGCCAAACCCTTGGGATAGGTGTCACTGGTCATCACAATGTGGGATTTTTTGGCCAGCAAAGCCTCGAAGGCGTTGAAAAACTCCTCTTGGGTGCGGTCTTTGTTGGCAAAAAACTGCACGTCGTCAATCAACAGGAGATCCAGCGAGTGGTAGCGGTCTTTGAATTCGTCAAAGGTCTTGCGCTGGTAGGCTTTAACCACATCCGAGACAAACTGCTCGGCATGGATGTAGAGAATCTTCGCCAGAGGGCGGTCCTGCAACAGCTTATTGCCCACCGCGTGCATCAAATGGGTTTTGCCCAAACCGACGCCGCCGTAAATAAACAAGGGGTTGTACAGATGGCCGGGCGTGGTCGAGACATGCATGGCCGCAGCGCGGGCCATGCGGTTGGCGGTGCCTTCAATCAGGGTGTCGAAACTCAGGGCGGTATTGAGGCGGTTTTTGGCGCTTTGCAGGCTTTTGTCTTCGATCACGTCCATCGATTCTTCGACCGGAAGAAACTCTGCCTCATGGCGCACCGCATAAGCTCTGGGGTTCATTTCCCGAGGAGCAAGCGCTAACTCAAGTTCCACAGTTTGACCATAAATCTTTTCCAGTAGGGTGGAGATCCGGCTGCTGTACTGGGCGCGTACCCAGTCGAGCTTAAAGCGGTTGGCCAACAGGATCGTGACCTTGGAGAGATCCGGTGCCACAACGGCCGACAAAGGCTTGATCCAAGTGTTGAATTGCTGTTCAGGCAACTCCTGGGCAAGCTGGTCAACGCAGGTTTGCCAAAGGCCTTGGCCCGTGCCCAAGCCGGTGGCTGCGGACGAGCCGTCAAACGCCTCACTCATTTTTGCATCGTCTATTTTTTTGTGGATACCTTGATTCTACAGGCACGCCACAAGGCCACTTATCAATAACTTATTCACAATTTTTAGGGATTCGCGAGATCTGCACGAGGAAAGACGGCCCGGACTTTATCCCTTACCTCAAATGAAAGCCATAAGCCATTGCCGAGGCAGCAGAAATTTGCGATAATGGAGGGCTAAGCTGATTTAGACCCTCGGAATCCTAAAAATGAAACGTACCTATCAACCTTCCAAGATCCGCCGCGCGCGCACCCACGGCTTTTTGGTCCGCATGAAGACCCGTGGTGGCCGCGCCGTGATCAACGCGCGCCGTGCCAAGGGCCGCAAGCGCCTGGCTGTCTGATTATTTGCTTGGGTTTGTTCTGCCAGGTTTGAACTGCCGCAGCCGGGCCGCTTTGACGCAGGTTCGCGAGGTGGTTCTACCCAGCGCTTTTCCAGCCGCAACGCATCGCGCGATCTCCACTTGTGCAGCGGCTTCAAACCAGGGCGCAATTTCACGCGGTGATGGCGGGCGGCATTGCCGCCAAGACCCCGCATTTCGCGCTGCACAGGCTTAGCCTTGCAAGTGAAAGAGCAAGCACCGGCACTGACCCCCTTTTTGACCGATCTGGCACCTGGTTGGGTGCGGTGGTACCCAAACGATGGGCCAAGCGGGCCGTGACGCGCAACATGATCAAGCGACAAATTTTCACCCTGATGGCCCAGCCCCGAGCCGACAAACAGCCCGCTGCAATAGGGGTCGCCTATGTGGTTCGGTTGCGTTCAGAGTTTGACAAACGCCGGTTCAAAAGCGCTTCCTCCGAGCTGCTCAAGTCAGCCGTGCGTGGGGAGTTGTCAGCCTTGTCGGCAGCGTTGCAAGGTGCGGTCGCATGATGCGCGCAGCCTTGGTTCTGGTCGTTAAAGCCTACCGCTACGGGCTCAGTCCCTGGTTGGGCAATGCCTGCCGGTTTGAGCCTAGCTGCTCCGCCTATGCCATTGAGGCCTTGCAACAACATGGCGCTGGCGCAGGCAGTTATTTGACACTCAAGCGCCTGGTGCGCTGCCAACCCTGGTGCCAGGGTGGCCATGACCCGGTGCCGGCCACGCCACCAGGCCTTTTTACCCGACTCATCTAGACAGACACCATGAACGACATCCGGCGCACCATTTTGTGGGTGATTTTTGGCTTTTCGATGGTCATGTTGTGGGACAACTGGCAGGTCTTCAATGGCCAAAAGGCCACGTTTTTCCCGTCCCCGGCAAAAACCGCCGCCGCGCCTGCAACGCCGGCCTCTGGTGTCCCGCTCGCCGTGCCCGCCGGGGCAGCACCCGTGGGTGCGCCAGCCCTGTCACAGCCGCCCGGTGTTGCGGTGGGCAGCCCGTCAGCCCCGCCAGCGACCCGGGAGTTGATTGTGGTCCAGAGCGATGTGCTCAAACTCACCGTCGATACCGAGGGCGGCTCGATCGTGCGCGCCGAATTCCTGAAACACGTCGATACCGATGACAAGGCAAAAAATGTCGTGTTGCTGGACCAAAGCAAAGACCGCATCTACCTTGCCCAAACCGGCTTGATCCCTTTGGCCGGCGGCGGCAACTTCCCGACCCACAAAACCATCATGACAGCGCTGCCCGGCGAGCGGCGCCTCAAAGACGGCGTCAATGAACTGGCCATCAAGCTCGAATCAATCGAGCAGGGCGGCGTCAAACTGGTCAAAACCTATACCCTGACGCGTGGCGTTTATGCGGTGGGCGTCAAACACGAAGTGGTCAACGTCGGCGCTGTGCCGGTTGCGCCGCAGCTGTATTTGCAGTTGGCGCGCGACGGCAACAAGCTGGCAGGCGAATCCTCGTTTTACTCGACCTTCACGGGCCCGGCGGTCTACACCGAGGCGCAAAAATACCAAAAGGTTGAGTTCACCGACATCGAAAAAAACAAGGCGGACTTTGAAAAGCAGGCCAGCAATGGCTATGTGGCGATGGTGCAGCATTATTTCGCCAGCGCCTGGCTCTTGGGCGACGGCATCAAGCGCGACCTGTTCGTGCGCAAGGTCGATGCCAACCTGTATTCGGTCGGCATGATCACGCCGCTGGACAACATCGCGCCGGGCGCCAGCAAAACCATTGAAGCCAAACTCTTCGCCGGTCCGCAGGAAGAAAAGGTGCTGGAAGCCCTGGCGCCAGGGCTGGAGCTGGTCAAAGACTATGGCTGGCTCACGGTGCTGGCCAAGCCGCTGTACTGGCTGCTCGATTGGCTCAACAGCTTCATCCACAACTGGGGCTGGTCCATCATGGCCCTGGTGCTGCTGCTGAAAATCGCTTTCTATTGGCTCAATGCCAAAGCGTATTCGAGCATGGCCAAGATGAAGGCGATCAACCCCCGCATCACCGAAATGCGCGAACGCCTCAAAGACAACCCGCAGCAGATGCAGCAGGAAATGATGCGCATCTACAAGGAAGAAAAAGTCAACCCGATGGGCGGCTGTTTTCCGATCATGGTGCAGATTCCGGTGTTCATCGCGCTGTATTGGGTCTTGCTCTCCAGCGTGGAGATGCGCAACGCGCCCTGGGCCTTGTGGATCAAAGACCTTTCGGCTCCCGACCCGTTTTTCATCCTGCCGCTGGTGATGACGGCGACCACGATGTTGCAAACCGCGCTGAACCCGGCGCCGCCCGATCCGATGCAGGCCAAGCTGATGTGGTTCATGCCGCTGGCGTTTTCCGTGATGTTCTTCTTCTTCCCGTCGGGCCTGGTGTTGTACTGGATCACCAACAACGTCCTGTCGATCGCGCAGCAGTGGATCATCAACACCCGCATGGGTGTGCCGCCGCAGTTCAATTTGCCGAAATTCAACTGAGCGGCGCGGCGGGCTTTGGGTGGCGTTTTTTAGAAATGCCGTTGAAGCATGATAGCTATATAATAAATAGCAAACTATTTATATAACACGAGGCCTAAGGCGTCATTTTTGTAAATCCATTGAATTTGATCCGTGGAGAAATGTTTTGTTAACATGGGTGTTAACAACATGGCCAAAAAAAGACGCAATCCATTCAGCGCAAGCTCTTTTGGTTTCTGGGCCACGTGGAATGGCGCTAACCAGCTATTAATAACGTAGCATACAAAATGCAGACCCACACCGATACGATTGCCGCCATCGCCACAGCGCCCGGCCGGGGGGCTGTGGGCATTGTGCGGGTCTCGGGGCCCTGGGTTGAGCAGGTGGTGGGCGCCGTGTGCGGGCGCAAGCTCAAGCCACGCGAAGCGACTTACCTGCCCTTTCTCGACGCCCAGGGCGCGCCCATCGACCAGGGGCTGGCGATTCACTTTCCAGGGCCGAACTCGTTCACCGGGGAAGACGTGCTGGAGCTGCAAGCCCACGGCGGCCCGGTGGTGTTGCAATTGTTGCTGGCGCGTTGCCTTGAGGCGGGCGCGCATAGCGACGTCGAGGGGCAGGGGCAGCAGATGCGCATCGCGCAGCCCGGCGAATTCAGCCAACGCGCGTTTTTGAACGACAAGATCGACCTGGCGCAGGCCGAAGCCATTGCCGACCTGATCGATGCCAGCACCGAGGCTGCGGCGCGCAGTGCCAGCCGCTCTTTATCGGGCGAGTTCTCCAGTGAAATCCACACGCTTCGCGACGCCCTGGTCCGCCTGCGCATGTTGGTTGAAGCGACGCTGGACTTCCCCGAAGAAGACATCGACTTTCTGCAAAAAGCCGATGCCCAGGGCCAACTGGCGCGCCTGCAAACGCAACTGCAAGCGGTGCTGGGCCGCGTGCGCCAGGGCGCCTTGTTGCGCGAGGGCATCAAGGTGGTGATCGCAGGCCAGCCGAATGTCGGCAAGTCGTCGCTGCTGAACGCGCTGGCGGGCGCCGAGCTGGCCATCGTCACGCCGATTGCGGGTACGACGCGTGACAAGGTGCAACAAACCATCCAGATAGAAGGCGTGCCGATTCACGTCGTCGACACCGCCGGGCTGCGCCACAGTGCCGACGAAGTTGAGGCCATCGGCATCGCGCGGGCTTGGTCTGAAATCGCCAGCGCGGACGTCGTGCTGTTTTTGCACGACCTCACGCGCCAATCCAGCGCCGCCTACCAGCAAGGTGAGGCTGCGATCCGCAAAGAATTGGCCGCAGCACTGGTGGCCGGTGTGCCCTTGCTGGAGGTTTGGAACAAGGTGGATGCAGCAACTGACATGGCACGTTCCGCGCCCGCCGCCGTACCCAATGGCGTCACGGACTCAAATTCAGTTGCCACGCCAATTCACCTTTCCGCCAAAACCGGCCAGGGTCTGCCGGCCTTGCGCGCCCGCGTTTTGGCACTGGCGGGTTGGCAAACCGGCGCTGAAGGGGTTTACACCGCCAGAGCGCGCCATGTGCAGGCGCTGGGCCGCGTTTCAGAGCACTTGCAGCTCGCGCAAAATTGGCTCGACCAGTCCGCCCGCGCCCTGGATCTGCTGGCCGAGGAGCTGCGCCTGACGCAAAATGCCCTGGGTGAAATCACCGGTGAATTCACTGCCGATGATCTGCTGGGAGAGATCTTCTCCAACTTCTGCATTGGCAAATAGAGCCAAAATAGGGTCGCGCTGGGCGAGTGCAAATCCCGCCTTTGGCAGTAATATCGGGTTCTGGAAAATTTTTCAGGCAAGGACGGTGCACCACCTATGAACGCCATTTTCGAGCCAGCCAACAAATCGAATACCCCCAGCATCAAAGGCTTGATCGACGCCGTGAACCGCAATACGGTGGAGGACGCGCTCGCCAAATCCGTGGCGGCCGCGCAATGGGAAGCCATGGCGCCGTTCATGCAGACCTTCACTTTGGCGTCCAGCCAAATGTTGATCGCCCAGGGTTCGCTGGATCGGACCCTGTATTTTCTGGAGTCTGGCAGCCTGAGCGTTCACTTTGAAGATGGCGCGGGCAAGGTCCACCTGGCCATTGTCAACGCCGGGGCTGCGGTGGGTGAAGGCGGGTTTTTCTCGCATACGCCGCGCAACGCCACAGTGCAGGCGGTGGCCGAATGCAAGCTCTGGAACCTGACCTACATCAAATACACCGAGATGTCGCAAAAGCTGCCGCGCGTTGCGCTGGCCTTGGCCATGGGCCTGGGGGCCATCCTCACCAAACGCATGACTGACCGGCGCAAACGCGTATCCGTCACCTGACATGTCATTGATCGACTGGCTCTCCCAAAAACCCGCCGCCAAAGCGCCTGCAACCGCCGCTGCCGCAGCGCCGGCTAACGCGCCGGCTTCCATACCGCCCTCGGTCGCAGCGCCCGATTCGCGGCCACCGGGTGGCCGGCGGGCCGAGCGCAGCGAGCGGCGCGAGCAGCTCTACGCAGTGGTGCGCCATGCGATGTCCTCAGCCGGTGTATTGTCGGCCAGTTACAAGTTCAAGGTGTTGTCGCTGGATTCGCGCGGCACCAGTTTTCTGGTCATGATGGACATGGTGAGCCAGGCGTCTGAAGACCCGTCGCGCATGTCGGAGATTGAATCGCTGATTGCGCACAACGCCAAAAACCGCTTCGACATTGTGGTGGCGGCGGTGTATTGGCGCCTGAGCGACTATGTGGCGGCAGGCCTGAGCAGCCGGCAAGCGATGCCCGCCAAAGGTGCGCCCGTGGCGCAGGCTGCGCCGTCCGCCGTGTCATCGGGCGCCACCGAGGCGGGTGTTCAGCCAGCGGCGCTGCAGCCGCCGGTGCGACCCGTTCGAAAACCCGAGCCGATTGGCGCAGACGAAGTTCGGGCTTTCAAAAACGCATTTGCCGCCCAGGGCAAAGGCACGCCCTTGTTTTCGTCAGGTGAAATCCAGAAATCAGGCCAACGGACGGTGTCGGCACCCCGGCCCGAGCTGGTGGATGGCGCCGATCTTGAAGACCGGGTGTCACCGTTGGGCCCCACCCAATATGGCGAACTGAACTGAGCCCGCGTAGTGCGATGTTGCGAACAGGCTGCGCCCCGGCGCCTGCACAAGCAAGCGAATTCAATGGCCCGAGAAATCCACCAGCGTAAAGAGCGCCAAGCCGCTGGCTTTGAGCTTGTCTGAGCCGCCAAGCTCTGGCAAATCCACGATTGCTGCGCCTTCCATGACAGTCGCACCGAGTTTTTCCAGCAGTTTCTTGCCCGCCATCATGGTGCCGCCCGTGGCGATCAAATCGTCAATCAGCAACACGCGGTCGCCTGGTTTGACGGCGTCGGTGTGCAGCTCCACGGTTGCGCTGCCGTATTCGAGTTCGTAGGTCTCCTCGACGGTGGTGAACGGCAGTTTGCCCTTTTTGCGGATCGGCACAAAACCCACATTGAGCTCATAGGCCACCACTGCACCGAGGATAAAGCCACGGGCGTCCAGGCCCGCTACGACATCCGGGCGCATGGCAGCGTCCATATAGCGGTGCACAAACGCGTCAATCAGCACCCGAAACACCTTGGCGTTCTGCAACAGCGGCGTGATGTCGCGAAACTGCACGCCCGGCACCGGCCAGTCAGGAACTGTGCGGATATTGTTTTGAAGGTATTGGCTGATGCTCAGGTTTTGCATGGTGTCTCAATTCACAAGCCGCGCAGAAGTTTTTCCTCGGCGATGGCCAGTGTTTCTGCCCTGCCGGAGAGCACCAGAGTATCGCCGCTGTGCAGCAGCAGCTCGTCTGCGGGCGCGCGCGTGCTGCCGTTGGCGCGGCGCAGGCTGACGACCCGCACCCCCAGGTTGTGCAAGGCAAAATTGCCAATCGGTTTGCCCGCAGCAACAGCCCCAAGCGGCAGCGCGACTGTTGCCAGGCGCTCATGGTGGAGTTCGTCTACGCCATCGTCGTCGGCGCCGTGGAAAAAGCCGCGCAACAGGCCATAACGCGCGTCGCGCTGCTCCTGCACCACCCGAATCACCCGCCGCATCGGCACACCGACCAGCGCCAGCGCATGGCTGGCCAACATCAGCGAGCCCTCAATGGCCTCCGGCACCACTTCGGTGGCGCCCGCCTGCTGCAGCGCCTCCAGGTCGTGGTCGTCCTGGGTGCGCACAATCACGGGCACCTGGGGCGCGTGGCTGCGGATATGGGTCAGCACCTTGATGGCGCTGGGCGTATCCAAATACGTCACCACCACGGCGCTGGCCCGCGCCAAACCCGCCGCCATCAAGGCTTGAAGGCGCGCTGCATCGCCAAAGACGACCGAGTCCCCAGCAGCGGCGGCTTGGCGCACCCGGTCCGGATCCAGGTCGAGCGCCATATAGGGGATGCTTTCACCGTCCAGCATGCGCGCCAGGTTCTGCCCGCAGCGGCCATAACCGCAAATAATCACGTGTTTGGTGACGTTGATCGACTTGCGCGCAATCGTCGTCATTTGCAGCGACTGCATGAGCCACTCGTTACTGACCAGGCGCAGCACCACGCGGTTGCTGTACATGATGATGAAAGGCGTGGCCAGCATCGACAGCACCATGCTGGCCAGAATCGGGTTGAACAGGGCCGGTGGCACCAACTGGTGGGCGCCGGCCAGCGTGATCAGCACAAAACCAAACTCCCCCGCCTGCGCCAGATACAGGCCAGTGCGCAGCGCCACGCCGTCAGACGCCCCCAAAACGCGCGCCAGCAAGGTCACCAGCGCCGTCTTGAACAACACAGGAACTGTCACCAACAGCAAGACCAAGGGCCAGCGTTCGTAGACCAGGCGCCAGTCCAGCATCATGCCAATGCTGATGAAAAACAGGCCGAGCAAAACGTCATGGAAAGGCCGGATGTCGGTTTCCACCTGATGTTTGTATTCGGTCTCGGAAATCAACATGCCGGCAATGAACGCGCCCAGCGCCAAACTCAGGCCGGCCAACTCCGTCAACCAAGCCAAGCCAAGTGTGACCAAGAGCAGGTTCAGCACAAACAGCTCTTCGCTTTTGCGCCGCGCCACCAGAGTGAGCCACCAGCGCATGACGCGTTGGCCACCGACCAGCAACACCGTGATCAACACTACCGCTTTGAGCGCCGCAAAAGCCAGTGATTCGAGCATGGTCTCGGCAGAAGCCCCCAAGGCCGGGATCAGCACCAGCAAAGGCACGACGGCCAAGTCCTGAAACAGCAGGATGCCCATCACGCGTTTGCCGTGTTCTGACTCCAGCTCCAAGCGCTCCGACATGAGTTTGATCACGATAGCGGTGCTGCTCATCGCCAAGGCGCTCGACAAAGCCAGCGCCGTCTGCCATTTCATGCCCCACCACGCGGGCGCCAGCCAGGCCAGTGCCAATGACGCAGCGGTGGCGACAGCAATCGTCAACACCACCTGGAAAAGGCCGAGCCCAAACACATGGTTGCGCATGGCGCGCAATTTGGGCAAGTTGAACTCCAGCCCGATCACGAACATCAGGAAAACCACGCCGAACTCACCGAGGTAACGCACACCTTCGGAGTTTTGCGCCAAAGCCAACGCGTTGGGGCCAATCACCACACCCACCACCAGGTAGCCGAGCATGGGCGGCAACTTCAAAGAGCGGCAGGCCACCACGCCCAAGACGGCAGCCAACAGGTACATCAGCGTCAACTCCAGCGCATTCATGCCCGCATACTAGCCCGGAAATTTGACGTCTTGACGGGCTGGCATCTGACCCATCTATAAAATGCCCCCATGAGTGCTGCTGATCCATCGCTGACCGAGTCCAAGGCACTGCGGGCCATCCGCTTGGCTGGCGAGACGTTTGAAATCGAAGCCGCTGCCGTTTTGGGTCTCAAAAAACGCGTCGGACCCGCATTTGGCGAAGCCGTTGCCCTCATGCTCGACGTCCGCGGGCGTGTGGTGGTGATGGGCATGGGCAAGAGTGGCCACATTGGCCGCAAAACCGCAGCCACCCTGGCGTCGACTGGCACACCAGCGATGTTTGTGCATCCCGCAGAGGCCAGCCACGGCGATCTGGGCATGATCAAACCGGTGGATCTGGTGCTGGCCATTTCCTACAGCGGCGAGTCCGAGGAGTTGGTGGCTATTTTGCCGGTGCTCAAGCGCCTGGGCGTGCCGCTGGTGGCGATGACGGGCCATCTCGGTTCAACCCTGGCCAAATATGCCAACATTGCGCTGGACTGTGGTGTTGACAAAGAAGCCTGCCCGCTGAATTTGGCGCCGACAGCAAGCACCACGGCCCAGTTGGCGCTGGGCGATGCGTTGGCGGTTGCCCTGCTCGACGCACGTGGCTTCAAGGCGGAAGACTTCGCCCGTTCCCACCCCGGCGGCGCGCTGGGCCGCAAACTGCTCACCCACGTGCGTGACGTCATGCGTTCGGGCGCTGACGTGCCGGCTGTGCTGCCCGAAGCGGGTTTTGGCGAGCTGATGCGCGAGATGAGCGCCAAAGGGCTGGGGGCCGCCGCCATCGTGGATGCCCAAGGCCGGGTCATGGGCATCTTTACAGATGGCGACCTGCGCCGCTTGATTGAAAAAGGCGTTGACATCCGCAACAGCGCGGCCAAAGAACTCATGCATGGAGGCCCCAAGACGATTTCAAAAGACGCGCTGGCAGTCGAAGCGGTGGCCTTGATGGAACAAAACCGCATCACCAGCGTGTTGGTCGTCGACGAAAACGGACATTTGTGTGGCGCGCTCAACAGCAACGACTTGCTGCGGGCAAAGGTCATCTAACCATGATTCCGACGCTGACTTTCCCGCCCCAGCTGTTGCTGCGGGCGCAAGGTATCAAAGTGGCTTTTTTCGATGTGGACGGCGTGTTGACCGATGGCGGTCTGTATTTTTCGGAATCTGGCGAGACGCTCAAACGGTTCAACACACTGGACGGGCACGGTTTGAAGTTGTTGCAAAAGGCGGGCATCACACCGGCTGTGGTCACCGGGCGCGACTCAAAACCGCTGCGCGCGCGCTTGGACGCCCTGGGCATTACCCATGTCCACTACGGCACCGAAGACAAACGCCCGGCTGCCGAAGCGACGTTACAGACACTTGGCCTGGACTGGCAAGAGGCGGCCTGCATGGGGGATGACTGGCCCGATCTTCCGGTGATGCGGCGCTGCGCTTTTGCCTGCGCTCCGCGTAACGCGCATGTGGAGGTTCGAGCGCTGGCGCACCATGTCACCACCGCCGTAGGCGGTTTTGGCGCGGTTCGCGAATTGTGTGATTTGCTGATGGTGGCCGGTGGTCAATACGCCCGCCTGTTACAGGCGTACACCGAATGATCGGCCTGCTGCGCGCGGTGTGGGAGCGGCTCTCGCTGTACCTGCCGATTGTGCTGATGGGTGTGCTGGCGCTGGGCACCTATTGGCTGGTGCGCAGCACGCCTGAGTTCTTGCCACCCGCCGCGCCGCGCGCGCCCACGCATGACCCGGACTACTTCATGAAGCAGCTCAAGGTGCGGGCGTATGACGCCGCTGGGCGGCTCAAAAGTGAGGTGTCCGGCGTCGAAGCGCGCCATTACCCTGACACCGACTTGCTGGAAATCGACAAGGTGCGCATCCGCTCGTTCAATCAGCAAGGCCAGCTCACCACCGCCACAGCCAACCGGGCGCTGACCAATTCTGAAGGCACGGAAGTCCGCCTCATGGGCAATGCCCTGGTGGTGCGTGAAGCCGGCAGCGACGCCAAAACCACGCCCCGGCTCGAATTCCGGGGTGAGTTTCTGCATGCCTTTCTGAAAACAGAACGCGTCAAGTCCGACCAATGGGTCACCCTGATTCGCGGCAACGACCGTTTTGTCGCCGACACGATGGATTACGATAACCTGAAGCAGGTGATCGAGCTGCGCGGGCGCGTCAAGGGCACTTTGACGCCTGACGCAAAGCCCTAAAAAACGTGCCGCTAAACGTCCCGCCAACCGTCGCGGGCAAGTCCAGTGGCCCCAGAAAAGGAACCTGAATGAGCAAATTGGCGTTTATCACCGGCGCATCCAGCGGGCTTGGGAAAGCGCTGGCGTGGCGTTGCCATCGAGCCGGTTACCGCCTGGCCTTGGTTGGGCGACGCACTACTGAGATTGAAAGCTGGATTAATCACCACAGAATGGGTTCAGACAGCTATCAACTCTATAGCGCCGATGTGTCGCAACCCGACAGCATCATTGCTGCAGGCCAAGCTTGCCTGGCTGCGCAAGGCCTGCCCGACGTGGTGCTGGCCTGTGCTGGCGTGAGTGTTGGCGTAGATACCACTGAGCGGGCAGACCTCCAGGTGATGGCGCAGACCTTCGCCACCAATAACCTGGGCACGGCGGCCACGTTCCACCCCTTCCTGGCGGCAATGAAAACGCGCGGAACTGGCACGCTGGCGGGCATTGGCAGCGTCAACGCCGTGCGCGGTTTTGCCGGGCACGGCGCGAATTGCCCGAGCAAAGCGGCGATGGTTAGCTATCTGGAGTGCCTGCGCCTGGAATTGCGAACGAGTGGCGTCAAAGTGGTGACGATTTGTCCTGGCTATATCGCAACACCGCTGACGCAGGCCAACCAGTTCTCCATGCCGTTTCTGCTTCAACCTGAAGAGTTTGCCAAACGCGCCTTGAGCGCCATCGAAGACCAGGTGAGTTACCGCGTCATTCCTTGGCAAATGGGTGTGGTGGCCAAGGCCTTGCGATTGCTGCCGAATTGGGCGTTTGACAGGGCATTTGCCGGACGGGCGCGAAAACCCCGCGCCTCTGGTACTTGAGGCCTGACACCTGCGCGGCAAATACCACTGCGGCAAAGCCGCCATAAAAAAAGGGACCCGAAGGCCCCATTTTTGAATTCTGCGGGTTAAAAACCCAAAGCAGTTTCAGTTGCGCAGATCAGTAGCTGCTTCGGCCACCGCCGCCGCCGCCATATCCACCGCCGCCGCCGCTACGGCTACCGCCGCCAGCACCGCCGCCATATCCACCACCGCCGCCGCTACGGCTGCCGCCGCCACCGCCACCGCCACCGCCGTAACCACCACCGCCACCGCCGCCGCCAGCACCGCCGCCGAAGCCGCCGCTGCGTGGAGGACGTGGCTCCATCGGACGGGCCTCGTTCACGACCAGGCCGCGCCCACCGTATTGTTGACCGTTCATGGCGCTGATGGCCGCTTGCGCTTCAGCGTCAGAACCCATCTCGACAAAACCGAAGCCTTTGGAGCGACCGGTGTCGCGTTCCATCATGACTTTGGCGCTGGAGACAGAACCGTGTGCTGCAAATGCCTGCTGCAGGTCATCATCACGGAAAGAATAAGGCAGATTGCCCACGTAAAGTTTGTTGCCCATCAAGGGACTCCTCAAAATGACTCAAAAACGCGATGGAGTCCAATAACCACTATTCAAAGACTATCAACTAACCGGCAACAAACCAGGCAAGACTGAGAGCAGACGGGGAAACTGACAAACACCGCAAACTCGTACTTCAACTGACCGAAATCGGCTGAAAATACACCGTCATTATGCGCCTTCTGCCATAAAACGCAAACAATTTGTGTTGACATCCGCTATTGGCGCGGTTTGCGGGCGGTTTTTGTCGCCAGATCGGTGAATTTCGGGCCTTTTCAGCCGGGTTTGGCGTGATCAGCCGCGTCGGCGCGCACGTCACCGACCGCATCGCCGCCATATTGACGCCACTGGAACATGGCATGGCGCATCAGCAGAATTTGGCGTTCAAACTTCGGGCAAGCCGCGCAAATGCCCATGTGCATGCGGACGGCCAGGCGATCCAACAGGCTCAATTCCCGATCTTCGCGGGCAACGACCAGTGCCGTGACTTCTTTGCAGGTGCGTTTCAGGGGAATCATGCTTTTTTGGGTGGGGCGAACCAGTTCAGCTCAAGGCATTCACGCAGCCGCAGCCGCGCCCGGTGCAACTGGACATACAAATTGGTCGGCGTCAGGCGCAACTCCTTACAGATTTCTTCGCTGGAAAGCTCCAACCACTCGCGCATCAAAAACAGGCGTCCCTGCACCGGGGGCAGTTTGTTCGAACAGGCCTCCAGCACTTCAAAAAACTGGCGACTTGAGGCTTGCTGCTCCGGGTTGCCCCAGTCAGCCGGCGTCTCGGTGAAGTGGCCGTCGGCCTTGAAGGCGATGAAATCCAGCGGGTCGGTGTCAGAATCACCCTGTGCGTCCAGGGTGCAGGCTTCGCGGTTGTGGTGGCGCAAGGCATCGACTATTTTGTGTTTCAAAATGCCGACCAGCCAGGTTTTGAGCTGCGATCGGTTGCCGAACGATTGCGGTTTGGCCAGCGCTGCCAACACCGTTTCAGACACCGCGTCTTCCGCCCAGGCATCATTGCGAAGCTGCAAACGTGCAAAACGCATCAGGTAACTGCGGCTGTCAACCAGTTGCTCTTCAAAACTCAAGGTGAGGGATGCTGCCATGCCGTGCATTGTAGGTAGGCAAAAAAAGAAAACCTGTAAGAAAGCAGGATTGCGGCAGACCAAGCCATATCCAGTCGGGTGTGCCGCACAATTGCAGCCGCCAATTGGTGATTTGCCAACCCTTCATTGGAGTGAACCCACATGAACCAACGTGCCATGATTGCTGCTGCTGCAGCTTCCCTATTGACGCTCTCGCTGGCGTCTGCCCCCGTCGGTGCGCAGGAAAAAGAAAAATGCTTCGGCATCGCCAAGGCCGGTCAAAACGACTGCGCCAACCTGGCGGGCACCCACACCTGTGCCGGCCAGGCCAAGGTGGACATGGACAAAGGCGAGTGGAAATATGTCGCCAAAGGCAGTTGCAAATCCATGAAAGGGATGTCTGCGGACGAAGCCAAGGGCATGAAAAAGAGCTGATCGGGCGACGGCGTCCACGCCATTGGCGGACTTGCCGTTAAGTAGTTACGGGAGTGGACGCGCCCAAAATGCCGACACCGAGGTCCATGCCAACACCACAAGCTGCCGTTGGCATTGGCTGGCGTCATCCCCACTACCGCGAACTGCTGGCGCAGCCGCCGCCATTGGATTTTCTGGAAGTTCATTCCGAGAACTTCTTCGGCGAAGGCGGCGCGGCGCTGGCGGTGCTGATGCAGGGCCGCGCCCACTACCCCGTCAGTCTGCACGGCGTGGGCTTGTCCCTCGGCTCCGCCTTGGGAGTCGATGCCTGGCATCTGGATAAATTGGCCCAACTGGTCGAGCGCGTTGAGCCGGTACGGGTCAGCGACCACGCGTGCTTTGCCCGAGCCCAGCCTGCTGGCGGGCTACGGGCGGGCGCGCCTGGCGCCGCCCTGCATGCCAGCGACCTGCTGCCGATCCCCTTCAGCAGCGAAGCCTTGGATGTTTTGTGCGCCAATGTGCGGACCGTGCAAGAGCGGCTCAAACGCGTGATCCTGGTGGAAAACCTGTCGGCTTACATCCGCTGGAAACCCGCTCCCCAGGACGTCGAATGGCCAGAAGCCAGCTTTTTGGTCGAATTGTCACGGCGCACCGGCTGCCAACTGCTGGTGGATGTCAACAACCTGTATGTCAACGCGCGCAATGCCAGTCTGCGCGCCGCCTCGCAGCCATCGGGCGCATTTGAAGACCCGCTTGAAAGTTGCCAGCGCTGGTTGAATGACATCCCGTCCGCCGTGGTGGGCGAGCTGCATGTGGCCGGGCATGTGCACGTCAATGACGCGCACGGCCAGATCGTGATTGACGATCACGGCAGCCCAGTGTGCGACGCCGTCTGGCAGTTGCATGCGTTGGCCCTGCGGCGTTTTGGCGCCGTGCCGACACTCGTGGAATGGGATACCGACGTGCCCAGCCTGCAGACGCTGCTGGGACAGGCCGAGATCGCCAGGGGCATTGCCCTGGGCGATGCAGCGCGGCCCGTGCCATGAGCCCGCTTGCCGCCCGACAAAACGCGTTGCTCGCGGCCCTGTTTGCCGGTCCGGGCGACGCTGCCTTGGCCGCCCAGGCTGATTTGGCGCGTTACGCTCATCTGGGCACTTCTTGCGGCCAAGGCCATCGAGGTTTGCAGGTGTATCAGGCCAATGGCCACGGGTTGGCGCAGCGGGCGCTGAACGCCGTTTACCCGGTCTTGGCCCAACTGATCGGAGGCGACAGTTTTGCGGCCCTCGCCAGGGCGCTGTGGCACACCCACCCGCCCGAGCGTGGCGACCTGGCGCAATGGGGCGGCCATTTGGCCGCGTTCATCCAGCGCGCTGAGCAATTGGCCGACGAGCCCTATTTGCCCGATGTGGCGCGACTGGAATGGGCACTGCATCAGTGCGCCAGCGCGGCGGACGCAAAGGCCGAGCCCTCAAGCTGGGTGCTGTTGACGGCCCAGGACCCGGCGGAGCTGACTCTCACACTGGCCCCCGGTTGCACCGTGCTGGCGAGTGCATGGCCGGTCACCAGCATCTGGCAGGCCCACGTGCAAATGGATGGATCGGGCGCACCCAAGGCCACAGGCTTCGGCACCCGTCTCGAAGCCGCAGGACAAAAATTGCGCGCACAGGTCGCTGAAACGGCCGTGGTGTGGCGCGAACAGCTTCAGGCCCGTGTGCGCGAGGCGATGCCTGGCGAGGCGGCGTTTTTGCGCGCCCTGGCTGGCCCTGCCGCCGCAGGCGAAGCGCCCAATCCGGCGTCCATCTGCGACCTCAGCAGCGCGCTGAACCAAGCCCCCTTGCTGGATTTCAACGCCTGGCTGCCGATGGCAGTGCAAAGCGGCCTGCTGTTAGGTGTGACGAAACGGCGCTAAGACGGCCCTATTGCGACGTTATGGCGACCGCATGGCGATACTCCTACCCCGGCTTTTTATCGGCTGCCTTGGTGATTTTTTGGGCCGGGTAAGTGGGCTTTTGACGCGGGGGTGCCGTCGGCTAAAGTGACCTGAGGCCGTCAACTGCCGCGCTGACGGGTGGCAATTTCAGCTTAAAATCTTAAATATAATTTTTCAAACACGCCACATGATTAATATTCGTGCTCGTGTCTCGTAGTTAATATATGCATTACTATATAAATAGGACTAATTTAGTAATATATATTATCAATCTAATAACTTAGATAGTTAAAAAACGTCAAAATCACTGATGCTACCTTATCAGCCCTACATCAAAATCTGCTGTATCGCCAGTGTGGCCGAGGCGCGCATGGCCATCGCCGCCGGGGCGCAGGCGGTGGGTTTGGTGTCGCACATGCCCAGCGGGCCTGGGGTGATCGCCGACCGCCTGATCGCCGAGATTGCCGCCGAGGTGGCGCAGTTCAATGCACAGTCAAAAACGCAGTTCATCGCCCACGGCAAAACACATCAAGGCGTGGCCGAAGCGCCGCCTGTCAAAAGTTTTTTGCTCACCTCGCGCCAAAGTGCCGCATTGATTGCCGAGCAGCACCGCGTTTGCAACACGACAACCTTGCAACTTGTCGATGAAGTGGCCTCGAAAGATCTGTTGATGTTGCGCAGGCTGCTTCCAGAAACAGAGCTGGTGCAGGTCATCCACGTGCTGGATGCGGCTTCGGTGGCGCAGGCTTTGGCCGTAGCACCGCTGGTCGACGCGCTGCTGCTGGATTCGGGCAACCCCGGCTTGGCGGTGAAAGAGCTGGGCGGCACAGGGCGCGCGCACGACTGGCGCTTGAGCCAGCAGATCGTGGCCCAATCGCCTGTGCCCGTGTGGTTGGCCGGGGGGCTCAACGCAGTCAATGCACGTTTGGCGATCGACACTGTGCGGCCCTACGGGCTCGACATTTGCAGCGGTGTGCGCAGCCGTCTTGACGGTGCAAGCGCACTGGATGCCGTCAAACTGGCAGCGTTTATTCGCGCCTGCCGGGCCCCAGAAACGTCTTGAAAACCTGTGAATAGGCTGTGGGCAAGCTGTGAAAAATCGAACGGCCGCTACGCCTTTGCCTCAGGGAGGAATCGAGTTATTAACAAGGGTATTAACAATTTTGACCTTTTAAGCGTTCAGGCGACTGATTTATAAAAAATAAGCCTTTAGGCCACGTCGAATATAGATTTAAAGCTACTATAAATATAGCGGTATAAGCGACGCAAGCCGCCGAAGAGCGTTGCTCAGCGGCTTAATTCTGGCGATGCAGGTAACTTTGAAATACGCCCACATGGACAAACGCGGCGTCGGCGCCATGGGGCCATAGGTCGGAGGAGTTGAATCGCACGTCGTAGGTGGGTTCGTCTTCTGCCGCGACACCATGGGCATGCGCGTCGGGGAAGGGATACGCGGGGGACTCACCCACCACCACGCCGCTTTTGCCGCGAATATAGGCGGGCAGGCGGATGTGGCCGGGGATGAAGTCGGCCCGCACCGTGACGCGGTCGCCCAGGTTGAAGCGATGGCGTTCTGCCGCGTTGGTGCGCCCCGTCGCAATGGGCAGCGCCAGCGGGAAGCCGCCCTCAGCCAGGCGCTCCAGCTCTTCGCGGGTGGTCACGCCCTTCTCCACACACAAGGTGGCCAGGCTAGTCAGCGTGCGTTCGTAATACCCTGCCGAGAGGTAGTGGCGCGGCTCCATGCGTTCGATGGCGTGGCGGTATTCGTCCATGTTGAACACGCCCAAGCGCACCGCCAGTGAATACATGGCGTTGGCGCGTTTCTCCCACGCTGCGTGAAAAACCGGCGCGTGCGGCACATACCGCACGCGGCCAAAGCCCTGTTTGCCGCCTAAATCGTGCATGCCGTCCATGGTGTGTCCTCGCTGTGGAGATAAAAGGGTTTACAGACGGGCAACGCCGATCATGGCGTCTTGCGTCACGAGCGCGGCGAGTTGCTCGGCGCGCCAGCCCAGGGTGTGTGGTGGCTGCTCGGGCAGCACCATGTAGCGCGTGTCGGCGGTGGTGTCCCACACGCGAATTTCGACGCCAGCGGGCAAATCCAACCCCATTTCCTTGAGCACGGTGCGCGATTCGCGCACCACACGGGCGCGGTATTCGAGGTCTTTGTACCAGTCAGGCGGCAGGCCGATGATGGTGAAGGCCGTACAACTGCACAGGGTGCAGCAGATCACGTTGTGCACGGCGGCGGTGTTCTCCAGCACCACCAGATGCCGGTGGTGTTTGGGCATCTCCAGGCCGATCTCGGTCACGGCGGCTTTGCCGTTGACCAGCAGCCGGGCCTTGAAGGCCGGGTCGGTCCAGGCGCGGGCCACCACGCGCGCGCCATTCTGCGGCAGCCATTGCTCTTCGATCAGGTGATTCGCCTGTTCAATGAATTCATCAGGCTTCATGCCCTTGTTGCGCAGGACGGCCTGGATGGCGTCGGCGCGTCGTTCAAGAGTGGCGGTGGCGGGATGGGCGGGGGGCAGCTCGGGCATGGTGAGTCTCCAGAAATCAAGCGCGCCAAGTTGGACGCATCGGGCACAACTGAGGTTTCGGACGGCTATTGTCCCCCAAGGGGGGAATCAACCGCCCCAAATCGCGTGCATCGACTGCGCGAAGTTTGCTTGCCAGTCCGCCTTCGCCACGGGCACGGCGCGCCCACCGACATGGCTGGCGGGGCAAGCGGCATCGGGGCTGGAGAAGACCCAGGCGTCCAGCAGACGCTCAGCCGGTATACCCGCTAGGGCGCCGGCGGCAGTGTCCAGCAGGCAAAAATCGGCACGTTGCCCGGCCACGAGGCCGCCCAGCGGCAAGCCGCTGGCCACTGGCCCGCCCGCCAGTGCGCCGTCAAAAAGAGTCGCCGCCGTGCTATCGATACCACTGGCCCGCGCGGCCACGTTGCGTTGTCGCCGCGCAAAGCGCTGGGAATACTCCAGCAGGCGCAGTTCTTCGCTCAAGCGCCGTGTGGCATGGCTGTCGGAGCCAATCGACCAAGCCGCCTGAAGCTGCAGGTGCGTGGGCAAATCAAACACGCCGTCGCCCAAGTTGGCTTCGGTGCTGGGGCACAACACCACGCTGGCGCCAGCGGCGGCAATGCCGGCCAGCTCTTGCGGATTGACGTGGGTGGCGTGCACCAGGTTCCAGTGGGCGTTAACAGGAGCGTGGTTGAGCAGCCACTCCACGGGCCGCTGCCCATGGTGGGCGATACAGTCGTCGACCTCCTGGGTTTGTTCGGAAATATGGATGTGCACCGGCCAGCCTTTTTGGGCCCCAACGGCGCTGGCCTCCTTCAAAGCCCCTGGGTCGACGGCGCGCAGTGAATGCAGGGCCAGCCCGGCGTTCACTCGGGGCAGGGCCAGCGCGTTGACCGCCTCAGCGATGCGCACAACTGAGTCGGGCGTGCTGGCAAAGCGGCGCTGGTCGTCACGCAGACCACCGCCGGCGCGTTGCACGGCAAAACCAGAATGCATGTACAACACCGGAAGCAAGGTCAACCCAATGCCGGTCGCCTGCGCTGCGCGCACCAGGGCGAGCGACATTTCAAGCGGGTCGGCATAGGGCTGGCCATCCAGGTCGTTGTGCAGGTAGTGGAATTCACACACCTGGGTGTAGCCGCCTTCCAGCAGCTCGGCATAAAGCTGGGTGGCGGTGGTTTCCAACTGTGCCGGGGTGATTTGCAAAGCGGCGCGGTACATGCGGTTGCGCCAACTCCAGAAGTCGTCGTCCTGTCCGCCGCTGCGTTCGGTCAATCCCGCAATCGCGCGCTGAAAGGCGTGGCTGTGGGCGTTGACCACGCCGGGCAATACCGGCTTGTCCAGGTAAGTGACGGCTCCGTTGGAGGCGCCGGCCTGCGGCCTGGCCACGCCGGGCTCGATCTGCTGCCAGGTGCCGTCGGGCGCGGCTGTCAGGCGCACATCACGCGCCCAGCCGCTAGGCAGCCAAGCCTGCGGAGTCCAAAATGTCGACGCGTTTGTCACGGGTTGAGGCATCCTGCTGGCTCAGTTTTTGTAAAGTGCGCGTGTCGCTGCGAGCGCGGCCTCCACCATTGCCTGCAACACCGGCTGAATGGCGCCGGCCTTGGCGTTGTCGTAGGCAAAAGGGGCCTTTTCCTGCATATAAAGGCACTGGCATTTTTCAAGCTGCACCGCATGCACGTGTTCGGCAGGTCGCCCGTATTGGCGCGTGATGTAGCCGCCTTTGAAGCGGCCATTGACGATGCTGGTGACCCCGCGTGTGTTGGCACAGGCAGCGGCGACGGCTGATGTGATGGAAGCGTGGGCCGCGTCGCCACTGGCGGTGCCGATGTTGAGGTCAGGCAGGCGGCCTTCAAACAGCCAGGGGATCTGGCTGCGGATGCTGTGGGCGTCCCACAGCAGGGCAAAACCGTGCGCGGCTCTGAGGCGCGCCAGCTCGCCTTGCAGCGCTTGGTGGTAGGGCTGCCAATATTGCGCGCGCCGCGCCGTGCGTTCAGCGGCATCGGGCGCAGCGCCTTCCAGGTACAACGAGTCACCCGTAAAGAAACGCGTGGGGCACAGCTCGGTGTTGGACGCGCCGGGGTACATGGGCGCGTCGTCCGGCGGGCGGTTCAGGTCGATCACGTAGCGCGAGAATTCTGGCTTGAGCGTGCTCGCGCCAAGTCGGCTTGAAAACGCGTAGAGCCGGTCCATATGCCAGTCGGTGTCTTCCACGTCCAGCGCCCGGGGCACATAACGTTGGCGCAAATCTTCAGGGATGCGCGTGCCCATGTGGGGCATGCTGATCAGCAAGGGCACGTTGCCGGGGTCAAGGTGGAAAGTCATGGGGATGATGATTCGGGCTTGCACATTGCGACAAGTCGCTCAGACGGGAAGGCCATTGAACACCGTACGCTGGCGTGGATTGGCCCCCAAGGCGTAGCTCAGTTGGGCGGGGTGGTCAACGTCCCACAAAACGAAATCAGCGCGCAGGCCGGGCGCAATCACGCCACGGTCAACGAGGCCCAAAGCCTTCGCTGCGTTCCGTGTGACACCGGCCAGGGCCTCTTCCGGCGTCAAGCGAAACAGGGTACAGGCCATATTGAGCATGAGCAACAACGAAGTGCAGGGAGAACTGCCGGGGTTGCAGTCGGTGGCTATTGCAATCGGGACTTTGAGTTCACGCAGCATCGCGACCGGCGGCACGCGGGTCTCGCGCAAAAAGTAGAACGCGCCGGGCAGAAGCACCGCCACGCTGCCCGCCCTGGCCATGGCGGCTGCACCCTCCGCGCTGAGCCATTCCAGGTGGTCGCAGCTCAAGGCGTCAAACTCAGCCGCCATCTTGGCGCCGCCGCTGTCGCTCAGTTGCTCGGCGTGCAACTTGACGGGAAGGCCCAGCGCCCGCGCCGCTTCAAACACCTGGCGTATTTGCGCCGGACTGAAGGCAATGTGTTCGCAGAAAGCATCGACAGCGTCGACCAGTCCTTCGGCATGCAGAACCGGCAATATCCGCAATACCTCTGCCAGATAGTCGCCGCTGCGGCCGGAAAATTCGGGGGGCACGGCATGCGCGCCCAAAAATGTCGTGCGCACGTCGACGCGCTGCTGCTGGCCCAAAACACGCGCCACCGTCAGCGCTTTGCGCTCAGGCGCCAGTGCGAGGCCATAGCCAGACTTGATCTCTATCGTCGTCACGCCTTCGGCCATCAGCTGCTTCAGCCGGCACAGGCCCGCTTTGTACAGATCGTCAAAGCTGGCGGCACGCGTGGCCTTGACGGTAGACACAATGCCACCGCCGCCGGCGGCTATTGCTTCGTAGCTTGCGCCTTTGAGCCGCATCTCGAATTCATGGGCCCGGTCGCCGCCGTAGACGAGATGGGTGTGGCAGTCAATCAAACCGGGCGTGATGAGTGCGCCAGCGCCGTTATGTTCGGCGGCATGGGGTTCCGACAAGAGGCGAGCCCGCAAGCTGGCGGGCAGCTCCACACGGAGCCCAACCCAGGCGATGTTGCCGCCTTCAACGGCCAATGCGGCGTCTTCAATCAGGCCGTAAGCCTGGCTGGCATTGGCCTGCAAAGTGGCCACGCGGCAATTTGTCCAGAGTTGGAGGCTCACACATATTCCCCTGTTTTGCTTGCGGCGTCGCGCTTGGCTGCCCTTGTCAATGTAATGCGAATCACCAAGGCGTGGTCTGAATCAATCTCCACGAACGCGGGCGCTTCAACCAGCCGCCATATGAGACGGTGGGGCATGCAATCTATGGTCGCCGTATTGAATCGCACATTGGCTCCCTCTGAAATTGAATATATTGCTATTATTTCTGAAGCTTCAAGCGTCAGCGAGCAGTTACCGCTGAGGCGTGCCAAGTGTGCCTGTGCGGTGCCACGGCGCGTCATGAGGTTGAAGTCGCGGGTAGCGCCGCCCAAAAGATCGCAGTTGGTTGCCAGGCCGCCATCAAAGTTAAACGGCGCCGAATTGGCGGTGAGCGGGTGCCACGTGCCGTTCGTTGAAAGCGCCACGCCGTCGCCCTCCAAAACTGCAAACCAACGGTCAACACCCTCAAAGCGGGAGAACGGCCCGCTTTGCGCCACTTCTGCCACCGACATGCGCCAAACCCAGTTGTCCGCCGACGGCCACAGGGCCAGTTCACGGGTCGTGCCGCCACCATTCTTCCAGGGCGTGGGCGGCATGTTTTCCAACTCAACGACCCGCCAATTCACAGTTGAAACTTTCCGTTGAAGCTGTAACGCTGGCCAGGATAAACCAAGCGCGCAAGGCTTGCGACGTGAGCGCCGCTCACCGTGCAACGCGTCATCACCAAACATGCCTCATTCGGCTTCAATTTGAGGCACTTAGCCTCTTGCACCGAGGGCGCGCAGGCTTCAATTGAATAGTTGGCCTCTGTCAGCGGGGCATGTTCCAACAGGTAATGCGTCGGTGTGGTTTGTTCAAAGTCAACGCTCAGATAGTTGGGCGCGACTGAAGGGTTGACCAGACGGTCTTCAAACTGGATGGGTGCGCCGTTTTCAAAATGGATGAGAACCGAGTGAAACACTTTGGCCCCCAAGCGAAGTCTCATGGTTTGCGCCAAAGAAGCGTTGGCCTTGAGGCTTTCAACCAAGATCACTTTGGCTGAATGCACATGCCCGCGCGCCACGATTTCCTCGTGGATGTCGCGAAATTCCAAGGTGCTGACGATTCGATTCAACTGCGCCACCACGGTGCCGGAGCCCTGAATTCGGGTTACCACGCCTTCAACGACGAGCTCTCGCAGGGCGCGGCTGACAGTCATGCGGCTGATGCCAAAGAGCTGCTGCAAGACTGACTCACTGGGCACGGCATCGCCTGAGCGCCACTCACCCATTGTTATTTTCGCCTTGACAAAGGTCTTGATTTGTTCGTAGGCGGGCGTTGCAGCGGCAGGCATCGCCGGCAAACTTTTGGTGTGGGCAAATGCGAGGGTCATGTGGGTAAAGCGAAAGGAGGCGGCAATGGTAATTGATAGTTTTGAAGTTGTATAGACAACAAAAGCAGAATTTGCCAAAACATACCAGGGTTTTTACCCGTTCACAAAGTTGTATAGACAACTATCATTCTTCCATTGGGCTCCCATTTCAATTCAACCCCGGCCAAAAACCCACTCAAGCAAAGACGCTATGTCAGACCTGTCCAACACACCATTTTTTGCCAGCCAGGCCCGTCCTGTGAGAGCGCCGATTGGCAGCAAGCTGACCTGTGCCAACTGGCAAATAGAAGCCGCCTACCGCATGCTTCAGAACAACCTTGACCCTGACGTCGCCGAGAACCCTGATGCGCTGGTCGTGTACGGCGGCATTGGCAAGGCGGCCCGCAATTGGCCCTGTTTTGATGCCATCTTGGACTGCTTGAAACGCCTCAAGGCCGACGAGACCTTGTTGGTGCAGTCCGGGAAACCGGTTGGCGTTTTCCGTACCCATGCCGACGCGCCGCGGGTGCTGTTGGCCAACTCCAACTTGGTGCCGAAATGGGCTACCTGGGAGCACTTCAACCAGCTCGACCGGGCCGGACTGATGATGTACGGCCAAATGACAGCAGGCAGTTGGATTTACATCGGCTCGCAAGGCATCGTGCAGGGCACCTACGAAACATTTGTAGAGGCGGGGTGCCAGCACTATGGCGGCAGTCTAGAGGGCCGCTGGATTCTGACGGCGGGATTGGGCGGCATGGGGGGTGCGCAGCCTTTGGCCGCCACTTTTGCGGGGGCCTGTTCGCTCAATATTGAGTGCCAGCAAAGCAGCATCGACTTTCGCCTGCGCACTCGCTACTTGGACAAGCAGGCGGCGACGCTGGATGAGGCGCTCCAGATGATTGCCCACCACACGTCGCAGAAGGAAGCTGTGTCAATCGGCTTGTGCGGCAATGCGGCTGAGGTGTTGCCCGAGCTTGTACGCCGCGCCAAGTCAGGCGGCTTGCGCCCGGACATCGTGACGGATCAGACATCGGCCCACGACATCATCAATGGCTACCTGCCGCGCGGGTGGACAGTCGGCCAATGGAAGAATGCGCAAAACGACGCGTCCCAACATGCGGCGTTGGCGCAAGCCGCAGGGGAGTCATGTGCCGAGCACGTGCGAGCCATGCTGGAATTTCATTCGATGGGCATCCCCACGGTGGATTATGGAAACAACTTGCGCCAAGTGGCCAAAGACTTTGGTGTGGTCAACGCGTTTGACTACCCTGGCTTTGTGCCGGCCTATGTGCGCCCTTTGTTCTGCCGAGGCGTCGGCCCGTTCCGCTGGGTGGCACTGAGCGGCGACCCACAGGACATTCTCAAGACTGACGCAAAAATGAAAGAACTTTTCCCCAACAATGCCGGACTGCACCGCTGGCTTGGCATGGCGGGCGAGCGCATTGCTTTCCAGGGCCTGCCTGCGCGCATTTGCTGGATTGGTTTGGGCGAGCGTCATGTCGCAGGCCTGGCCTTTAACGAGATGGTGCGAACAGGTGAGCTTAAAGCGCCCATCGTGATTGGCCGGGATCACCTTGACAGCGGCTCAGTTGCTTCGCCCAACCGCGAAACCGAAGGCATGATGGACGGCAGCGATGCGGTAAGCGACTGGCCGCTGCTCAATGCCTTGCTCAACACCGCCAGTGGTGCGACCTGGGTCAGTCTGCACCATGGCGGTGGCGTGGGCATGGGCTACTCGCAGCACTCGGGCGTCGTGATTGTGGCTGACGGAACGCCACAGGCCGCAGATAGGTTGGGGCGGGTATTGTTTAACGACCCGGCCACTGGCGTAATGCGACACGCCGATGCAGGCTATGACGCCGCAATAAAAAGCGCCCGGGACAACCAGCTAAACCTTCCAATGCAAGCGATGTAAGAGGGTGATGACTTTGCAAACATTGCCCTTCATGCAAATCAACGCAGGCCAGCTCACCTTGGATCAATTGCAGGCGGTTCACAGCGGCGTGCGGCAGCTCACGCTGCCAGATGCAAGCCGTGAGGCCATTCGCGCCAGCCAACAAGTGGTGCAACGCGCAGCAGATGGCAACGCTCCGGTTTACGGCGTCAACACCGGATTTGGCAAGCTGGCCAACCAGCGCATCAGCAAAACCCAGTTGGCGACCTTGCAACTTAACCTGATTCGCTCGCATAGCGTGGGTGTTGGCGAGCCGCTTGCCCCTGGCGTTGTGCGCCTGGTGCTGGCTACCAAGGCGGCCAGCCTGGCGCGCGGCTATTCCGGCGTGCGCGAAGTGGTGGTGGACACCTTGCTGGCCGTGCATAACGCAGGACTGGTGCCCTATGTGCCATCGCAAGGCTCTGTCGGAGCTTCGGGCGATTTGGCACCGTTGGCGCACATGACCTTGGCATTGATCGGCGAAGGTGAGATGTTGGTAAAAGGCCAGCGGACGCCAGCCTTGGCCGCGTTGCAAGCCGCCGGTATTGCGCCTTTGACGCTGGGTGCCAAAGAAGGCTTGGCGTTAATCAATGGCACTCAAGTTTCAACAGCATTGGCCTTACATGCCCTGCTGAGTTTCGAGCCTGTATTGGAAGCCGCGTTGGTGATTGGCGCGCTCACCATCGATGCGGCGCGTGGTAGCGACGGTCCGTTTGACCCACGGATTCACGCTGTGCGTGGACAGCCGGGGCAGATCGATGTGGCGCAGTACTACCGCGCCTTGCTCAAAGGCAGTGCCATCCGCAACTCCCATCTGGAGGGTGACGACCGGGTGCAAGACCCCTATTGCCTGCGCTGCCAGCCCCAGGTGGTGGGAGCCTGTCTGGATCAGTTGCGCCATGCCGCCAAAGTGCTGGTGCGCGAAGCCAATGCTGTGACTGACAACCCCTTGGTGTTTGCAGACGACGGCCTCATGGTGTCGGGCGGCAATTTCCACGCTGAGCCTGTGGCACTGGCGGCAGACGGAATGGCGCTGGCGATCGCCGAAGTAGGCGCCATTGCCGAGCGGCGCATCGCCATGTTGATCGACAGCAGTGTGTCACGCCTGCCCGCGTTCCTGACAGCAGATGCCGGCCTCAACAGCGGCTTCATGATTGCGCATGTCACGGCTGCGGCGCTGGCGTCTGAAAACAAATCGCTGGCCCACCCCGCCAGCGTGGACAGCCTGCCCACCAGCGCCAACCAGGAAGACCATGTGTCGATGGCCACCTTCGCCGCGCGCCGCCTGCAAAGCATGATCAGCAATACCGCCCACATCCTAGGCATCGAGTTCATGGCGGCGGGGCAAGGCATCGAATTTTTGCGGCCGCTTCGAAGCTCCGCAGTGCTGGAAGCCGCTCACGCCCTACTTCGCAGCGTCGTGCCCGACATCTCTCAAGATCGCTACCTGGCCCCCGACATTGAAAATGCCACAGCGTTGGTCCGTGACGGCTCTTTGGCGCGTGCGCTGCGAACGTTGGGCGATTTGCCCTTGTTGTGGGTTGAGGGTTAACGACCCCATTTCCGCCTTCTTGCAGTGTCCAAGCTCTGTCATGATTGTGTTTCGTTCCCTTCACCACTTCTTTAAAGAAAGTCTTGCACCATGAATAAAACCTTGTTAACTCTGGCCGTTGTGGCCCTTTGCACCAGTGCCGCTGTTGCCCAAGAAACCAAGGTGGTGATTGCCATCTCAGGTTGGACCGGCTTTGCGCCTCTCACCTTGGCCAAAGAGACAGGCATTTACAAAAAACTGGGCTTGGATGTCACCATCAAAAAAGTGCCTCAAAAAGACCGGCACTTGGTGCTGGCCTCGGGTGATGCGCAATGCGCGGCCACCACCGTAGAAACCTGGATTGGTTGGAATGCGGCAGGCGTGGCCACCACTCAAATCTTTCAATTGGACAAGAGCTTTGGCGCTGACGGCATGGTCGTCAAATCCGGCATCACCAAAATCAGTGACCTCAAAGGCAAAACCGTCGCTGCCGATGCGCCAGGCACTGCGCCCTACTTTGGATTGGCCTGGATGCTGAAGAAAAACGGGCTGAGCATCAAGGACGTGAAGGTCATCAACCTGTCACCCCAGGCAGCAGCCAACGCCATGATTGCCGGCACCGATGGCGTAGACGCCGCCATGACCTACGAGCCCTACCTGGGCGCCGTGCGCGCCAAGCCCGAGGCGGGCAAAATCATCGCCACCACGTTGGACTACCCCATGGTGATGGACACCTTTGGCTGCACGCCAAAGTTCCTTGCTGACAACCCCAAGGCCGCCAAGGCGCTGGCTGACGGCTATTTCGAGGCAGTCGAAATGGTCGCCAAAGAGCCAAAGAAGAGCTTCGAAATCATGGGCGCCGACGTCAAACAGACTGGCGAGCAGTTCGAGGCCAGCCAAAAATACCTGCGCTGGCAGGATCGTGCTGCCAATCAGAAATTCTTTGCCGGCGAGCACGCGCAGTTCAGCAAGGAGGCGGCCGACTTGCTCCTCGAAGCCGGCATCATCAAAGCCTTGCCAGACATGAGCAAACTTGCAGACACCCGTTTTCTCAAGTAGCGCATGCGACCGCTGCAACCTGTGAGTCCCGGCACCCGGGTGGTGCTGGGAGTGAGCTTCTTCATCTTGTTTTTTGCGCTGTGGTCGGCGGTCACTTTCAGTGGCTGGGTGCCCAAGAATTTTCTGGCCGACCCTCTGACGATGGTGCGCTCCGGTTATGACTTGTTGGTGAACCAGGGTTTCATCAAAGACATTGGCATGACCGTGTGGCGGGTGCTGGGCGGCTTCCTTATTGCCACAGCTTTGGCCGTGCCGTTAGGCGTTCTCATGGGCGCCTACAAACCGATTGAAGCGTTCTTTGAGCCCTTTGTGAGTTTCGCCCGTTACTTGCCGGCGTCTGCCTTTATTCCGCTGCTTATTCTTTGGGCCGGCATTGGTGAAGCGCAGAAACTCAGCTTGATCTTCATTGGCAGCTTTTTTCAGTTGGTGCTGATGATTGCGGTGAGCGTTGGCAACACGCGAAGGGACTTGGTGGAGGCCGCCTACACGCTGGGCGCGAGCGACCGTGGCATCGTCACCCGTGTGCTAATGCCTAGCAGCGCGCCCGAGATTGCAGAGACGCTGCGCATGGTGCTGGGCTGGGCCTGGACTTATGTGATCGTGGCCGAACTGATTGGTGCATCCAGCGGCATTGGCCACATGATCACCGATAGCCAGGCGCTGCTTGCCACCGACCAGATCATCTTCGGCATCATTGTGATAGGCCTCATAGGCTTGGCGAGCGACTACGCATTCAAGGGCTTCAATCGCAAACTTTTTCCTTGGGCACGGCTGTGAACATCCTCGAAATTTCTCAGATTTCAAAAACCTTCCCCGGTGTCAGCGGTGGCACGGTTGCCTTGCAAGCCACCGATCTGACGGTGGCCGAAAACGACTTCATCACCATCCTGGGCCCCTCGGGTTGCGGCAAGAGTACGCTGCTGCGCATGGTTGCAGGGTTGGACACGCCCACCACGGGGCGCATCACGCTGGACGGTCGTTTGGTTAGCGGCCCCGGGCCTGACCGGGGCATGGTGTTCCAGAGCTACACGCTCTTTCCCTGGCTGACAGTGTTGCAAAACGTTTGCTTTGGTTTGCGCGAAAAAGGCTTGAAACTGTCTGAGCAGCAGGACATCGCGCGCCAGTTCCTGGCCAAGGTCGGCCTGAAGGATTTTGGCAACCACTTTCCCAAGCAGCTTTCAGGTGGCATGCAGCAACGCACAGCGCTGGCGCGTGCCTTGGCCAACAACCCGCGCATCCTGCTGATGGATGAACCCTTTGGTGCGCTGGACCACCAGACCCGTGAGCTGATGCAAGAGCTGTTGGCGGGCATTTGGGAGGCTGAGCGCAAGACGGTGCTGTTTGTGACACACGACATTGACGAGGCCATCTTCATGGGCAGCCGTGTGATGGTGATGAGCGCAAGGCCAGGCCGGATCAAATGCGACCTGCCGGTGCCCATTGAACACCCGCGTCACTATTCCGTGAAGACCACGCCCATGTTCTCTGAACTCAAGTCGCGGCTCACTGAAGAGATCCGGATTGAGGTGCAACGCGCCACGGGCTTGACTTCCTTGCCGGCCTGATGGGCTTTGGGCTGCGACGGCTTTCGCCAGTGGTCAGTATGCCGCAATCACCCCATCACTGCGCGGGTCCGCAGCGCCCAAATACAGGCCATCGGGCTGGCGCACGATGGCACCGGCGTGGCCCATGGTGTCGTTGTAGTCGTTGAGCACTTCCACGTCGTGGCCTGCGGCCTTGAGCGCCTGCATCGCAGCCGGGTCAAAGCGGTTTTCAAACTTCAGCGTGGTGGTCTCCTGCCCCCAGGTTTTGCCCAGCAGCCAGCGTGGCGCGCTTACCGCTGCCTGCAGGGTTTGGCCGAACATCGCGTAACGGCTGAACACCGCCGATTGGCTTTGCGGCTGGCCGTCGCCGCCCATGTTGCCGTAGACCATGTGGCGGCCATCGTCAAAACGCGCATGCGCCGGGTTGAGCGTGTGGAAGGGTTTTTTGTGTGGCGCGAGCGCAATGTGCGAGGTCGGCTCGAGCTGAAAGCTGGAGCCCCGGTTTTGCCAGACGATGCCGGTGTCTTGCAGCACCACGCCCGAACCGAACTCCCAATACACACTCTGGATGTAGCTCACCATGCGGCCCGCGCTGTCGGCTGTGCCCATCCAGATGGTGTCGCCATGGATGGGCTTCTCTGGCCACTCAAGCGCCTTTTTCATGTCAACAGCCGCAACACACTGGTCGATGAAGGCGTCGGTCAGGAATTGCTCGGGGCGCACGCCTCGCTCGGCCATAGTGGCCGGGTCGGCCACATGCCGGTTGCGCACCTTGAAAGCCTGTTTGGTGGCCTCGACGATGGCGTGCAGATACTCAAAGCCGTCAGCCTCTTTGATGTTGTGGCACAGCCGCAGCCGGTCAAAAATGGCCAGGATCATCAGCGACGCCAGGCCCTGCGTGGGCGGCTTCATGTTGTACAGTGTGGCGCCCGTGACCTTGACAGACAGCGGCTTCACTGACGACGCGCGGTGCGCGTGCAAATCAGCCAGGCGCAGCGGGCCGCCCAGGCGCTCGTGCTCCGCGCCAATCGCAGCAGCCACACTCCCCCGGTAATAGTCGTTCAGGCCTTTGTCAGCCAGCGTTTGCAAAGTGCGGCCCAGCGCAGGGTATTTGCGCAGCGTATTGACGGTTGGAATGTCTGAGCCGTTCAAAAATTGTGTGGCAAAGCCCGGTTGATGGCCCAGCTCCGGCAAAAACTTGGTCGTGAAGTTGACCTGGCTTTGCGTGACCGGCGCGCCCTGCAACGCGTACCAGATCGCGTCCTGCAACAGGCGCGACACGGGCAGCGTGCCGCCCATGCGGGTGGAATGCGTCAGCGCTTCCTGCCAGCCCGAAATGGCGCCGGCCACCGTCAACGCCGCCAGGGGGCCGCGCCCCGGTATCGCCTGCAGGCCTTGGCTTTTGTAAAAATCAGTGGTCGCCAGACCCGCTGCACGGCCACAGGCGTCAATGGCGACGGGCTCCTTGCCCGGCTCGGAAATGATCCAGAAACCGTCGCCGCCAATCGAGTTCATGTGCGGGTAGACCACGGCAATCGTTGCCGCAGCCGCCACCATGGCTTCGATGGCGTTGCCGCCTTCGCGCAGGACGGATGAGGCACTGTTGGCTGCCAGGTGGTGCGGCGCGGTCACCATGCCGCGGGGAGATGTCAATGTTTGGCGCATGAATTCAATCTTCCAGAAATTTGTTGGCAATGGCGCTGAGCGCTTTCACATACGCGTCCATCGGCACTCGCACCACGCCGGCACCAATCTGGCCAATGCCGGCCTCTTTGTGCGCGATGCCGGTGGTGACCAGCGGGCGGATGCCGGTGTCCACCACCTTGCGCACATCAATGCCGCAGGGCGCGCCCGCAAAATCGAGCGCGGGCAACGAGAGCGCCGGGTTTTTGGTGACGGTGATCTCGTACATCTCGCGGCTGTAGCGCACGGCGTCGCCCACGGTGCCGCCGGCCAGCAGCGTGAGCGCGGGCGAGGCGGCGAAGGAGCAGCCGCCAAAACCGGCGGTTTCGGTGATGGCGCTGTCGCCAATGTCGGGGCAAGCGTCTTCCTGCTTGAAGCCGGGAAAGTACAGGCCCTTGGGCAGATCGGATTTGGCAGTGAACCACTCTTTGCGCATGCCGCTGACCCGCAGGCCAGTCTCGGTGCCATTGCGCGCGGTGGCGGTGACCACCGTGCTAAACGGGATGTTGTGCGCAGCATCCATGATGGCCTTGCACGAGACCATGGAGAAGTTCAGGAAGAACTGCGAGTTTTTGGACAGGAAGTCCAGCGTCTGGTGGATGTGGTCGCGCGTCAGCGTGGCGCGGCTAGTGTCCACAGCGGCCAGCGGAACCGCCAGCGTCATGAAAAACAGCGCGGTGGAGGCTGCGTTGCGGCTGTGCACTTCGTCGCCCATCAGCAGGGCCTGCGACTGGATGGCCTTCAGGTCAATGCCGTCGGTCTTGTCAAAGTTGTGGCGCACCGCAGCCTTGAGCACGGGCGCCAGTACCGCTTCAAACCATTTGAGCTTCTGGATCACGTCCGGCCCGTTGGCGCCGAAACGCAGGCAGCGGCCAATGCCCTCGTTGATGTTGGTGTAGGCGATGTTGCCGTTGCTGGTTTCGCGCACCTTGATGAGTGGCATCGACGCGCTGATGATGCCCGTCATCGGGCCGACCGAATCAAAGTCGTGGCATTGGGCGAATTCGACCTCACCGTCGGCCAGCATCTTGCGCGCCTTCTCGGGTGTGTCGGCCCAGCCCTCGTACAACACGGCGCCGATCATCGCGCCGTGCATGGGGCCGCACATGTCGGCCCATTGCACCGGCGGGCCTGCGTGCAGCAGCAGGCGCGCGCCTTTCATGTCAGGCCAGACGCCGTCGGCGCGCAGGGGGACGTCTTCCCACATAGGGCGGGCGTTGATGATGCGTTTTGTTGCCTCGGCATTGGCAGCCTCAATGCGGGCGTCGCCCATCAGACGGGCGAGTTGCCAGGCCAGCGCCGGGTCGGCGTTGCCGGGTGGCTGCCACTGCAGGTTGGCGAGTGTGCCACCGTTGGCGGTGACGCTGGTGTTGAAGCCGTCGATGCCGATGTTCAGCACGGCGGGGGCCTGCGTCAGAAGTTGGTTGGAAGACAAGGTCATGGTGAGAGCGGGTGAAAGGGGTCAACAGGGATTTGCCGGGGCCAGTGCGAGCAACACACCCGCCAGAATGTCTGAGCCAGATGAAGCGCCAAGCCTGAATAATAGGTTGCAAGCAGCTTCTATTTTCATAGCATTTTCGCTGTCCAACGCGGCCATGGTTTCGTGCAGGGCGCGGTAACTCGCGCCGTCCATCAGGTCGTCGAGCAAGGCGGCGCTGATCACGTTGGTGGCTGTTTTTGCAGCGGCGCGCAGCCGGGACTTCAAGACCGGCAAGTCCGTGCGCCAGGCCGGAACTGGCGCGCTGTTCAGCGCAAACAGAATACCGCCCACAAAATCGTCGCCGCTCGGTGTGAGCCCGTGGCCTAAGCCCAGTACACGCATTGCGGCAGCCTCAAAGGCACGAAAGTCCTGGCAGGCCATGGCATCGCGGACCGCGTCAAATCGCGCTGTGGCAGGCGCCAGCGGAAAAGGCAAAACCTCCCCCACCAGCCACGACGTCAGGCCCGCTGGCCGGATGGCAGCGCTTGCGCCGCCTTCGAAAAGCCGGCGGGCCATGCGCGCACCCCGCCCGAGCCGCCCAGCCTCAAACGTGACCTCTTCGGGCTGCCAGGCGCGAAGAGCATTGCGGGGGTGGTCGGTCACGGCAGATGCGCTGTCGCCTTGGCCTGTCCACACAATGCGCCCACCCAGGTAGGCGTACGACGTTGACTCGAAGCCCGGTATCGCCTGGAAAGCGGCCGAGTTGGCGCTTTGGCTTGCTTGCTGCATTGGCATCACCTGGCCTTCTTCCCCATGGTGATGTGGGTGCCAGCACGGCCCATCAGCGCGTCAAAAGCCTTTTCAAGCGAGGTGATGATGACCACGCCCTCGCGGTTGGCCTCGGGCGACTCCTGCAGGTAGGTGATGGCAGCGTCGATTTTTGGACCCATGCTGCCGGGCGGAAACTGCCCGTCGGTCGCGTGTTGCCGCGCTTCGTCCAGCGTCATGTGGTCCAGCCAGCGCTGCGTGGGTTTGTTGAAATCCAGCGCGACGCGCTCTACCCCGGTGAGCATGATCAGCGCGTCGGCGTGCAGGTGCGCGGCCAGCATGGCGCTGGTGAGGTCTTTGTCGATGACGGCGGCCACACCCTTCAAATGCCCCTCAGGGGTGACGATCACCGGCACGCCGCCACCGCCACAGGCTATCGGAATCACCCCGGCCTCCAGCAAGGCGTCGATGGTCGGCAAGTCCAGAATCTTGCGCGGCTTGGGGCTGGCCACCATGCGGCGCCAGCCGCGGCCCGAGTCTTCCGCAAAAAACCAGCCCGACGTGCGCGCCAGTTTCTTCGCGTCAGCTTCCTTGAAAAACTTTCCCACCGGTTTGGTCGGGTTTTGAAACGCCGGGTCGTTCGCATCGACCTCGACTTCGGTGATCACGCAGGTCACCACCGCGTTCATGCCGTGGTCGTGCAGCACATTGGCAAAACTCTGCTGCAACATGTAGCCCATGCCGCCCTGCGAGTGCGCCACGCAGACATCCATCGGCATGGGCGGCAATTCGTCGGCGGTGCGCGCCATGCGGTACAGGATGTTGCCAACCACCGGCCCGTTGCCATGCGTCAGCACCAGTTGCCAGCCTGCCTTGATGATCTCGACGAAGTGGCCGCAGACTTCGCGCATCAGTTCGAGCTGCTCGTCGGCAGTGCCGCGAATGGTGGGTGGGTAAGCGGCGTTGCCGCCCAAGGCGACCACGACGCGTTTGAGCGCGCTTTTTTGAACCCGCTTGACCATGCGTTTTCGCTTGGGCTCAGGGGTCGTCGCACCGGTGCGACTGCTCATTTCCGCGCCTGTGCGACTCGTCACTTCACCCACTCCCCGGCCAGCCAGGCGGCGTTGGCGCTGTTGCCTGCCAGCACCATGCCCGCAGCGCGCAGGGTGGCTTCTTGCCGCGCCAGAACCTGGGGGTCCAGCTCGGTGCCACAGACAAAGCCAATCACGGCCAGATGCCGCTTGCCACGGGCCGCAACCACCTTCGCCTTGACAACCGCGGCCGCCAGCTCGGAAGCCGGGTCCGCATGCGCCCCCCAGCCAATCACCACATCCAGCATGATCGCCCGCACCGAAGGGTCTGCGGCTTCCTTCTTCAAGCGCTCAATGCGGGCCGCCTGGTCGATCATCGGGTGCGGACGGCCCACGGTGAATTCGTCGTCACCCAAGTCCAGCGCGGTATGGCCGAAGCTGGCCTGGCGCGGGTTGGCCAATGCCAGGGCTTTGTCTACCGGCACGTTGGACCACACCTGCAAACCGGCGGCAGCCCAGAGAATCTGCGCCTCGGCCGCATAGGTACCGCCTGAATACAGCGCGCGCAGGAATTTCTGCGACTTTGCAAAAGCCGGTTTGCGCGGCAAAGCATAAGCCTGCGCCACCGTTTTGCGCCCTCCGGCAAGGCGGTGTGCAACAGCGGCGCAGTCCACCAGCGTATGGACAACGCGGATGTGCCTGGCCGGAGATTTCAGCCTGCTGCCCAAAAACAGCACCACAGCCGGTTTTGCGGCCGCGATCAAAGCCGCCATGACTTTCTCGGTGACTTCCGGCGAAGGCGGCTTGGAGACGATGGCAATGACTTTGGTTGACGCGTCCTGCGCCAGCAGCGCAATGCCCTGCAACATGGTCGCGCCACCCACTTCAGCGTACACGTCGCGCCCGCCGGTGCCAATCGCGTGGCTGACGCCGCTGCCCATGCGGTGAATCTGCGTGGTCACCTCTTGTAAACCCGTGCCAGAGGCTGCGACCAGTCCGATCGAACCTTTGCGCACGTGGTTGGCAAAACCCAGCGGCACACCGCCAATGATGGCCGTGCCGCAGTCCGGCCCCATCACGAGCACACCGCGTTGTTGAGCCTCCTGTTTGATGATGATTTCCTGTGCCAGAGGCACGTTGTCACTGAACATGAAGACGTTCAGCCCTTGTTTGACGGCCTTCAGTGCCTCGGCGGCGGCATAAATGCCGGGCACTGAAATTTGCACCAGGTTGGCGCTGGGCAATTGCGCGCGGCCCATGCCCACGGTGCGCGGCGCAACAAGCTCGCTGCCGCCCACACCGCCCAAGCCGCCTGCGGCTGGCGCGGCTTTCTCTTGCCCGGCCAGGTTCAGTTTTGAGGCCGCCACTGCCGCATCACAGGCCGCTTGCGTGCGCGCCTGCACCACCACCATGATGTCGCTGGGGCCGGCGTCTTTGACGGCATCTGCCAGCAGCCCGGCCTCTTGCAGGATTTCCTTGTTCGCCGGGTTACCCATTTGCAGCGTGGCGTTGACCACGTCTGGCAGGGCCAACAAAGCCTGAGCGGTGCGCATCAGCGCCACCGAATCCTTGTAAAGGTTGGGATGGATGAAAGCAGCAGAAAAAAGAGAAGTCGAAGAGGCCATGGAATGATTCAAACCTTGAACACTTTTGTATACACTTTGCTATCATACTTCGATGTACGGCAACCCGCACCGTGGGTGCCTTGAAACCCTGTTCACGAAACCGCGCTGAAAACGGCCCCCTATGCAACTGCCCAAATTGTCACCGCTGGCCAACGCCGCCTCGGCCTTTGACGAACTCAACCCCGCCCCGCGCCTGTTGATGGGCCCCGGCCCCATCAACGCCGACCCTCGGGTGCTCAAAGCCATGTCCTCGCAACTGCTGGGACAGTTTGACCCGCAATTCCGCCGCATGATGCGTGAAACCATGGCGCTGTACCGCGCATTTTTTGAAACCCTAAACGACTGGACCTTGATTTTGGACGGCACCGCCCGTTCCGCCATTGAGATGGTGATGATGTCCGCCGTCGAGCCGGGTGACAAGGTGCTCGTCTGCAGTTTTGGCCGCTTTGGCCAGTTGCTGGACGAAATTGCCCAGCGTTGCAGCGCCAAAGTTCAAGTGATCCAGGCCGAGTGGGGCACGGTGTTTGACCTGGCGCAGATTGAGGCCGCACTCCAATCCTTCTCGCCCAAACTGGTTGCTGTTTGTCAGGGCGACACCTCCACCACCATGCTACAGCCGCTCGAAGGCCTGGGCGCTTTGTGCCACCGCTACGGCGCGATGTTGCAGGTGGACGCCACGGCATCCTGCGGTGGCACCCCGCTGCCGGTGGACGCTTGGGCCGTTGATGCCGTTACCGCCGGATTGCAGAAATGCCTGGCCGGGCCGTCAGGCGCTTCACCCATCACGCTTTCAGACGCCATGGCCAAAGCCATCTACCGGCGCCGCCACATCGAAGAAGGCCTGCGCCCGGCTGGCTACCTGCCCGGCCAGGGCAGCCGCATCGCCAGCAACTACATGGACGTGGCAATGATCATGGACTACTGGAGCGACGCCGGCCTGAACCACCACACCGAAGCCACCACCATGCTGTACGGCGCGCGTGAATGCGCCCGCATCTTCGTGCAGGAAGGTTTGCAAAACGTGTACGCCCGGCACAGTGCGGCTTCAAAGGCCGTGGTGGCCGGCGTGGCCGGCATGAAGCTGAGGCTCTATGGCGACCAGGCCAACAAGATGCCCAATGTGACCGGCGTTTATGTGCCTGAGGGCATCAACGGTGACAAACTTCGCGCGGCATTGCTCAACGACTTCAATGTCGAAATTGGCACCAGCTTCGGCCCCCTGGCCGGCAAAGTCTGGCGCATTGGCGCAATGGGCTACAACGCGCGGCCCGACGCCGTGCTGCAAACGCTGGCGGCGCTGGAAATCGTGCTCGCTGCCGAGGGGCACAAGTTCACGCGGGGTGCCGGGGTCGATGCGGCTTATGCCACCTACCGGGGCTGAAACTCAATCACCCACACAAGTACTCTTGGGTCAAATGGAAACACCGCCGCGGCCCCTGCCCATGAATCTGCCCGGCGCGAGCCTGCGCAGACTCGTGCCGAGCGACGCGCGGGCCTACCGTGCGCTTATGCTGGAAGCCTATGGTTTGTATCCAGAGGCCTTCACGTCCAGCGTGGCTGAGCGCGAGCAGTTGCCGACCGAGTTTTGGGCGGCTCGGCTGGCGGCAGATGTCCCAGGCGCACCCGCCCGTGAACTGGTGATCGGTGCCTGGATTGGCGAGGTCTTGGCCGGGGTGGCGGGGCTGTCGTTTGAAACCCGTGACAAAGTACGGCACAAAGCCAACTTGTTTGGCATGGTGGTTCAGGCGCAGTTTCGTGGGCATAAGTTGGGCAAGCAGTTGGTCGATGCGGCTTTAAACGAGGCGCGCAACCGGCCCGGTGTTCGCCTGGTGCAACTGACGGTCACCCAGGGCAATGGGGTGGCACAGGCCCTGTACCGGGGCTGCGGCTTTGTTGAGTTCGGGCTGGAGCCCCTGGCGGTCGCGCTGTCCGACGGGTTTGTGAGCAAGCTGCATATGTGGCGCGAGGTGTAGTTCCAATTCCAAATCTTCCGTAAACGTCGTTGCACTGTCTTCGTCGGCACGCCTGCTTCACGAATGATTTGGAGTTGGAATGATGCGGCGATTTGCGCAGCTTGAAGCACCCTGCCGCCAGCGGTATGCTGTGCCCGATGAACACAACCCCGATCCCACCATGCGAAAGTCTGATCTAAACACTTGGGCGCCAAGGCTTGGGCTAGGTTTGGCAATGGTGTTGCTGCTGGCTGAGCCCAGCCACGCCCAAAGCAGCGTTGCCAACGAAGGTCTCAGCGAATCCCTGCACCGCGTGGCGCTGAAACGCGGGGTGGATCTCAACCTGCTGGTGAACCGGCGCACAGGTACCTCTGCGACCATCGCGGTGCTGCTGTTTGCCGGTTACCCCGGCATTCTCAAATTGCGTGAAGAAAGTGGCGCGCTCGTCTACGGCATGAACGGCAACTTCTTGATCCGGGCACGGCGTTTTCTCAACACCGAACAAGTGTTTACCGTGGCGGTGGATTGCCCCGTTGACCAATGGAACCAGTGCGGCGACCTCTATCGCACCTCGGATCAACATGTGGCCGACGTGGCCGAGGCCGTCGCCGCCATCCGGGAGAAATGGGGCGCGCGCCAGGTGTATGTGGCGGGAACGAGTTATGGCACCGTGTCCACCTCTTTCCTGGCAGCGGCGCTCGAAGGCAAGATCGACGGCGCCATCCACACTGCCACCATGACCGACCCATCGCGCCGGGCCGATGCCCACGGCGTCCCGATGGCGCGGTTTGACTGGTCAAAAACCAGCGTGCCGCAACTCTTCATCCACCACAAAGACGACCCCTGCACGGCCACGCGTTACACCAGCGTGGCCGCGCGCCGTGGCAACGTGCCGCTGATCACCGTGCAGGGCGCAGTGGAC
>JANLYO010000015.1:0-5527 GCA_031365665.1 Rhodoferax sp. | reverse complement strand
TGTCACCACCGGGTTGTCTGAAAACTCCCGGTAGAAGGCGTTCTGCGTGAAATTGACGTTCTGCACCGTCTGCTCGGTGCTGAAGCTGACTGGGTTGCCGTTGGCATCGACACCTGAAACTGTTTTGGTGAAGGTCGATTTACCTTGGGTAACTTGGGTGGCAGACAGCGTTAAATTGATAGCAGATACGCCATATTCTGCGAGACCCAGCAGTTCATTTGACTGGGACACGCCGTCTTGGTTGAGGTCTCGCCAGACTTTGAGGTCGGCGTAGGCGACGTCATTGGCGTTGAAGATGCCGTCTGCAACTCCATTGGCGTCTTTGTCCAGGGCAGAGAGGGCCTGGAAGCCGTTGATTGCAAGACTGCCATTGGGCAGCAGGGTCTGGTCGCCGAAGAGTTCTCGGCCTGAATCAATCGTTCCATTGCCGTTGAGGTCGCGAACGAGCATGCCGTCGTCACTCTTGGCCCACTGCGATCCCGTCTTGATGCCGTCTGCGTTGTGGTCGAAGAGGACTGATGACGATGAAGCTGTGAGTTCAATTCCATCGCCGTCCAGGTCTAGGATTAGGGGGTCTCGGCGGAGGAACCAGTTCAAGCCGGCATTGACAGCGTTACTGATGGACTCACCAAATCCGACGCCTGCCTTATGGCCCCAGTACGCAGCAAGCAAACTTGTACCTAATGCTCCGAGCAGAGCTGCGCCTATGCCCAGCGGCCCCAGCACTGCCAATGGGGCCAATAGCCATACTGTTCCAGTAAACGCAAACCCGCCCGCAGCCATGGCACCCACCGTGCCCAAACTCCAATCGCGGATGATGGTTTGTGCGGTTACTGGGTCGCCGTTGTCCAGCGCTTCTTTGGCAGCAATCGCAGCGCTGGCTGCGGTAAATCCAAGAGCAAACGCCCCAATTACTCCTAATCCAGCCTCTGTGACACCGACTGCTTTCCAAAACGATTGATTGTTGCCAGCAGCATTTAGTGCGCCGCTCAATCCTCCAAGGCTGCCGGCCTCCGACTTGGACAAAGGCCCCATTGCGTCGCCAAATTTTCCAGGAATGGCATCCGCAGGCACTGGCTTGACACTGGCCGAATCCCCCAGCAGTTTGGAAGTATCAACCCAATTGATTTTCCCAGCGGCATCAGTGGTGTACTGGATTGCTCCCATTTTGGCCCGTGAAATGAAAGTCGTCAGATCGCGAGTTGCACTTAACGCATCGCCAGGCTCCACACCGATGCGGATTAACGAATCTCGAAAACCTACCAACTTCTCGCGGGAGACGCCCCAGTTGTCAGTAACTTTAGGACTTTCAAGAAACCTTTGGAACTCTGTTTGCGACCACACTCTCGAGGGGTCTGCAAATGGTGCTATTGAACGTACCGAGCCCTCAGCACCATCTATGAAGTTGCCGGAGCCAATGGCCCAAAGGCTGGTTTTTGGGTTGCCGATAAGAAAATCGTTAGCGGGCGTGCCCCGAATGGCAGAATCGCTACCAAAGACTGCATTGACCTGATTTTTTAAGAGGTTTCCTTCAAGAAACTTTGCCAACTCAGTGTTGTCAATTAGCCTTGCGTCTGGGCTATTGGCCTTGAGCCATTTGATAACGTCGCCGCTCCAAATACCATCTGCTACAGCTCCACTGTAGGTTATGGTCACATTTCCAGGAGCTTCGGTCGAAAGCTGGCTGACCAAGTTTCGAAGCGCGCTGGCGCTGGCGAATTCCGCCGGTTCATTGATAAGGAGTTGATTGGCTTGTGCTGCTGAAATTGTCATTTTTGCTCCCAAGTTAAAACTTGAATTCGATTGTGTAGTTTTTCAATTGACCAAATACGCCTGTGGATCCGTGGCAAATTCTTGCCTCCTTCAGAACATCAAAAACCCGTTTGTGTTCAATAGAAAATCCTGTTGGAAAAGTTGAACTGTGCAATTCCAAAATTACATGCGTACTGTTGCGATCAGACCTCGACCCGTCCATCGTTTGTAAATCGACTTCGATCACCGCACCATCCCACCACAGCGCATAAGTTTCTACATGTCGATCTTCAAATTGGCCATACGCAGTGACGTAAAGCAGAAAAATATTTCTTGATCGGTCTATAGTCCAACCCAAGACATCCTCTTGAGTGATCGCGGGGGAGTTAATGCCTTTAATTTTTTTGATAATCCCTCCGATATCGTATTTAGCAAAATCTTCGGGTGATATAAATTCGTTTGTGAATGCCATATTAAGTTTCTCGATCATGCAAATTTAGATGTGGCACAGCCGGTTTGAACAAATGTGTCAAAAATCTCGGTGTTGAGATTCTGGCTGGAATTCAAGTTCGAGCAATTCAATCCTGCAAAATTTCTCCAAAGACCCTTCGGAACGCGCTTTGGCTGAATAAATCGGCATTTAGTTACTGTGAAACTTACGTTGACTACTACCTTTTTGGTTGCAAAAGATTTCCCTGACCTTATGCATCTGCGCTTTAATTCGGGCTCATCAAAGCCCAGCCTCAAGCCTTTGTCGTCAATCACCAGTTCGACTTGATCCAGCAGCGCTTTGCCCGCCGTTTGCAGATACAAACTCTGGTAGGTACTGGCCTTCAGGCTGTCATAAGCGCTCTGGAAGAAGGCCAGGCGTTGGCCTTCGATGCTGACGGCATAGTAGGTGTAGCCGAAATAGCGGTGCTGCGCGGGGTCATAGTAGTTGGCGGCCACAAGGTGCGCATACCGCTCCAAGATGGCCTGCCCATTGAAGCGCTCCAGCAGGGTGAGCTGCTGGTACAGCGCCGGGTTGCTCTGGGCAAAGTTGGCAATAGCCTGGCCCGGGCTGCTGACGTACCAGTTGGCCAGGCCCGCAGAGGCTGGGAGGATGGGGTTGCGGGCCAGCGCGTCAGGCAGGCCGCTGGTGTTGGCCCAAGCCTGGACGATGGCATCGGCCTGGGATTGGCGGGCTTTGGCGCTTGTTGCGCCTTTGAAAACTTCCAAGCTCGTTTGCAGCGCGGTGGACTGCACAGTGCCCAGGCTCATCGCCTCCCGCAAATCCCGCACCAGGCCTGCGCCTTGCATTTGCGGCAATTGCGCGGCTTGTGGGGTGATGGCCGGGTCGTCGCTGAAGGCGCGGTAGAAGGTGTTGCTGGTCAGGTTGACGTTTTGCACCGTCTGGGTGCTCGTCGTAGTCACCGGGTTGCCATTGGTGTCAACACCGGAGACTGTCTTGGTGAAGGTGGATTTGCCTTGCGCAGTTTGAGTGGGCGTTTGTACCAAATTGATAGCAGAAACACCAGATTCTGCGAGACCTAGAAGCTCGTTGGACTGTGACACGCCGTCTTGGTTCAAGTCGCGCCAGACCTTCAGCTCAGAGTAGGCGACATCGTTGGCATCGAACACGCCGTCGGCAATTCCATTGGCGTCTTTGTCCAGCGCAGCCAGCGCCTGGAAGCCGTTGATTGCAAGACTGCCATTGGGCAGCATGGTCTGGTCGCCGAAGAGTTCTCGGCCTGAATCTATGAGGCCATTGCCGTTCAAGTCGCGCACCAGCATGCCGTCGTCGGCTTTGGCCCACTGCGATCCCGTCTTTAGGCCGTCGGCATTGTGGTCGAAGAGGACTGATGACGATGAAGCCGTGAGTTCAATTCCATCGCCGTCCAGGTCCAGGATTAGGGGGTCTCGGCGGAGGTACCAGGCGAGTCCTGCCTGGATAGCTAAGTAAATGCCTGGGCTGAGGGATTTCAGTCCAACAAACGGATCAAAAGGCTTGTCGACATAATTGCCGCTTTCCGGTGAGTAATTGACTTGCGGAAATGGTTTACCGTCCACGGGCCAACGCACAGGCCAATTGAGCCGGGGATCACCAGTCGGAATTCGGTTGTTGCTGCCGTCTAGCGGGTTCAATTTCCATTGTGACGGCGGTAACCAGGTTGCCCGCCCTGTGTCAGAAAACTCGCCTCTCGCACGACTGACGACATCGTTCCAGCTCGAGGCGCCCCGACCCAACTCGACACCAATTTCGTTGTTGCGTTTATCCATTGCCTCGGCCGCGGGTGATTGACCACCAAGGTTGCCTGTTGTTTCGTGTGCATCCAAAATAACTTGCGCCCGATCTTCACCAAATCTTCTGGTCAACTCTGCTGCCAATAAAATGTGCCGGTAAGCGTCGGCTGGACCGTCTTCTCTGCCTGGCATGGTTGAGGCCAAAGCTTCCTGGATGGCTCCTTCGGAAGTACGGAATGTAGCAATGGCATACAACGTTCTATTGAAATCCATTTTTATTTCCTTGAGCAATTGAATGACGCAAAATTTCAGAAGCGAGCGGACACGAATTTTTCACATAATCCCGATTTTGATTCTCTATTTAAAAGGGCTTTTTCACGTGGCAAGCATCGCTCAATTGAGAAAATGATATGTGTTCCCTTGCCACACGAGCTCGAAGCGGACGTGTACGCGCCATTGGGTTCAATAAAAATCAACCCCCAAGCGCCATCTTGTGATTGCCCTGCCACTGGAAACGATTTGTTGTATTTCTTCACGAAAAGTGGCTCGTCATATCCATTGCTTTCACAAACCATCTCCCACTTGCCCGACATCAAAACCGCCAAGTCAATCCGCTGCGCGTCACTCGCTGATGCTTTTGCTAAGTTTGAAAGAAATGCGGCTTCGGCCACGGAGTACGGGAATCCGAACCTGCTCCAGGTGAACGCGGCTCCTAAAAAAAGCAGCAGAAATGTCCAAATCCATTTCCACAGTTTCGAGTGCAGAAGTTTCTGTTTGTTTTGAATTGCTGAATTCATAGTTGTCAGAATGGAATTATGTTTAAGCATCAGGATGGTTACGTGCCACCGAAATAGGTTCAAGGCAGTTTTGCGCAATGAACCTTAAAGTTGCCCCGTCTTTGCAGGCCCATTGAAATCTCTGAAAAACTTTTATCAAGTTCTTTATGTCTGATAATTCGACCTAAAGCCCCTACGGAGTGTGCACACAATGCTACATTGTTGGTAGTATTCGGTTTGCCCCGTTGACTGCATTTGCACTTCGATGCGGCGTTCGCAGTCCCAAAACTCAATGTCTCACGCATGTCTCGAATCAGGTCATTGCCCGCGCCGCCGGCCAAGGTGGTTTCGCTGGACGAAGGCACATCGCGGATGATGTCGTCGCCCGCCGTGCCTTGCATGGCCATCTGGTCGATCTGCGCCGGCGTCCAGGTGGTGCCGTCCGGAAAGCTCACGCCTGCCATGAACTGCAATGCGGAGCCATCCTGGTGGTAAATGGGGAAGGCGTTGTCAAAGGTGATCGAATCCGCCGTGCCCTTGATGGAAAACACCGCATTGCTGCCCACCCGGCGCACCAGCACGTCGGCAGCGGACACGCCGTCCTTGAAGGCCAGCGTGCCAATGGCGGAAGAGTCGCTGAAAACCACCCGGTCAGCGCCATCGCCCCGCCCGAAAAGATAGGTGTTTTGGCCGCCTGCACCGTCCAGCACGTCAGTGCCGCCCTTGCCGTCCAGCATCTCGTTGGTTCCAAATCCGACCAGCCGCTCGTCGCTGTC
>JANLYO010000303.1:0-18435 GCA_031365665.1 Rhodoferax sp. | reverse complement strand
CCCGCCATTGTTCACAAACTCACTTACCGCCGCCACAACCACGACAACATCCACGTCCGCGGCTACCAGGAGGAAGGCACCACCACCACTGCCTTTGACATGGTTGTCTTGAACAACCTTGACCGCTACCAACTGGCGCTCGATGCGATCAACAGGATTCCACGCTACGCGCACTTGGTCGATGCCGAAACCGCCCGTTACTGGACCACCATGGAGCGCCACAAACTCTACATCAGCGAGCATGGCGACGACATGCCCGAAGTCAAAGACTGGTGCTGGAAAGGACAAGCACGATGATTGTGCTGGCGCTGAACAGCGGCTCTTCTTCCTTCAAATTCGGCTTGTACCGGGTGGCGGCGTCGCGGGCCGAAGAGTTGCTCTCGGACACCATTTCTGCGAGCAATGCGGACGAAGCAGTTGCCGGTGTTGCAAAACTTCTGGCCAAGTCAAAAGCGCCGGCACCCGCCGCCATAGGGCATCGCTTGGTGCATGGCGGACCGGCGTTGCGCCAGCATTGCCTGATCGACGCTTCGGTGGTGCGGCAGCTTGAAGCGGCGGTCGCTTTTGCACCCCTGCATATGCCAGCAGCGCTATCGTTCATTCGCCTTGCCCAAGAGCGCTTTCCCGGGGTGCCCCAAGTGGCGTGTTTCGACACCAGCTTTCACGCTGGCCTGCCAGACGTGGCTCGCGTGCTGCCCATTCCCAGGGAACTGCAACTGGAGGGCATCCAGCGGTATGGGTTTCATGGCCTTTCCGTCGAATCGATCCTGCATCACCTCGGGCCTGTTGTTCCTGACCGTGTGGTCATCGCCCACCTCGGAAATGGCGCCAGCGTAACGGCGGTCAAATGCGGAAAATCCATCGACACCAGCATGGGATTGACACCCACCGGGGGGGTGATCATGGGCACTCGCGCAGGCGATCTTGATCCGGGTGTTTTGCTCTACCTTCTGCGTGAAAAGAAGTTTGACACAGCCATGCTCGCTGAGCTGATTGATCAGCAGTCCGGCTTGCTGGGGATTTCTGGCATCAGCAGCGATATGCGGCATCTGCATGAGGCTGTTGCGGAAAACGCAGATGTACGGCTTGCGATCCAGATATTTTGTTATTCGGTTGGCAAACAAATCGCGGCCATGATCGCCGTATTGGATGGTATTGATCTGCTTGTTTTCAGTGGAGGCATTGGAGAAAACGACGCGCAGGTGCGCTCTGCCATCTGCAGCCGCTTGTCCTGGATTGGCGTCAATCTTGACGAAGGCCGGAACCAGTCCGCCGACAATCCGGTCAACGGCGCTGCTTCGCGTTGCGAGGTGCGGGTTATCGCGTCGCAGGAAAGCAAGCAAATTGCCCGACATACCTACGCATTGGCTGCAGCGGGGCTGCGCTTAACAAGTGCCGGCAACACTCCAAACCGCTGCATTGAAGGCACCTATTCAGCACGACCTTGGGGTTAGGAGCATGTTGGTTCATTTGGAGACTCGGCTTCGAAAAGGCTGGCCCGTCTGGAAAGATGAATCATCTGGGCCGCCGCGTGGATGGTTAGCCTATGCGGGGTGAAGCCTGCTTTTGGAAAAATGTTGCTTGCCAATTCGACGACCAATTCCCGCTGCTGATCAGATGCTTCGGAGAGCAGCACAGTCACCAGTTGTTCCAGTGCGATCACACGAATTTGCAGCTGTACCAATTCAGCATTTGTGAGCGGGGGAGCATCGGCATTCGGTTCAACCAGATGTAAAGCAGCAGACACCTGACAGGTTTCCGTATCCATTCGCCCGGCGGGGCTCAAAACCGGGCATCTGAGCAGTTCTGAGGAGTCCTGAAAATCAATCTTGCTTTTTGGCATAAAGTGTTCAATGTCGGGCAGGCGACGACGTTTTTAGATCATTTCTCTCGTAGGCCAAGTAGGTTGATGTCGTAACGGGCACTACTTTTCAGACTTTCCGATTCGTATCCGGGCCGGGCAGCTCTACGTGACGGGTTATGAGTAACCACAGTATCGCGCCGCCGATCAAGACGTAGTTCAGCAGCAGGAACCATGGCGTGTTCCAGGCTAGGCCGTTGAAGCTGCGGTCGCTCAAGGGGTACAGCACCTGTACCGGGTAGTAGTCCGCCGAATGTGTGAACAGATCGATGACGATGTGCGACCACCAGCCCAAGAGCGGAATCCAAAGTGAGCGCAGCACCACCCATGAAAGGAGCGTGACCGCACTGGCTACGACGGCGCTGTGTGTGATGCAGTGCAGGTGGTGGGACCACAAATTGACAAGTGGCGGAAGCGCCGGTTCCTGGCCTGGCACGGCGATCGCATAGGCTCGCACAACGGCAAACGTGGCGTCGCCCCCCAACCACCAGCCGATGATTGGCAATAAATGCAACAGGTCGGGCACTGTTGCCAACCCCACGGTCAGTGCCATAGTGCGCGGAGCGATTGGCATGCGCCTGCGTGCCAGCGCCATACCGGCACCAGTCCACAACGCATGCGCGAAAATATCCATGAAGGGCGATCAGTGAAGTCAGGGTGAGCTGGAGGGCGGGGGCGGTGATGGCTGCGCGCCTCTGAGGCGCAGCGCATTGGTAATTACAGACACAGAACTCAGGCTCATCGCCAGCGCGGCGATCATGGGGGACAGCAGCCACCCGGTGAACGGGAACAACAGGCCAGCCGCCAGGGGTACGCCGAGGGCGTTGTAGACAAAAGCGAAGCCCAGGTTCTGCTTCATGTTGGCAATGGTCTCCTGCGAAATGATGCGCGCTTGGGCGATGCCGCGAAGATCACCTTTGACCAAGGTGACCTGGGCGCTGTTCATCGCTACATCCGTACCGGTGCCCATGGCCACACCGACGTCGGCCTTGGCCAGCGCCGGGGCGTCGTTAATGCCGTCACCGGCCATGGCGACGATGTGGCCCTCCTGCTGCAACTTGCTCACCATTTCCAGCTTGTCGGCAGGTTTGACTTCACCGTGGACCTCGTCTATGCCCAGCTTGGCGGCGACTGCTTTGGCCGTCGTCAGGCCGTCGCCGGTGGCCATGATCACGCGGATGCCTGCCGCTTTCAGTGTGGCCAGAGCCTCTGCCGTACTGGCCTTGATCGGATCCGACACGGCCAGCAAACCAGCGCTTCGGCCATCCACCGCAAGGAACATGACACTGGCCCCTGAGGCACGCAAGGCCTCAGCCTGCGCGCTCAGCGGCTCCACGGCCACGCCAAATTGGGTCATCAGCGCCGTGTTGCCCAGAGCCAATACCTTGCCACCCACTGTGCCACGCACTCCAATACCCGTGCTGGACTCAAATCCATCTGGCTTGTCGAGCGTCAGTTTGCGCTCCCGGGCGGCATTGACGATGGCGGTGGCCAACGGATGTTCGCTGCCCTGGTCAAGACTGGCAGCCAGGCGCAGCACCTCGTCCTCTGCATAACCCGGCGAAGCCACCGCGCGGTCGAAGTTCGGTTTGCCTTCGGTCAGCGTGCCGGTCTTGTCCACAATCAGTGTGTCCACTTTGCGGAAGTTTTCGATGGCAGCCGCGTCACGGAACAACACGCCCTGGGTCGCCGCCTTGCCGGTGGCGACCATGATGGACATGGGCGTGGCCAGCCCCAGCGCGCAGGGGCAGGCGATGATGAGAACGGCCACGGCATTGATCAGGCCGTAGACCCAGCTTGGCTCAGGCCCCACCAAGCCCCAAACCACAAAAGTCAAGAGCGCAACACCGACCACGGAGACCACAAAGTAACCCGCCACCTGGTCTGCCATGCGCTGCATTGGCGCCCGGGAGCGCTGCGCCTGGATGACCATCTGCACGATGCTGGCCAGCACCGTTTGCGAGCCTACTTTTTCAGAGCGCATCACCAATGCGCCACTGGCGTTCATCGTCGCGCCAATCAGTTTGTCACCCACACGTTTGGTCACCGGCATGGGTTCTCCGGTGAGCATCGATTCATCCACCGCGCTGCTGCCCTCGGTCACGACACCGTCAACCGGCACTTTTTCGCCGGGGCGCACCCGCAGCGAGTCGCCCACATGTACATGGGTGAGCGCAACGTCCTCCTCGGTGCCATCAGCGTTGATCCGGCGCGCCGTCTTGGGTGTCAGGCCCAGCAGCGACTTGATGGCCGCCGAGGTTTGCGAACGTGCCTTGAGTTCCAGAATTTGACCCAATAGCGTCAGCGAAATGATCACCACCGCCGCCTCGAAATAAACCGCCACCCGCCCCATCGACACGAATGACGTCGGGAACACGCGAGGCGCTACGGTGGCAACCACGCTGTAGACGAAAGCAGCGCCGGTGCCGAGGCCAATCAGTGTCCACATGTTCGGGCTGCGGTTGACGATCGATTGGGCGCCGCGCACGAAAAACGGCCAGCCTGCCCACAACACGATGGGCAAGCTAAGCACCAGTTCGATCCAGCTTTGCGTGGCCATCTCGAACCATAGCAGGCGGTGACCCGCCATGGCGAGGACGGTGACGACGACGGTCAGTGGCAGTGTCCAAATGAAACGCCGTTTGAAATCTAGCAGTTCGGGGCTCTCGTCCTCATCAAGTGTCGGCATCACTGGCTCCAACGCCATGCCGCACTTCGGACAGGTGCCTGGATGGTCTTGAACCACTTCGGGGTGCATCGGGCAGGTGTAGCTGGCTCCAGCAGCCACCGGCTCGAACTTCATCGGCGCGGGTGCCCAAGCGAGCGCACTTGCATCAGACGCGACCGACAGATACCTGGCTGGATTTGCTGAAAACTTCCCCTTGCAGCCTGCGCTGCAAAAATAAACGGGCTTGCCTTCGTGTTCAAACACGTGCCGAGACTGCGATGTCACCGTCATGCCGCAGACTGGATCTTTCAGACTGCCTTGAGCTTGCGGCGTCATCTGGCCCTGACGGATTTGGCCATCCTGGCCTGGATTGGATTGCATGTCCATCAGGTCACATTTCCAGGGTTGGCAAGGACGAGCAGCCCAGGTCGCGCCGGAATTCGAAAATAGGTCATGGAGAACTCCAGAGTCTGTTGGATGGCGGGGCCGTCAAAAGCCCCGGATTTGAATGTAGGGGTTTTCCTGGGATTTCCATTGACATACATCAAACGCCAGCCTTTAAACAAGCAAGAGATGCAGACTGGCAAGATTCCGCCGCGCTTGGGCAAACGTTCATGCCTCCGGGCGAAACATTTCGAGCAAGGCCAGTTGCTCGCGCATTCTGCCGACCATAAAATCGATGATTGCAGCCGCTACTGAGGTTCCGCCAATCAGGGCGACCGCATAGAGGCAAGGCAGCCAGTCGTTCATTTGGTCACCGCCTTTTCCGCCCCAGTGACGACAAACGCGCCTTGCTGCTGCTCAGCGGTGAACATGATTTTGTCGCCAACCGCCAGCTTGTCGATCAAGGCGAGGTCTTTGACCTGGAACACCATCGTCATGCCCGGCATGTCCAGGTTCTTGATGGGGCCATGCTTCAAGGTGATCTTTTTGGCATCTCTGTCAATTTTCCGCACCTCGGCTTCTGCCATGTCTTTTGCAGGCACAGCGTTTGGCGCCATTGCTTGGGGCGTGGCTGAAGTTGATTGAGGCGCTGCGGCAGTCTGGGCTAGGGAGGGCATGCTCAACAAGGCGGAGCAAAGCGCAGTGGCAATAAGTTTCATGGAGTCATTCCTTTCAAGAATACGATTGATAAACGCGGGACCTGCCGTTTTCGAGGACAGACAATGCCTGCGCAGCATGGTGAAATCAGTGTTTGTGGGTGGAGTGGCCATCGTTTTTCCCTGCCGCCGCCACGGTGATCTTCCCCACCATGCCGGCCTGGTAATGGCCTGGGATCAGGCAGGCGAAGTCAAAGCTGCCGGGCTTGTTGAAGGTCCAGATGATCTCGCCAGTCTTGCCAGGCGCCACATGGGCCATGTAAGGCTCGTCATGTTCCATGTTGGGGAACTTGGCCATCAGCGCCACGTGTTCGTCGAGTTCCTTTTTGGTGCCGATCACCAACTCGTGCGTCACGGCGCCCGTGTTTTTAAGCACAATCTTGACAGTGTCGCCCTGCTTCACGTCGATCCTGTCGGGGGTGAAGCGCATGGAGTCGGACATGCTCAGCGTGACGGTCTGCTTCACGGCTTTGGCGTCACCGGCGATGCCCCATTTCTTTTGCTCTTTTTTGACCATCGCGGGTTTCTTGGCATCGCCTTTGTCGCCATGGGCGAAAGCCGTGGCGCCGACGCCGGCGAGCAGCAAGGCGATCAGGGTTGGGATGGTTTTTTTCATGGTTTTCCTTGCCGTTTAAAAATCAATGATTCATGTTGCCCATGGGCTTGCGCACCTTGAGCTCGACGGGTTTGGTCGCGGCGGCGCCGGTGTTGGGGTTGTGCAGTCCGGCCACCAGGCCGTTGTTGGCGGTTTCGGCCTGGAACCGGGCCGGCTCGGGCAGGCTGCCCGTCCATTCAAAGGCTTGTGTGCCGGGTTGTTGCTTGAACCAGCCGGGGTCTTTGTAATCACCCGGCTTTTGCTCCTTGCGCACCTTGACGGTGGTGAACATGCCGCCCATCTCGACCGGGCCATAGGGGCCGGTGCCGGTCATCATGGGCAGGGTCTGCTCGGGGATGGGCATCTCCATCTCGCCCATGTCGGCCATGCCGCGTTCGCCCATCACCATGTAGTCGGGCACCAGTTTCTGGATTTTTTTGATGAGACCGCGGTGGTCTACGCCAATCATGTTGGGCACGGTGTGGCCCATGGGGTTCATGGTGTGGTGGCTCTTGTGGCAGTGGAAGGCCCAGTCGCCTTCTTCGTCAGCCAGAAACTCGATTTGCCGCATCTGGCCCACAGCCACGTCGGTAGTTACCTCGTACCAGCGGGAGGACTTGGGTGTTGGCCCGCCATCGGTGCCGGTTACCAGAAACTCATGCCCATGCAAGTGAATCGGATGGTTGGTCATGGTCAGGTTGCCGATGCGGATGCGCACCTTGTCATTCAGGCGAACGTTGAGCGAATCGATGCCGGGGAAGGCTCGGCTGTTCCAGGTCCAGATGTTCTGGTCCAGCATGGTGTTGGGCCGGGGCGTGGTGCTGCCGGGGTCGATGTCGTAGGCGTTGAGCAGAAAGCAGAAATCGCGCTGGACTTCGTCAATGAGCGGGTGTTTTGTCTTGGGATGGGTCACCCAGAAACCCATCATGCCCATGGCCATTTGTGTCATCTCGTCGGCGTGCGGGTGGTACATGAAAGTGCCGGGGCGGCGCGCCACAAATTCGTAGACAAAGGTTTTGCCCACCGGAATCTGTTTTTGGTTCAAACCGCCCACACCGTCCATGCCATTGGGCAGGCGCTGGCCGTGCCAGTGGATGGTGGTGTGCTCCGGCAGCTTGTTGGTGACGAACAGGCGCACGCGGTCGCCTTCCACGACCTCGATGGTCGGGCCAGGGCTCTGGCCGTTGTAACCCCACAGCGTGGCTTTCATACCCGGTGCGATTTCGCGCACTACAGGCTCGGCCACCAAGTGGAATTCCTTGACGTTGTTGTTCGTGCGCCAGGGCAGCGTCCAGCCGTTCAAGGTGACAACCGGGTTGTAGGGCCGGCCCGTGGGCGGGATCAGTGGCGGCGCGGTGTCGGGCTTGGCCATCGTCACCAGCTCGGGCAGGGCGGCCAGGGCGGCGCGGCTCACGCTGGTGGCTGCCACAGCGGCGGCAATGCCGGTCAGGGTGGCGGCGCTGGCGCCGTTGAAGAAGTTGCGTCGGTTCATGGTGGTTTGTCGGTGATGGTTCTAGTGGCTGGCGGCAGCTTCGCCGCCCGTGCCGCCTGCGCTGGTTTTCATGCTGCCCAAAGCGCCTGCGGAACTGCCTGTCAGCGTGGTTTGCAAATCGGCCTCGGCCAGCCAGAAGTCACGCTGCGCTTCGATGGCGCTGTTGATGCTCATCACGTGGGCGCGGGTGTCGGCCAGCACATTCCACACGCTGGCCAACATGCCGTTGTAACGCAGCACCAACTCGTCGTTGATGAACTTGCGCAGCGGAACGACCTCGTCGCGGTAGTGGCGCGCCAGGTCATAGGCCGTGCGGTAGCCGTGATACGCCTCACGGGCTTCCGAACGGGCCTTCACGGCAGTGTCGCGCACGCGCGCGGCGGACTGCAAATACAGGGCTTTGGCGCGGGCGTTGCGCGCGCCGCCCCAGTCAAAAACCGGCAAAGGCAATTCAAGCTCCCAGCCATGACGCGTTTCCCGAGATTGCGCGGCGTTGTCAAAAATGGTGTTGTGGGTGTAGCCCAGGGTCAGGCCATTCATGAAACCCATCGCCTGCTTGAAGCCCAACTGGTCCGCCACGTAGCCGGATTCAGCCATGGCCGAGCGCACATCCAGGCGCTCGCGCAGCGCGCGGGTTTCAACGTCGGCCATTTCGGTGACGGCCTTGGGCAAATCCGGCAGGCGTTCAGCCAGCGTGAAATTGATTTGCGCCCCCCACAAACCCATCAGGCGGATGAGCTTTTCGCGCTCGCTGAAGTTGGCTTGCTCGGCCCGGGCCAGTTGTGCCGTGGCGTCGGCCAGAAACACCTGCTCGCGGGCCTGCTCCAGGCGGCTCCAGTTGCCAACCCGCGCCATGCGCCGGGCCAGCTCGGCCCCAGCCTCTGCGGCGTCTTTCACGTCGCGCATGTAAAGGGCGGTTTGCTGCGCTGCCACGGCGCTGATCCAGGCTTTGCGGGTGTTGGCCGCCAGATTGACCACGTCCTGCGCGGCCTGCAGTTTGGCCAGCTCGTGTTGCTGGCCTTGCCATTTCGCCTTCCAGGGCAAAGTCAACAAGCCGATCACGTCAAATCGCAGCACGCGTTCAATTTCCAGCTTTTCGCCTTCATAAAAGCGCCCAATGGAGAAATGCGGGTTGGGCAGGCGGCCCATCTGCACGCGGTCTGCGTCGCTGACGCCCAAGGTCGCCAGCGACGATTGCAGGCCGGGGTTGTTGAGCACCGCAATGCGCACGGCGGACTCGGCGGTGATGGGGCTTTTGAGCAGCTCTGCCACCAGGGCGTCGCTGGCCTTCGGATCCGTGACCAGCGCCACGTTGGCGTCAGCTGTTTTGCCCTGGGTCAACTGCTGCACGTCGGCCAGGCCGCCAGCGGGCGACAGGGTGGCGCAGCCGGTGACCGTGATCAGCGCCAGCACAAGGGCAGCACGCCTTGAAAATGTAGAGATGCGAGTTTGGATGCGGATTTGGATGTTATGGGTCATGGCCATCCTCAATGTTTGTGCATGCCTGCGCCTGCGCCCGCGCCCGCAGGCGTGGCCGGAGTGCCACCGGGTGTACCGGGTTTTGACGGCGTTTTGGCAGGGGGTGTGATTTGCGGGTTGGTCGGCGGGTTGGCTTCTTCCCACTTCAAAATGTCCACGTGGCCGCGCCGGAACTGGCCGACCTCGGCGTTGGCCTTTTTCCAGTCGGTGGTCTGCATTTCCACCCCCTGGGGCGTGTCAGCAAACACCGATTGGTAGACCACCGGCGGCACCGGCGCGGCGGGGTCAGTGACGGCGCTTTGCGCGAGCGCTGTGTGCGGCAGCAGAATCACAAGCGGCGGCAAAGCTGCCAACAAGGCTGCAAACAAAGCGCCGCGCAATGGAGCACAAACGGGGGCACAAACCGGGGCGCAAACGCGCCAGAGAGCTGGTTTCAAAACAATCTCCTGAACCCTTCACAAGGCGCCGCGAGGGCGCTTGCGAAAACCATGAACCTGCGTTCAAAACCGGGCAAAGGAATCAGAAATGCCGGATTTCGGACGAACTAAGGCTAGGGCTTCAGGCGATGGGGGGTTTTTGGCTGAGCGCACGTTCGGCGCTGGCGAAGCGGGGGGCGCCAATGGCTGACGCCGGAGGTGCCAGCACGGGTGGCATGACGACAGGCGCTTGCGTCAGGATCACCACGCTGTGGCAAATCTGGCAGGTGACGCAGGTCTTGCAATGGGCTTGCGCTGCCGACTCTGTTGGCGATGTGCCGGCATGGCCTTCACATTCGCTGGCTGTAGTCATCTGGTGATGGGCTGCGGCTGCATCGCCTGCGGCAGCCGCATGATCCGAGGCCGAGGCAGACGCCGCCAGCGCGCCCGACGCCATGTCAATCGCCATCAGGTCACCCGCCCAGGTGCGCAAAGGCAACAGGGCGATCATGAGGACGAGGATCAGGTGGCGCATGGTGAGGTGGACAGTATAAATCCGCCAAAGTTCCCCGCGCCACCGGTTTCAGGCGATCACCTGCAAATCCGGCTTCATGGCCACGGGTTTGGCCGGCGCTGCCAAGCCAAACTGGATCTCGCCCGACAACTGGCCGCCTTCTTCGATGGCCACCTTGCCGTAACGGACTTTGCCGGTGACGCGCCCGGTGGCAAAAATCACCAGCTTCTTGCGCACGGTGAGGTTGCCGTCAAACGCGCCGTGGATCTCGGCGATGTCAATCTCTGCCGAGCCTTTGAACGCGCCTTGCTCGCTGATCTGCATCAGGCGAGAATCCATCGTCGCCTCGACCGTGCCCTCGACGACCAGGGTGTCGCAGTCGGTGATCTCGACGCCCTTGAGTTTGATGTTGGGGCCGACCGTGAGTTTGCTGGCGCTTTCCTTGGCAGGCGCTGCGCTGGCGGGGGGCGTTAGGGCGGGGGTGCTCAAGTGGCCCGCCGGGTTGCTGGCCGAGGCCGTTTGTGGTGCTGCGTAGGCTTGCGGGGCGGGGGTGTTGGGGTAAGCCGCCGCGCCAGGGGGTGAGGGCGCGCGACCGACGGCGGTGTCGTTGTCGCGTTTATTGAAGAAGGGGGATTGAATGGCCAATGGGATTCCTTTCGAAGAGGAATTCATCGTAAGGCGTGGGCCGTTCACATTTGACGGATGAGGTGCAAGTGATGTAACCAGAGTTTTTGCATCTGGCTAGCGCTGAAGAGCAAAAAAACTACGTAAAATTAAGAATAATATATAAAAATAGACTAAATATAAATCAATTTTTGTATATTTAATATAGCAAAATATACAGTATTTATGTGATCTGAGATCTAAATTAACTTATATAAATTATCAGATATTAAATATTTTAAACACATGGTTTTTCGGCGGATTCACAACCCGGCCTCAACACCGCATTGCAGCCGTGCGCTGTGTCAATCCAGCTTGGCGCCAGACGCCTTCACAGCCGCTGCCCAACGTGGTGTTTCGGCTTTCAGGAACTGGGCAAATTCATCGCTGCCCAAAAACGCGGGATCGGCGCCTTGGGTGACCATACGGTTGCGCACATCGGGGTTGGTGAGCACTTGTTTGAGCGCATCGCTCAAGCGGGTGACGACATCGGGTGGCGTGCCCGCAGGTGCCAGGAAGCCGTAAAAACCGACAACATCAAAACCCGCCAGGCCGGATTCAATGGCGGTAGGCACATCTGGCAGCGCCGGGTTACGCTCTTTGCTGGTCACCGCCAGCGCGCGCACTTTGCCTTGCTTGTGATAGTTGGCCGCCTGGGGAATGCTCTCCGCCATGAATTGCACCTGGCCGCCCATCAGGTCGGTGAACGCAGGCGCGCTGCCCCGGTAGGGAATATGCACCATGAAGAGGCCGGTGGCCGTCTTGAACATCTCAGGCACCAGGTGCGAGATGCCGCCATTGCCGGCGGAGCCGTAGTTGACCTTGCCCGGATTCTTGCGGCTGTAGTCCATGAACTCTTTGAGCGATTTGGCGGGCACGTTGTTGTTCACCAGCAGGGCCAGAGGCTGCATGGCGGTGCGGGCCAGCGGCGAGAAGTCTTTGAGCGTGTTGTAAGGCAGGCGGCTGTAGAGCGCGCCGTTGATCACCAGCACGCCGGTGTTGGCCAGCATGATGGTGTAACCGTCAGGTGGGCTTTTCGCGACTGATTCAGCGCCCACCGAGCCGCCCGCGCCCGGCTTGTAATCCACGATGATGGGTTGCCCCAGCGCCGCCTGCAGTTTGTCAGTCAACAGGCGGGCATGTTGATCCAGCGGGCCACCTGCCGGGAAACCGATGATGAGTTTGATCGGTTTGTCAGGGAAGGCGGCGAGCGCTGCCTGCGAGAAAGCCAGCAGCGATACCGCAAGTGCGCTTGCCAGCCAAGTTGGAAACCGCCTGCAAAACGCGGGCCGAGCAGCGTCCATGCGCGTGTTTCCTTCAGTGGCCCAGAATCTTCGAGAGAAAATCTTTGCTGCGTTCGTTTTGCGGGTTGTTGAAAAAGTCATGCGGGTTGTTTTGCTCGACGATCTGGCCTTGGTCCATGAAGATGACGCGGTCGGCCACGGCTTTTGCAAACCCCATCTCGTGGGTGACGCACAACATGGTAATGCCGTGGCTGGCCATCTCCACCATCACGTCCAGCACTTCCTTGATCATCTCAGGATCCAGCGCTGAGGTGGGCTCATCAAACAGCATGATTTTGGGGGTGAGGCACAAGGCCCGCGCAATGGCCACACGCTGCTGCTGGCCACCTGAGAGTTGCAGCGGGTATTTGCCCGCCTGCTCCGCGATGCGCACCCGCTTGAGCTGGATCATGGCCTTTTCTTCGGCGTCTTTTTTTGGCATCTTGCCTACCCACATGGGGGACAGGGTGAGATTTTCCAGCACAGTGAGGTGTGGGAACAGGTTGAACTGCTGGAAAACCATGCCAACTTTTTTGCGGATATCGTCAATCGCGTTGACGTCGTCGGTGACTTCAACACCATCGACAAAAAGATGCCCCTCCTGGTGTTCTTCAAGGCGGTTGATGCAACGGATCAGGGTTGACTTGCCAGAGCCCGAAGGGCCGCAAATCACGATGCGTTCACCCTGCGCCACGTCCAGGTCAATGTCGCGCAGCACGTGAAAGCTGTTGCCGTACCACTTGTTGAGTTTTTGAAACTTGATGATGGGTTCAGCCATGATGCTTTTTTAGGTTTTTAAATTGATGATCCAAAGGCAGGATAAAGCGCGTCAACGCGCCTTGCCTTTGTTGACTTGCCCCTCAACCCACAGGCTGTAACGCGACATGGAGAAGCAAAACGCGAAGTAGATCAGGGCGATAAACAGGTAGCCTTCAATCTTGAAAGGCCGCCAGTTGGCGTCGGAGTTCAGCGCCAGCGAGAGCGCGCCCGTCAGTTCGTAGAGGCTCACAATGGTGACCAGCGACGTGTCTTTGAACAAACCGATGAAATTGTTCATGATGCTGGGCACCACCATCGCCAGCGCCTGCGGCAAAACGATCTTGCGCTGGGTTTGCCAATATGAGAGCCCAATGGTCGCCGCCGCTTCAATCTGCCCTTTGGGTATCGCTTGCAGGCCGCCCCGAATCACTTCGGCCATGTAGGCCGCTGCAAACAACGTGATGCCCACCAACACGCGGATCAAAACGTCGATGCTCCAGCCCTGCGGCATGAACAGCGGGAACATGAACGAGGCCATGAACAGCACCGAGATCAGCGGCACACCGCGAATCAGCTCGACATACAGCGTACAGACCGTGCGGATGGCTGGCAGGTTCGAGCGTCGCCCCAGTGCGATCACCATGGCGATGGGGAAGGCCATCACCATCGACAGGGAGGCCAACAGCAGGGTCAGCGGCAAGCCGCCCCAGCGGTCTGTTTCGACCTTGGAGAGCCCCAGAACATTGCCGTACATCAGGGTGAAAAACAGCGCCAGCACTGCTACCCAAAGAATGGCCAGCCAGGCGTGCCAGAACGCGCGCATACAGCTGCCAACCAGCAGGCCCAGGAGCAGCACAGTGGCCACCAGCGGACGCCATTGCTCCTCAAACGGGTAGCGTCCAAACAGGATGAAGCGGTATTTCTCCGCCACCACGCCCCAACAGGCGCCGACGCCATCGACACGGCAGGCGTCGTAATCGGGTGCCCAAGCGGCCCTGACGATGGCCCAGCTGAGAAACTGCGGAATCAGATACAGGAGCGCGCCGCCGAGAAGCACCGTCATCAGGCCGGTGATCCAGCTACTGAACAGGTTGAACTTGATCCAGGCCAGCGGGCCCGCGTTCTGGTTCGGCGCGGGGCGCGCGGCAATCGGTTGAAAAGTTTGTGCGGTCATGTCGTGCCCCGATTTAACGTTCTTTGATCGCCGAACGGGTGTTGTACCAGTTCATCAGCAGCGATGTCGTCAAGGAGGTCGTGAGGTAGACCAGCATCACGATGGCAATGCATTCCACGGCACGCCCGGTCTGGTTCAGGGCCGTATTGGCAATCGAGACCACGTCCGGGTAACCAATGGCCACGGCCAGCGAGGAGTTTTTGGTCAAATTCAAAAACTGGTTGGTCATGGGCGGGATGATCACGCGCAGCGCCTGCGGCAGCATCACCAACTGCATGGTTTGCCCCGGCGCCAGCCCCAATGCCGCCGCCGCCTCACTCTGGCCGCGCGCCACCGACTGGATACCGGCGCGCACCACTTCGGCGACAAACGCCGCCGTGTACACCGTCAATCCAATCAGCACCGACAGAAACTCCGGCGTCAACGAGCCGCCGTTTTCAATGGAGAAATCTCCTTTGACGGGCGAGTTGAACGAAGAAGGCGCGCCGCCTGCCAGCCAACCCAAAACGCCAAATGCCGCTACCACGGCCAGCGGCACCCAAAACATGCTCCTCAGCTTGCCGGTAGCCTCAAACTGTTTGAAAGCCCAGCGACGGTAGACAAAAGCCACCACAAGGCCAGCGATCAGGCCAAACAGGGCCCATAAATGCCCGGTGGCCCACACCGGCACCGGAAAACTCAAGCCTCCTTTGCTCAAAAACAGGGGGCCTAAAGTCCAAGCCTCTTGCGCTGCAGGCAACACTTCAGTGAATAGCAGGTACCACATCAGCAACTGCAGCAACACCGGCACATTGCGGAAAAACTCCACATAGGCATAACACAGGCCGCGCACCAGCGCGTTGCGTGAGAAGCGCCCCACACCCAAAAGGGTGCCCAAAATAGTCGTCAAGATGATGCCGATGATGGCAACTCGCAGGGTATTGGTCAGGCCCACCAAAAATGCCTGCCAATAAGGCTGCGCGGAATCAAACACGTAGAGGCTTTCGCCGATGTCAAAACCAGCGGGGCTTTTCAGAAAATCAAAGCCACTTTGAATGCCGCGCACCTGCATGTTGTGCATGGTGTTGGTAGCCAGCCACCAAGCTGCCATGAGCACCAAGCCAATCGCGATCACCTGGTAGATCACACCTCGGAAGGCCTGGCTGCGCCAAGACCAGTTTGTCTTTTTGGGAGGGGCTTTTTGCGTCATGGCTGTGGGCTCTGTTTTTATACGGGGCAGCGCTGGCTCAATGAGCCACCAGGCATCTGTTGGAGATGAAAAAACAGGCTGGGCAAAGCACAATCAAATGTGTCTGCCGCAGCCTGTTGGTGATTGAGATCTCAGCTAAAGGTACTGGCCGTCCGATCAGCGGACCGGGTAGGCGTACATCAGACCGCCCTTGTTCCACAGGTTGTTGATGCCACGGGGCAGGTTCAGCGGTGTGTTCGGGCCGACATTGCGCTCAAAACTCTCGCCATAGTTGCCCACGGCCTTGATCACTTTGGCCATCCAGTCTTTCTCAAGACCCAGCAATTTGCCGGTGTCTTCATTGCCGGCGCCCAAGAGGCGTTGCACCACCGGGTCCTGGCTGGAAGCTTTCATTTGATCCACGTTGGCTTGGGTCACGCCATATTCTTCGGCTTCCATGGTGCCGTAAATCACCCATTTGACGATGGCAAACCACTCGTCGTCACCGCGGCGAACCATTGGGCCAAGAGGCTCTTTGGAAATCAGTTCCGGCAAAATAACGTGCTCTTTGGGGTCTTTGGCTTCCTTGCTGCGAACCGAAGACAAGCCGGATGCGTCTGTCGTGTAGGCAATGCAGCGGCCTGCAAAATAAGCGCTGGTAGCAGCCTCCACTTTTTCAAACACCACGGGTTTGATGGCCAGGTTGTTGGCTTTGGAGTAATCGGTCAGATTTTTCTCTGTGGTGGTGCCAGACTGCACACACACGGTTTGGCCTTTGAGCTGTTTGGCGCTTTTGATCTTGCTCTTGACGGGCACCATGAAACCCTGGCCGTCATAGAAGTTGGTAACCGTGGCATGCAGGCCCAGCGATGCGTCACGGGTCAAAGAAAACGTGGTGTTGCGGGCCAAAACGTCTACTTCACCGGATTGCAGGGCCGTGAAACGCTGCTGCGCCGTCAGGGGCACATACTTCACCTTTTCAGCGTCGCCCAGCACGGCTGCGGCCAGCGCCTTGCACACGTCCACATCAAGGCCGGACCATTTGCCGGAAGAATCCGCCACAGCAAAACCGGCCAGTCCGGTGTTGGCGCCACAAATCACCTGGCCGCGCGCTTTGATGGCGTCCAGGGTTTTGCCAGCGTGGGCGGGCAGGGCCATGGCGGCTGCCAATACGGTGGCTGTCAGAGCAGCAAGTTTGATGTGTTTCATTGTCATAAGGTAGCTCCAGTTAAGTCCTGAAAAAATGATCCCGCCAAATGGGCATGGAGTCAAGTGCGCATCATAGCTTCGCATGATTCATGCCAGCTACCGGGTTTGCACGGGGCATCCTGGGGAACCGGGATGGTGCAAAGGAAAACCCTGATTGACCCTATTCCCCCGGCTTCCCATACTCGCCACCGTTGGCAAGCTTCAAATAAGCTGCTGATTCCGGCTCGCTGCACGTTTGGCAGTGTCGGCCCGTCGGAAAACCTGGAGCTGAATGATGAACGAAAAAGAAATACGCGGCTTGTTGGGCAAGGTCAAATCAGGCGAGATGTCGCGGCGCGGTTTCATCGACACCATGATCGGCTATGGCCTGGGTGCCCCGCTGGCAGCGCAGATGTTGCTCCATTCTGGGGTCGTCCGTGCGCAGCCCATTGCCGCCGCCTATAAGCCGACCAAACGTGGCGGAGGTGGCCCGCTCAAAGTGCTTTGGTGGCAGGGTGCCACGCTGCTGAACCCGCATTTCGCGGTGGGCACCAAGGACCAGGAAGGTTCGCGTATCTTCTATGAGCCGCTGGCAAGTTTTGACAACGACGGCGAGATGATCCCCATCCTTGCGGCGGAAATCCCGAGCCGCGCCAACGGTGGTGTTTCGGCTGACGGCAGGACCATCACCTGGAAACTCAAGCGAAATGTCACCTGGCACGACGGCAAGCCGTTCACGGCCGACGACGTGGTGTTCACCGCGGAGTTCGCGGCAGATCCAGCGTCCGCGGCGGTCACGTCCAACACCTACAACAACTTGAAGGTCGAGAAGCTTGATGCCTACACCGTGCGGGTGACCCACCCCAAAGCGCAGCCGTTCTGGGCTGAAGCTTTCTGCGCGGCGGCAGGCATGATTATTCCGAAGCACCTGTTTGAAGCCTACAAGGGAGCCAAGTCGCGCGAGGCGCCGGCCAACCTGAAGCCGGTCGGCACAGGACCTTACAAGTTTGTCGATTTCAAGCCGGGCGACATGGTGCGCGGCGAGATCAATATGAATTACCACGAAGCCAACCGGCCGTATTTCGACACCATTGAAATGAAAGGCGGCGGTGACGCCGTGTCCGCCGCGCGCGCCGTGCTTCAGACCGGGGAATACGACTTCGCCTGGAACCTGCTGGTGGAGGACGAGGTGCTCAAACGCCTGGAGCAGGGCGGCAAGGGCCGCGTCGCCATCCTGCCTTGTGGCGACATCGAGTTCGTCCTGCTCAACACCACCGACCCCTGGACCGAAGTGGACGGCGAGCGCGCCAGCGTCAAGACCAGGCACCCGACCTTGAGCGACCCGGCGGTGCGCGACGCGCTCAACCTGCTGCTGGACCGTCAGGGTGTGCAGGACAACATCTACGGACGCACCGGCGCGGCCACGCGCAACTTCCTGAACAACCCGCCCAAATTCCGTTCCGCCAGCAACAAGTTCGAGTTTGACGTGGCCAAAGCCAGCCAGATTCTCGAAGCGGCGGGCTGGAAGGCGGGTTCTGACGGCATCCGCGCCAAAGACGGCAAAAAACTCAAATACGTTTACCAGACTTCGATCAACGCGCCGCGCCAGAAGATGCAGGCGATTTTCAAGCAGGCCTGCCAGAAGGCCGGTATTGAACTTGAGCTCAAGGCCATCACGGCGTCGGTGTTCTTCTCGTCAGACGTGGCCAACACCGACACCTACACCAAGTTCTACTGCGACATCGAGATGTTCACCACCACCATGACACAGCCTGACCCTGGCCTGTTTATGGATCAATACACCTCGGCGCTGGTAGCCACCAAAGAGAACAAATGGCAGGGCCGCAACATCACCCGCTGGCGCAATGCGGATTACGACGCCACCTTCAAGGCGTCTGACACCGAATTCGACCCCGTCAAGCGTGCCGCCCTGCTGGTGCGCTGCAATGACCTGGTGATCGAGAACCGCGTTGTCATCCCGGTCGTTACCCGTCCCCGTGTGCGCGGCATCGTCAACAAGCTGGTGGCGCCGATCAGCGGCTGGGATCTGGACATGTCCGTCATCAAGGACTGGT
>JANLYO010000038.1:0-2231 GCA_031365665.1 Rhodoferax sp. | reverse complement strand
CCTCGATGCGCCGCCCGTCAAACTCGATCCAGCCGCTGTAGCGCCCGAACTGCTGGCCCCGTGCCATGTTTTCCGTCACGCGGCCATCGCGGCGGCGCAAATGCGCCTTCTCTTCGTGCGGGTTCAGCGTGCCGTGAAACGTCAGTTCAAAACGGATGCCGGAATCGTTTTCACCGAGCACCAGGCGGTGCTGGCGCAAGCCTTCGACCACGGTGATGGAAAGCGGCCCGACACTGGTGGTCAAAGGATCAGGCCGCAATTGGCGCGATGCGCGAAAGTTCCACTGCCGCCCCGGCACCGCCACGCCGGCGAAGGTGTCCATCACATTGCGGTTGGGGTGGTAACCCAGGCCGATGTCAAAGATCACATCACCCGCAGGCGCCGGGTGGCCGGTGTACCAAAGGCGCTCCATCCAGGCCGGGTCGCTGTTGTCGATCTGGTCGAACGTGGTGGGCAACTGGTGGCCGATAAGGTCGTCCTGCGCGGTGAGCATGGGAGGTTATCCTTCAAATTGGTACGGTAGCGTATGATATTCCAAAGCCTGCCCTGGGCTTCTTCTTTTCACTCGAATCCGGAGCCTTCATGACACTCACTTCTTTGCGCGTCGAGATTGACAAAGGCTTGGCTGTTGTGAGCCTGGCGCAGCCCGCGCGCGGCAACCCGATTGATGGCGATTTCGCCCGCGACTTCAAAAACATGGTCGGGCAACTGTGGGATACGCCGGGGCTGCGCGGCGTTTTGCTGCGGGCCGATGGTGACAATTTCAGCTTCGGCGGCGACCTGAAGAGTTTCTTGCCGGTTCGTGACAACCTGGCGCCGCTGGTTCGCGCCTGGACGGGCGATTTGCACATGGGCCTGCAGCGGCTGTGGCAACTGCCTGCCCCAGTGGTGGTGGCCGTGCAAGGCTTTGCGATGGGCGGGGCCGCCGCGCTTGTGGCCGGGTCCGATTTGGTGGTGGCTGGCGAGTCAACACGCATCGGCTCGGCTTTTGCCAAGATTGGTTTCAGTTGCGACTCCGGCTCCAGCGTCACCCTCACCGCACGCATGGGGCCGGCCCGCGCCAAACGATTTGTGATGTTGGGTGAAGTGCTCAAAGCGCCCGAAGCGTTGCTGGCCGGGCTGGTAGACCAGGTCGTGTCCGAGACCAATTGCAAGCCAGCGCCCTGGCATTGACGCAAGAGCTGGCCGCCGGGCCAACCCTTGCCTTTGGCGAGATCAAGAGGCTGTTTTTGAAGGCTGGTTCGGCCTTCGCGCAGGCGCAGCTGGAAGATGAGGCTCACACGCTGGCGCGGGTGAGCCTCACTGCCGACGCCAAGGAGGGTATTGCGGCGATGGGCGAGCGGCGCAAACCAGTGTTTCAAGGGCGCTGAGGGCTTCTGCCATGGCAGCTTCATACACCTGCATCCTGGTCGAATGCCTGCCCGAAGGCATCGCGACGATCACGCTGAACCGGCCTGAAAAACTCAACACCTTGTCGATCCAAATGCGCAAGGAAGTTGCCGACGCGGTTGACTCGCTTGACGCCGATCCAAAGATGCGTGTGTTGGTGTTGACAGGCTCCGGTCGCGCGTTCACGGCAGGGCTTGACCTGGACGAATGGGCCGCGCCCGGGTTGGTGGCCGCAGGAGCCTACGAGTTTGATGTGGTGGCATCCTTGCAGCGCTTCAAGGGCCCCGTGATCGGCGCCATCAACGGCTTGGCCATCACCGGTGGGCTGGAAGTTGCATTGGCCTGTGACGTGCTGATTGCAGCGTCAACCGCCCGATTTGCCGACACACACGTGCATGTCGGCCTTTTGCCGGGTTGGGGTGGGTCGGTGCGCTTGGCGCGGCGTGTAGGCATCCATCGCGCCAAGGAACTAGCGCTTACCGGGCGGTTTTTCAGCGCAGCGGAGGCTGTAGATTGGGGTTTGGTGAACCGGGTGGCGGACCCGGGCGGCCTTCTGGACGAGGCAATGGCCACTGCAAGGCTGATGTTGCAAGGCCATGGCCCCACGGTAGAAGCCTATAAGGCCCTGCTCAACGACGAAGAAGGCACCACACTGGATGAAGCGCTGGCCTTGGAGCGAGTCCGATCAAAAGCCAACAACAGCCTAGGAGTCTGGGCGGCAGAGTAGTTTGACCGCATCCAGATGCGCGATTTGGAATGTATTTTTGAAGTTGCCGCTTGAATTCGTGCAATTTGTCGGTTGAGACGGTCTGAGCGCGTGTGCAATGAGGCAGTTCGATGGC
>JANLYO010000286.1:0-1891 GCA_031365665.1 Rhodoferax sp. | reverse complement strand
GGTTTTGGCAAAGTGCGGTAAATTCCCGAAACCCTTGCTTCCGGCATCAGGACTTGACGAACGCTTCAATGAACAACGAAAAACCCTCGCCCACTTCGCGCCCCGCGTTGATGGCCCGGCTCAATGAGCCCCGTCAGTACGATATTGCCATTGTGGGCGGTGGTGCCACCGGGCTGGGCGTGGCGCTGGACGCCGCCGCCCGCGGGTTCAGCGTGGTGCTGGTCGAATCGTACGACTTCGCCAAGGGCACGTCGTCGCGGGCCACTAAGCTGGTTCATGGCGGGGTGCGTTACCTGGCGCAGGGGAATATTTCCCTGGTTCGCGAGGCCTTGCATGAGCGCACCACGTTGCTCAACAATGCGCCGCACCTTGCGCAGCCCCTGCCCTTCATCATGCCGTCCTACAAGTGGTGGGAAACACCGTTTTATGGCATCGGCCTGACAGCGTATGACCTGCTGGCCGGCAAGGCCGGGCTGGGCAAGACGGAATTCCTGAGCCGGGACCAGACGCTAAAAGCCTTGCCGACGGCGCAACCTAAGGATCTGAAAGGCGGCGTCAAGTACTGGGACGGCCAGTTCAACGATGCGCGGCTGGCGCTGGCGCTGGCGCGCACGGCGGCCAGCCGGGGGGCGCTGCTCGTCAACTATTGCAAGGCTGTGGACTTGTTGTATGACGGCGGCAAAGTGGCGGGCCTTCTGTGTGAAGACGCTGAAACGGGCCAGCAAATCAAAATCCAGTCCCGCTGCATCATCAACGCCACTGGCGTTTGGGTGGATGAATTGCGCCAGAAAGACGGCGAGGCCAACAAGAATGACGGGCGTGGGTTGACCCAAGCCATGGTGGCCCCCAGCCAGGGCGTTCACCTGGTGGTGGACCGCGAATTCCTGCAGGCGGACCTAGGCTTGATGGTGCCCAAGACCGCCGATGGCCGCGTGCTGTTTGCCGTGCCGTGGCTGGGCAAGGTCATCCTGGGCACCACCGATACGCCGCGCAACGACCTTGCGCGTGAACCCGAGCCGTTCAGGGAAGAGGTTGAATTCATTCTGAGTGAATCCGCCCGCTACCTGCGCCGTGCGCCGGGTCGGCAAGACGTCAAAAGCGTCTGGGTAGGCCTGCGCCCCCTCGTCAAACCCCAAGACGATGACGGGGACAACACCAAAGGCTTGAGCCGGGAGCACACCGTGCTTGCCAGCCGCAGCGGCCTGATCACGGTGACCGGCGGCAAATGGACGACCTACCGCGCCATGGCGGAGGATGTGCTTGAAAAATGCTTTGAAAAGTCTCTGTTGAAGCAGGTTGACGGCGGGGTGACGACGCACCTGACCTTGCTCGGAGGCGGGCCGGTGGCGGCAGGCTGGCAGTCGATTTGCGCGGAACCTGGCCTGCATTCCTATGGGACGGAGCAGTCTGAAGTCCAAAAATTGCCGGGTTCCAATGCCGTTTTGACCGGTGGCCTGACCGAGGCTATGGTGAGGTATGCGGCGCGGTACGAGTACGCCCGCACCGTGGAAGACATGCTGGCCCGACGTTCGCGCCTGCTGTTTCTCGATGCGCGGCTGGCCAAAAGCCTGTCCACGCAGGTGGCGGCCATCCTGCTGGATGAAACTGGCGTTGACCCGCAAATGGCCGGGTTTTCTGCGCTGGCAGACAAGTATTTGCGCTTGCCCGGATAAAGGCGCTTGACGGCCAAGAAATAGTTTGGCATAATCGAGGGCTTCGCTTTAAAAAAGCAAAGACAATTGTCAAAAAACTGCCCAGTAAAAGCAGCGCGAGTGGTTTGCGCTGTGATCGACGGGCCCAAGACTGACTGGATGCTTGAAAGAGTTCGCTCAATCAAGCGTTTGGTGCAAGTTGGGAATATTTAAATGATCCAGACTGAATCTCGATTGGA